>CAJAQT010000057.1 GCA_903944165.1 uncultured Methylococcaceae bacterium | reverse complement strand
TTTTTCGCTAAGTTGTCAATGTCTTTTTATAATGGTCAAGTAAATCAATGAAATTAACACTTTTCATCAGCTTAATAATGTTCGTTTTTGCCGTGCAAGCCGCTGACAAACGGGTTTATTCAACGGATTCAATGGGCAAGCGTCAGTACAATAAACCGTCGTACATCATTACGGACAATAAGCGCATTTATGAGACAGATTTAAATGGAAAGAAACGCTACGATAAGCAAAGTTATCGTATTGAAGGCGATAAAATTTTTCCCACAGATTTGATGGGCAGGCGTCAATATGACAAACCTGCATTTGAAGTGGAGTGAAGTAAAGACGTTTAAGCAACGACCTAGGTGCAGGTATCGATGCCTAGATTAGCCAAAGCATCGGCGCGTTCGTTACCTTCATTACCTGAATGCCCTTTAACCCAGTGCCAAGTGATGTGGTGCGCTTGAATACATGCATCTAATCTTCGCCATAAATCAGCATTTTTTACGGGCTTATTCGCGGCTGTTTTCCATGATTTCTTTTTCCAATTTACTATCCACGAGGTTATTCCTTTTAAGACATAACTTGAATCGCTGTAAATTATAAGCTGACAGGGCTGCGTTAATGCTTCAATTGCCATGATGACGGCCATTAGTTCCATTTGATTATTCGTGGTCATTTTTTCGCCACCACATAGCTCTTTGGTATGCTGTTTATAACGCAACACGGCTCCCCAACCCCCTACTCCAGGGTTACCACGGCATGCCCCATCAGTATAAATAATGACGTCGTTACTCATTTTTTTTCCACGTGCGCTGAAGGTGTTATTGAATTAATGGCCATTAATTTTACGGCTTGTGAAGGTACTGGCGTTAATGGAATTAAGGTGTAGCGTCGTTTAATAGCTTTTACTGCATACGCCGTTGCAGCCCACGAGATAGCTGAACTCATTGCTTTGCCATGTTTGCTTTTAACTTCATCAAGAAAAAAATCGGTGGTCATCGTTACTTCAAAATTTAATAATTTTAACCAATCAAAAACTCTTGCTTTGCTAATAAAATGCCCTCGCCATGAGTCGGCTAATTTTTTTTCCCATAAAAATTGATACCAGACCCACAAACTCCACGGATTAAAATTAACAATTAAAATAATCCCTTCGGGCTTTAAGATACGTTCAATTTCGCGCATTGTTTGAAATCTACAGGTATCAAATTCAAGTAAATGCGACACAATAATCATGTCAACACTGTCACTTTTTAACGGTAAATTATAAGCACGCGCACATATTTTTCTGGCTAATGGGCTACCCAATTTCTTAATATCTAAAATGGTGTAAAACTTATATAAAGTGCAGTCGACAAATTCATCTTCCCACCCTAATCCACCTATTTGCAATACAATTTGCTGACAACTCACGGTAATTGAACGCTTTAAATACTCCGTTTCCAATTCTTTTAATAATTTGCCACGGGGCGTTTGATACCAATTAAATAAAAAATTACGCTTCATGAATAAACTCAACACTAGATTAGGTGAATGTTTTTCAACAAAAACACGTTATACTAACGCACTTGTAAATTTAAACTACACGCTTAGGCTTAAGATGATGCATGTTGATATTAACAGGTCGATTAATTTTTTATTAATCTTGCTAGCCATTCTGATTACTGGTTGTTCTGGAACTTCTGAAAAACCCTTTACTCTTGATGATCAAGCAACCCAAAACGAATCTACTGATACCAATTCTTACTTAGCTCATAACCCAAAAGTGGGCGCCCGATTGCGGTTTGCAAAAAATAAAGCCAAAACAGGCTTAACGCAACAAAATACTGTCTGGGACAGACTATTATCCCTCTACTCACTGCCAGAAGTTGAGCATTACAGAATTGATCAAGAAGTCAATTGGTATCTACAACACCCCACATCCCTAGCTATTATTCAACAACGTGCAGAACCTTATCTGCATCATATTTTAGATGAAATCGAAGCAAAACATATTCCCGGTGAATTAGCTCTGTTACCTGTTGTGGAAAGTTCTTTTATTCCAGATGCTTATTCCCACGCTGATGCGTCAGGTCTTTGGCAATTTGTCCCGGCAACAGGTGAAGAATATGGCTTGCAACAAAATGCTTGGTACGATGGTAGACGTGATATTTATACCTCTACCAAAGCGGCAACTACATATCTTAAAGAGTTAAGTGACACGTTTCATGGCGATTGGTTATTAGCGCTGGCATCTTATAATTGCGGTAAAGGTAGAGTAAGAAAGTCGATTGAAAAAAATGAAGACAATAATCTACCTACCGATTATTGGTCGTTAACGCTTCCTCAAGAAACTGTGGATTATGTCCCTAAACTGTTGGCTATTGCTAAAATATTCGCTAATGCAGATGAATACAATATCCACTTGCAACACATCCCCAATAAACCTTTTTTTGAAGTTATCAATATTAAAGAACCGCTTGATTTGCACATTGCAGCACAATTAGCAAACACGCCTTACGATAAATTTATTAAGCTCAATCCTGGCTATAGTCGTTCTTGCACAGCGCCCCAAGGACCACATCATTTGCTCATTCCCGTTGATAAAGCACAATCATTTAAAACCAGTTTAGCTAAATTGCCGGCCAATGCTCGCGTTGATTTAGTCAAATTACAAAATGAAATAAAATCATCGCAAAGCCAAGCTAAAGAGTCCAAAAACACCGTAATTTATCGGGTTAATGCGGGGGATAGCTTATTAGCCATTGCCAAAAGATTTCATACCTCTGCCAACCAAATTCGTCAAAGCAATCATTTAACTAGCAATACCGTTAAGTTAGGCATGGCATTAAAAATAGACGGGAAATTAACCCAAACTAATTTGCTATCAATACTTCCTAACCACGCTAAATCAGTTAATCAGTTTTATGTCGTAAAAAAAGGCGATACTTTTGTCAATATAGGGCAACGATTTTCTACTCCTCCAAAAGCTATTGCCGAATGGAATCAGTTATCTGTTAAGTCTGCATTAATGCCTGGCAAAAAAATTATTATTAAGTCCTTACCCCCACAGTTGGCTTCTTCGTCACCCGTGCGTCTGATTCAGTATGTTGTTCACCCTGGCGATACCTTAACTCAGATCGCCAAAAAGTTTAATTTAACGCTTGCTGATTTAAGAAAAAATAACCTAGACGTCTTACAAAAAGGGCTTCAACCAGGACAAAAACTGAAAATTTTAATTGATAGCCGGTCTTCTACCTAAGCTAAAAAGCAACGCATAAAGACTATCTCTCTTTTTAAAATGAGTTCCCTTCCTTTCACTTACGAGTGCGCAACGTCCTTAAACGTGGTTGTAATTAAAATTGGCGGCAGTCTGGCTCATTCTGAAAAGCTGCGCACCTGTTTGCAGCACATTGCTAGACTGTTTGCCAATCAAGCAGTCGTTATTGTCCCGGGCGGTGGTGTTTTTGCCGATCAAGTGCGCTCCTTGCAACAGGTCTGGCATTTTGACGACACAACTGCCCACACCATGGCGTTATTAGCAATGCAACAAATGGCATTGTTTTATCAATCTGTTCATCCTGAATTTAAAATTATTAGCCATAGCCAAGACATTAAACGCCAGTATGCTGTGCAAAAAAAACTGCTCTGGTCGCCTAATATTTCAGAACTTGAAGCGGCTCAGCTCAACCCTTCTTGGGATGTCACGTCAGATAGCTTAGCCGCTTGGCTTGCTAATACACTGCCTGCAAAAGAGTTAATTCTCGTTAAATCTGCATCAATCGATTCGTCACTGAGCTTTGCTGAACTTGCGCAACGCGATATTATTGATAAAGCGTTTTGTACCATGATTGACAACGCGAATTACCCAATAAAAATTATCCATGTGGATGATTTACTCTAAAATTAAGTACCTCTCGCTACCCTTAATTTGCTGCTAAATTATGCTTAGAAAACTTAAAAATATTTATTATCGCGCCAAAGAATCATTGGGTGAACACAAGCGTACATTGGTCGTTCATCATGTTGAACAAGCCTGCCTAGGTTTACAAGAGACACGCACTGAATTTGTTACTACCCTTGAAAAATTTCATTATTTAAGCGATACGCGTAATCATTTAACATTAGCGCAAAAATATCAGTTACTTAACCAGCAGTATCATTATTGCCAAGTAAAAACTGAGCACATCATAGGCAGAATTAAAGCTATTGAAGAGGTTAGCGAAGCACTTTTCGCTGAATGGGAAAAAGAATTAGAGGGATATTCAAATCGAAATTTAAAAAATAAAAGTAAACAGCAATTGAAGACAGCCAGGCAAAATTATGCCCGGCTAATCAAAACACTATATAAAGCTTTGGATAAAATAACTCCTGTATTAGCTGCTTTTAAGGATCAAGTTTTATTTTTAAAACATAATCTTAACGCCCAAACAATTGCTGCGTTACAGTACGAATTTACTGAAATAAGCATCGATATTAGTGACTTAATAAATGCTATGGAACAAATTCTTACTGAAGCCAATCAATTTGTGAGCTTAATCATTCCTCAAGAAGATCAGCACACAAAGAAGTTATTAAAAAATTAATTACAATTTGTAAAGCACATCATTGGCTTTATCGCGTCCTTCTTCTTTTTTAGAACTTTTACGATTGTCTTGGTCAATTCGTTCACGTCCAAATTTAGTTATCATTTCTTCCCAGCTTGAATACTGAGTATAATTTTGTTCGCCTGCATCACGACGCTGTTGATAGAGATCTTTACCCATTGCAATAATTTCTTCTGGTTTTTTACCATCGACCGTCGTTAAGAAATGACTATCTTCTTTATTAGCATCACGTATTGTCCAAAATGCCACTTCAAATTCAATACGATTTTCTGGAAGTAATCGATTTTTTAACATTTTTACTGATTTGTATGCAGTATTCATAGTATGACCGTTGATTTCCTGTCCTTTACTACAAGCAGTAAGCGCAACGCATCCCAAAATAAGGAGTACAGCGGATATTTTTTTCATGATGATAACCTCGATGTTAATTGCTGATCTATATTACGGTAAATTAAGTTATAGTTATGTTAAACAGCCGTTCCATATTACCAAATAAAGTAAAATGGTAAGTTATTATAACCGTCAGCTTTATCTAAGCTAATCTATTATGCTGGAATTTATTCAATTATTAAAACAGCGTTATCACCTTGTCTTAACGCACATTCATCATGAACCACTTCGTAATCTTTATGCTCAACGTATTGAGGAGTTATTATTAACTGAAGCTTTTCTTCGTAAAGGTAGTTTGCTTAGTAAAAAGAACAACACTCCTCACCTACCTTTAAATATTGCCGTTATTGGTCCGACTCAATCAGGAAAAAGCTCATTAGTTAATGTTTTATGCGCTGCTGATGTGGCGGGCGTAAGTCCTCTTGCGGGTTACACTGTTCATCCACAAGGTTTTTGTCATCAAATACCCAAAGACCATTGCGCCGCCATTCAACAATATTTTTCTAACTATCACTACCTCAGCCAAGCCGAGCATCTGTTATCACAAGTTGATAGCTATACGCTCACAGCCATCAACTCATCCTCAGCTTTTTTACCACCCTGTGTAATGTGGGATACGCCTGATTTTGATTCCATTGATTCCAGTTATTATCGTGCCAGCGTTATGCAGACCATTGCGTTAGCAGATATTATTATTTTAGTCATCAGTAAAGAAAAATATGCCGATCAAGCGGTGTGGGAAGTGATGACTATGTTGGAGGATTTACAGCAACCGACATTGATTTGCTTAAATAAACTGAGTGAAGGCAATGCTCATATTATTATTGATTCGTTACACGAAAAATGGCAGCAAGCAAGGTCAGATACATTTCCTGACGTTATTGAGCTTTATTACCAAAAACCGATTGCGTTACCAACCTGGCCAGAAAAACATCAGGCCACGCTGCGGCAACTTGCTAAAAAACGCAATTCTGCACAGCAAAATAGATTGGAGTTAGCGCTGATCCAAAAACATTGGCACGCATGGCTAGAACCCGTGTATCAAGAACATCAGGCCATAAAAGACTGGCAAAATTGGATAAATGAATCCATCGACGCTGCCTTAGCAAGTTATCAACATGAATATTTAGATCAACCACAGCTTTATGAAACCTTTCAACGCACCTTAGCAGAATTATTACTTTTATTAGAAATTCCTGGCTTAGCTGGTGTATTAACGCATGTTCGCAAAGTATTAACGTGGCCCGTAAAGCAAATAATGAAATTAAGTCATGATGAGTTGCCTGCAAGCTCGACAAGTCATGAGCTTACGCTATTACATCAATTAGCTGAACATGTGCTTATTCAAGCTTTGGATAAATCATTAGATAAAGCCGAACAAAGCAAACAAAATACTTGGTGGAAAGATCTTAGCCTTGAATTAAGAGCAAAACGCAGTGCTATTTTGCAAGATTTTACAAGCTCAGCCACCGACTACCACCACGCATTTCAAGCAAATATTGAACACAGTGCGCGCAGTTTATATGATAAATTACAAGAGCAACCCTTTGTTTTAAACAGTCTACGCGCAACCCGCGTAACCGCTGATGCAGCAGCGATTGCTATTTCTTTAAACACAGGCGGGGTAGGTTTACACGATTTACTCATTGCGCCTGCAATGGTAAGTGTCACCTCTTTACTTACCGAAAGTGCCTTAGGTAATTATTTGCAACATACCGAAGAAAAACTAAAAAAACGCCAATATCATGAAGTTAAACAGCGCGTTTTTCTACGTAGCTTAAAACACCAGTTAATGCAGTTGCCCACATTAATTTCTGCAAAAGCGCAATTTAATATACCTCCTGAACAATTACAGATGTTTGAACAACAACTTTCAACACAGCGCCATGGCTTACGATTACTCTGATTTAATTGAAACATCAAAAACATGGGCGACCCACGCTCACTCCGCAGGGTGGCTTGACGAAGAATTAGCAGATAAGCTGTTAACTTTAGATAATCGCTTACCTAATGCACTGTTTAGCAAAGACTCTCGACCCTTAATTGTGGCTTTTTTTGGGGGCAGTGGTGTTGGTAAAAGCACGTTGATTAATCGCTTAGCGGGTAAGCCTATTGCAAAAGCGGGTATAGAACGACCGACCTCGCGTGAAGTGACGTTGTTTTATCACCAAAGCCTGAGCCTTCAGCATTTACCTGATCATCTACCGCTAAGCCAAATCAACACAGCGCAGCATGACGAGGAGGCACAAAAAAATATTATCTGGATTGATATGCCAGATATTGATAGCTCTACACAAGCTAACAAACAACTGGTTTTGCAGTGGCTACCCCATATTGATGTGCTGATTTATGTGGTCAGTCCTGAGCGTTACCGCGATCAAAAATCATGGCAATTATTACTTGCAGAAGGCGCGCGACACGGCTGGTTATTTATTTTAAATCAATGGGATAATGGCTTACCAGAACAGTTTGATGATTTTAAAGTTCAGCTCCATAAAGCTGGTTTTTTTGATCCCGTTATTTTTAAAACGGTCTGTACTGATAACGCTCAGCCTGATGAATTTAAACAATTTGAAATAACCATCACCTCCTTAGCCACACAACATATCATTGAACAATTAGAACAACGTGAACAACAGGTGCGTAAAACAGAGTTAAAAACGCACTTGCAGTTTATTTCAAACTCACTTGCTCAGTGCCCTTCAGAGCAACTGGTGCTTGAAGAATGGACTAAACACTGGCAACAAAGTAGTAAACAGTTAACGCAAGGCTTGCGCTGGCCCTGTCAACAAGTTGCTAATTACTACACAAACCACGCCAGTGATCTCATTCAACATGCAGCGCATCCTATTATTGCCATTTGGGATACGTGGGCACAATCACGCTTCCTTGATGTACTTGATGAGTTTTTTATCGATCTCCAGCAGCGCCACTTACCTAGTAAACCTTTCAAGGCACGCGTGGCACAAATTTCTGACAAAACCACAAAACTCATGCAGCATAAAATTGAATTAGCCGCCCGTCATGCCTTAGTTAATCCTGGCAATAGTTGGCAACGCTATTTTTTAAAAACCATGCATATATGTGAAATTTTCTTACCGTTAGCTGCAATGATGTGGGTTGGCAGCCAAGTATTTATTGCGTTTTACCAGAGTAATCAAAGTAATATGCATTATTTAGGCGTTGATTTTGCTATTCATAGTGCCTTATTAATTGCACTTACTTGGTTACCGCCTTTTTTTATCATCAAAAAAATGCAGCCCTCAATAAAATCTAGCTTACTTAAAGGTTTAGATAAAGGAATTAATCAAGGCATGTATAGTGTAGATAAACAGATTTCTGAAGCGATTCAAATGGTTTACCAAGAATATAATGAGTCGATGATGACGCTAAAAGAACTGATTGAACATTGCGAAGACACCAGCGCTGAGCAGCGCGTGACGATTGAAAAAAACAGTCCCCTTACGCGGATGCTATTAAATTAAATTAGATTAAATTAACTACCACAACCGTCATTGATTATAAATTAAGGCGTGGTAGTTAACACTTAGCAATTACAATTCAAAATCAGCTGGATTTAAGCCTAATTCTTTTGCTATTTTTACCGCGATCGCTTTTTCAGAATCATCAAAATCACCGTCTGAAGCGGCGATGGCAATAATCATTCTCATCAATAAACGTGCCGCTTCAGTATTAGATTTCATTTTACCAAGAGCTTGATAAGCTTTGGCCTCACCAATGTCTTTATCAAACTCTAACTGCCCCAAAAACTCTTGAAAGGTTTTAATGACATCACTGGTGGTAAACACAGATAACGCATCATGACCTTCAATGAATTTAATCATTTTTTGTTTTTCTTCAGCAGAAACATGACCATCTGCAATAGCGATCAATGCTGAACCTGCCATTGCTGCATTTAAAAAATCTTTATTTTTAAACTTTAATACTTCTGTTTTTAACTCATTTGCTTTGCTTTTAATTTGATTTAAAAAATTATCGAAACTCATTGTTTACACTCCTTAATTTATAGGTTTATTTAGACTGATATACAGCTTTCTGAACACGGTGACATTTTGACACCATAACACGCTTTTCTAGCAAGAATACTTTGCCCCCATTGATAATGGGTAGCCACTTCACACATTGCATTATGCATTTTAAAGACTGCGGGAACATCTTTTTTTGTTAAATGTAATGCAATTTCATAGTCTTCCCGCTCAACCTGATAAGCTGCTTCAATCATCGAGACTTGACTAGGATGAATGGCTGTTTTGCCAGTTAAACCATAACTTAAATCAAGATTAATTTCTTTTATTAACGTTGCGGTATCCGCAAAAAATTCACAGACAGGCGCCGATAAATGAAAACCATACGGTTTAAATATCGTCACTAATTGGGCAATTAAATAGCCCATAGGCGTTTCATACAAGGTATGGCCTTTAGGACGACGCAAGCCTAATAAATTCATTAAATCATTGCCGCCAATACGCAACATCAGCACATGCTTAACAATGTTGTCTTGTAATAACGCGGCACGCAATTCAGCTAATGCGCCGACATCAAACACATCTTTAGTTTCCAGTGTGGGCATTACTTTAAAATGCGTGCCTTTAAGTTGATCAAAATACGCATTAAATACTGCATCATTAAACTTTGGTAGCACAAAGCCATCGATATGCTCAATATGAGGTAGCGCTAAGATACGCGCCAGCACTTCTGGCGTTCTTACGCGAATAAAACGAAAACAATCTTGCCGTTGTTCAGTGCGTTGTTGCAAGCATAAAGCAATAGTTTGTAAGCTGCGCTCAAGTTCATTCGCTGCAATGGCATCTTCGGTACAAAAAATCATGGTGCGTAAAGTGGGTAATTTTTCACCACGAGAAATTTTTAATAAATCCAAATGATACGCAGGCATGTATAACGGCGCACCCAATTGCCAAGGTGAGAAGTTTGGGTCGTGCAAACCATTTCCTAACGTCATTGTGCTCATACTAAAAATAGTTGCCGCTGTGTTCGTTTATTTTTCATTCAGCTCACTACATTTTTGATAATTGCCACGGCTTGATACGGCAACTTTGGGTTAATAAAAAGAGGAATTGCACGCGTTTCCGCAAGATAACGTAAATGTGCTGTGTCTGGAGAATGACTATCTTGAAGAATAAGTGCCTGCGCTTCTCGCCTGAGTAACACACGCGTCGCCTCGCCAATTCCTGGTTTAATATAATGATAGTTATTAATCGCGAATTGTTCTGCTAAGTGCTGTAAACACTCGTGTGCTGGCCTGTGTTGCTGTTGAGTAGCTGTGGTCAACACCACGCTTTGCTGACTAAACGCCCCAAGTGCTTCGCAACTCGCATAGATTTCATCAATAAAATAACGGGATAAATCATTGGCTTGAAAATGCTCATAATACACGCAGCCATGAAAATCATCGTCTGCACACCATGCTTGATCATACACAGAGCGACTAATTAATCCAGACACCGTCGCATTAAGTAAGCACGAGGGAATTAAATAATCTTCTGTTGAAGCTGAGATATGTGCATGACCAGATAAATCAGTTAATACATACAATTCCGCAGGAATAATTTGCTGGGTAAGCGTTGCATAGTTCGCTAGACTTGCGGTTAATTCATTGGCAATAACGCCTTTTCCGGTCCAGCCATCAACAAACACAAGACTGTTAATTGCATGATGCTGAGTAATAAAATGTAATGCGTTCTGATCTATACCAATATCACGAATAATGGATAGTGAATAATGCCTAACTGTTTTTTTAAATAACTTGGTTAATATAGTTTTTAACAACACACCAATGGGCGTTCCTGCTCTGGCTAAGGAAACTAAAGTAATGTCATCTGGTCGGGTAGCAATAATTTTTCTCGCTAAGACCAGTAAATCGTTAGCAACACGCTGTTTATTTGCGCTCATCGCGTGGTAAAAAAGACGTAAATATTCTGCTGAAGGCACCGTCTCTGCGCTGAGCAACTGCGAATAATGCTTCTGACCTGATTGAATTAACTGCTCTTTATCGGCAATAGACAGCGTGGGTAACGTGATTGGTTTCAGTAAAAACTGCACCTCATCTTGCTGATAACTTCCTGAAAAAAAAGTGTTATTTATCATTTAATGCTAAGTAATTCAGAATGTAACTGGGTGTTTTTAGGGATGAAAGCATAATCACATAAGGCCATAAACGCCGCATCTGTTTTACTATCACCTGCGGCAAAACTAACAATTTCTCCATGCTGTTTAGTGTAGCGTTGCAATAGATAGCTCACGGCATACTGCTTATTTATACATGCGGGCAATACCGCTAAATTATTGCCATTTAAATGCCAATATAAATGCCCTTCGGTAAAGGCGCTTGTCGTTATTAAAATATCATCCAGAATGGCTTTTAAGATTGCTTCAGTTCCTTCAGAATGCTTAACAACACCATACCAAATAGTGTCAAAATCACTCACTAAGCGTAGTGTATAACCCGAATTGTGCTGGCAATATGCTTCAATTTTTTTCCATACAGAAAATAAATGTGGGTAAGCATCAGTAAGTTCTGAACGCATTTTAGCCATCCAAAAGGAGTCTAACTGCCCTTGTTTGTCTAAAATAACCGCGCCATGATTTAAAATAATTTCTTCGGTAAAGGCTAAGTTTACTCGATAAAAAGCCGCATGATCTCGTGCTGTTACTGGAATGACTTTACCAGTTTGCTGTAACCACGCCCATAACCACTGCTGCTTAGCGGTGGCAAATGAATTAGGGGTGCCATCAGGTAAATACGCACGTACGACTACGGGATGCTCGGTTAAGGGTGTCGGACATTTGCGCAAAGTTTGAAACAAGGTGTCGTCAAGGTCTAAAAAAATGTAAGTTTGCATGTGTTGCACTGGTAGCATTAAGTTCAAAACGTGCGCTGATTGCTTGCCACGCAACTAAGCGCTCGACAATGGCTGCGTTTACCGGTGTTTCATGACAGATAATGACGACATCATAAGCTTCAGGACAAAAGTTATAGATAAAGTTATCAATATCATCCTCATAATTATCTTTAAATGTCAGCCTACAGCTAATGTCATTACCAACATAAATAGGCGAGCGTGTAGTGCTTTGAAGGTGTACACAATAACCACGCTGTGCTAATTCTTTACCCAATAAATACGCGGGGGCATTACACTCGCCGGTGCCTAGCACCATAATTTTATGGGGACACGGCTTAATGTTGTTCATTAAATTAATCAGCGGCGCAAGACCAGCTTGGTCTATATCAATGGGCACAGCCAGCCCTAATCGACCAGGCCAGGCAAGTAAATGCTGCTTATTTTCTTTATTGCCAATAACATTAACGGGCGCTTGGGTCGGTGGAATAAAAGCAGTGTCTTGAAAAGATAATTGTCCTTGCCGCAAGCAAATCCAGATGACCTCGATGCCCGCTTGTTCTTGTAAATAGTGGCGATCTGCGTCAGAAGCAAAATTAACTAAACTTACAATGATGACTTGTTGCAAGTTGTCATTAATTTGCTGATAAGCTTTAATAAGATGTAAAAAAGTACGTCCTGTGCTTATTTCATCATCAATCAGCACTAAGCTACGGGCGCTTAAAAAAATATGCTGTAAGGCCGGCGCTTCTGGATAATACAAAAAGAAATCTGTTGCATGACTATGTGCTTCATCAAAGGCCAAATACGGTCGATCTGCCAAAACATAACGCGTTGTTTGCATAAATAACACGTTTTTAAGCGATTTATTGTCGAGGTATGCGTGTTCAAATACACCATAACCCAAGCCAGTTGCGGTTTCTGCCATACCAATCCATACCGATGGTGACGCTAGCGTGTGAGCGAGCACTTTACGGGCTAACGCTCGATATGACCAACGCAGCAGTTTAAGGGGTACAGGATAGTGTTTACCTAATACTTTACTTACCAATAAAAATTTACGTTTAGCCCCAATTCGGGCTGCAAAACCAAGTAAACGCTGTAATGGGATAGTTCCTTGCGCTAAGATAAGCTGCAAGGTTCCTGTTGCTAAAGTGCATGTCACCTCATCCTTCATTTATGCACACTCCTTAATCTGGCAACATAACGGCACGCTTTTCTTCAGTCACCTTCAGGCCATAGTGAATTGCAGGTATTTCAACTGTGCGCCCAAGACCAACTTGCCACGCCAAATAAGGTAAATTAACCCCCGCCAAACACGCCATACCTACGCCACCGGAAGGTCTAGGATTAATTTCTAAACATCTAGGGCCTTCAGCACTGGCTTTAAATTGAATATTAAACAAACCATTTAAACGATAGTGCGCAGTTAATTGCGTAACCATCAACGTGATTTCATCATTATTATCAATTTGCTGACCATGCCCAGGCTGGGGCGATTTTTTACGTTGCACCGCGCATAGCAAATGCCCATTTTGACCGACACAATCTACGCTCCATTCAGGTCCAGGCAAATATTCCATGACTAATAGCGTCGCAAAAGTAGGTGTGGTGGCTAAGCCCAACTGCAATTCTTGCAAAGGTAAGCGGTACTCTGTGCCCTTAACAATATGCGTAACACTGGTTTCTTGTGTATCTAAAATTCTAAAGCCCAAGCCGAACACGGACACCGCCGGCTTAACGCATAACACCGGATGTTTTGCATAGAGAAGTGCACAGGCCTTAGTAAATTGTTCGCTATCATTGACGGCATAAACATCCATGATTTTGGCAATAGGTGCAGGTAGACTTCGATAAAACTCAGCTTTATCGTGCAATAATGTTAAGGTCTCAGATTCTGCAACAAGAAAAACCTTAACGCCTATCTCCTGAAATAAAGCATGGTGGGCACTAATAAGCGCGGCTTCTTTGCCTGGCCAAAACACGGTAATCTGATGTTCAATACAAAACTGTATACACCAGTGCAGATATTGTTCACCCGCTAGACTTTCTGGCTCCAAATAATGCTCATCAGCAGCTAAAAAAACCACTGCTGATGAATGCACATGCGTGGCAACGATAGTGAGTTCACTGATTGGTATCGCCTGCCGTAGCTGATAAATAACTGAGCTAATCGTGGAAAATGTTTTATTAAACCAAAGTTTCATCTAATTATAGGTGAATAATAATGTGCGGTAATAAGGCATCAAAAGTTCTACCGTTACAATTTTCACCAATGGCGTGCATTTTCCACTCGCCATTATGACGGTATAGTTTTGCCATGACCTGAGCACTATGCGAGCCTTGAGCAGTTAAGGTATAACGCGCAATTTCATTATTATTACGACTATCAACCATGCGGCAATAGGCATTTTCAACGGCATCAAAAGTTTGTCCCGTAAAGGAATTCACCGTAAAAACTAAGGCCTGAACCGTAGTTGGCACGCTAGCCAAATCAACAATTATTTGTTCATCATCACCGTCACCCTCACCGGTACGATTGTCACCAGTATGCACAATACTGCCGTCTTTACTTTTTAATTGCTTAAACCAAATGGTATCGATAACTTTTTTATCTTCACCAAACATGATGCAAGAAGCATCTAAATCGATGGATTCACTGCCGCCGCCACCAAACATGCCTTTTAAAAAACCACCGCCCCCCGTTTGCTTTGCGTCCCAACCTAACCCCATGATGACTTTATCTAAGCCTTCACCCGATTCTTTTGTTAAAGAAATTTTTTGACCTTTTTGTAGACTAATTGCCATTATATTGCCTTTTGATTAAATATTTACGCCAAATGAAGCCGCTAAAGGACCTAGTCCACCAGCAAAACCTTGACCAACTGCTTTAAATTTCCAATCAGTGCCATGACGATAAATTTCACCAAAAATCATGGCCGTTTCAACAGAAGCATCTTCACTTAAATCATAACGCGCAATTTCTTGACCGCCATCTTGATTAATAATTCGAATGAATGCATGACTGACTTGACCAAAGTTTTGTTTTCTTAGTTCAGCTTCATAAATCGTCACCGTAAACACTATTTTTTCTAGTTCAGCGGGAATAAGCGATAACTCAACTTGAATTGTTTCATCATCACCCTCGCCCTCACCGGTGGTGTTATCACCCAAGTGCTGAACCGCACCATTTGCCACTACTTTATTATTGAAAAAACAAAAATCACCGTCGGTACGCACTTTGCCTTCCGCAGTGACTAAAAAGGCACTGGCATCTAAGTCAAATGCTGCGCCATCTGTTGCTCTAGCATCCCACCCTAAACCTACACTGATTTTTTTTAAGCCAGGTGCTTCTTTACTTAAATTTACGTTACCGCCTTTTGTAAGTGATATTGCCATGGTTATCTCCTGTGTTAATAAAATAGTGACACATACCTTAATGTAGTCACGATTACTGCTGAGTATATTGTGTTTTTATGAAAAGAATAATCGATACAAAATTAAATATTAATACCAAACTGTTGAGCTAACGCAGCTAAACCACCTGCATATCCTTGACCGACAGCTTTAAATTTCCATTCACCATTATGGCGATAAATTTCACCAAAAATCATTGCCGTTTCAATTGACGCATCTTCACTTAAATCATAGCGAGTGACTTCTTGATTACTGTCTTTATTAACGATACGAACCGAGGCTTTGGACACTTGTCCAAAATTCTGTTTACGGGCATCTGCATCATGAATAGTGACCACAAATACAATACGTTGAATATCCGCAGGTACTTTATCAAGGATAATCACTAGCGCTTCATCATCGCCCTCACCTTCACCTGTACGATTGTCACCTGTGTGTTCTACAGCACCGCAACGTGAACGCATTTGATTATAAAAAATAAAATCGCTATCAGAGCGAACTTTGCCATCGTCTTTAAGCATAAAGGCACTGGCGTCTAAATCAAAATCCGCACCGTCTGTGGGGCGAGCATCCCAGCCTAATCCTACAATAATATTTTTTAAACTGGGATCAGTCTTAGAAAGACTAATATTGCCACCTTTACTTAATGAAATACTCATCACGCATTCTCCTAAATTAAAGTTTGTAAAAAAAGTAAGCTCAAAGGGAGGTTTCTGAACTCAGGGAAAATAATCGATTAAAATTTTGCGAAGATTCCTGCGCAATATTTGCAAAACTCACCCCCCTTAAGTTGGCTATACATTCAGCAACATAGCGCACATACATAGGATAATTGGGTTTACCACGAAACGGAACAGGAGCTAAATAAGGTGAATCTGTTTCAATTAAATAACGATCAGCTGGTATTTTTGTCGCCACTTCCTGAATATTTTTAGCATTGGCAAAGGTCACAATACCCGAAAATGAAACATAGAAATTAATATCGATGACTTGTTGAGCAAAGTCCCAATCTTCCGTAAAACAATGAATAACTCCACCAACTTCATCAGCATGTTCTTCCTTTAAAATTCTTAAGGTAGCTTCTTTAGCTTCTCGGGTATGAATGATTAATGGTTTTTTTAATGCTTTTGCTGCGCGAATATGCTGTCTAAAACGCTCATGTTGCCAAGTTAAATCACCTTCACTACGAAAATAATCTAATCCAGTCTCGCCAATTGCAATCACTTTTTTAGCGTGTCCTAAGCAGATAAGCTCTTCTGCGCTAGGCTCATGTCCGTCGTGAACATTTGGATGTACCCCTACACTTACTGAAATATTAGGGTAGTTAGCCACTTTTTCTAGCATCGCTGGATAAGCTTCAAGATCAATTGCTATACACAATAAATGTGAAATCTGCTGAGCACTTACCTCGTGCATAAAAGTAGCAAAGTTATCTTGATAGGGCTTTAAATCAATTTTATCTAAGTGGCAATGTGAATCGATTAACATAGTGGCTTACAAAGTATGGGTAGGATTTTCAGAATTTAACGCTCCCGCTAAATAGGTTTCAATTTTACTTCTAGCTAAACCACCATCTTGATCTATAAATTGAATACCAATACCTACAGCGCGATAACTTTCTGCGCCTGGGGGCGTTTTCCAGATAATTTTTCCCGCGATGGGTAAGCGTTCTGATTCTTCCATTAAATTTAATAAAATAAATACTTCTTGACCAATTTCATAATGGCGTAATGTCGGCACAAACAAACCACCATTAACGATAAAAGACATATAAGAAGCATACAACGATGCTTTGTCTTTGATGGATAATGGCAATATTCCTGGTCTTGGAGGTTTAGCTGTCATGTTTTTGGGCTGAGTTGAGGTTGAACCAAGCAATTAAAATTTCTTCATAAATACTCTGATTATTAATTTGCGTCACCATGCGCTGCTGACTAATTAATAATAAATCATAAAAAATGATTAACTCTTTTAATTCTAGTTGCTTGGCAAAAGCTTGCAAGGAATTGTTTAAATCAGGATTAAATAAATGTAATGGTTGGGCAGTAAAATAAAATTTAGTCATATCAATAACCCAACTGATCATCCATGCCAGAAGTGTTGCTTTAGTTAATTTTACCCATTGTTCAGCAACGATAACAGGATGTTGACGTTGCTTAGCAACCGCTAGCCACTCTTTATAGCAGGCATTTCGCAAGCTTAACGTATCATCAGATAAATATGTCAATGCCATATAAGGTGCGTTATTCGCTAAACTTAAACATGCCTTTATATCGTCTACTGTAGCGTCTGATTTTTGCAGCTGTAGCCATGACAAGACTTGATTGTGTGCAGGTCTCATTACCGGCAATTTCTGACATCGACTAACGATGGTTGCTGGTAGGCGCTTGTATTGGTCAGTAATTAACACAATCAAGGTACGCTCTACAGGCTCTTCAAGATATTTTAAAAAAGCGTTAGCCGCATTCACGTTCATGGTGTGCGCTTGATTAACGATGATTATTCTATAAAGATTAAAATGTGATGTTAAGCTTAAGCCTTGTAACAACGTCCTAATTTGCTCAATAGAAATAATTTCTGACGGCTCGATTGGTGCTAAAAAATAAAAATCAGGATGCGTGTGTGCCTGCATTAATAGACAACTAGGACAGTGACCGCAGGCAGCATTTTTTTTATCATCCGCTGAACATAATAAAAAATTCGCAAAACGCTGCACTAAATATTGCTTACCTAGTCCTTGTTGACCATACACTAATAATGCGTGGGGCATTCTATCTTGCTGAACATACGCCATTAAATGCTCCCATTCTGCAACTTGCCAAGGAAGATTGTCCGAAACCGTCATCTTACTAACACGCGCAAAGCATTGACAATGGCGGCTTGCACCTCTGCTAATGACTGATTAGCCTTTATTACTTTTATTCTTTCTGGGTGCATTTCTGATTGCACAATATAAGCGCGGCGTACTCGTTCGAAAAAGTGTATCTTTTCTGTTTCAAATCGATCCAAATCACCTCGCTCTTTAATGCGTTGCAAGCCAATTTCTACAGGTGCATCTAATAATAAGGTTAAATCTGGACGCAAAGATCCTTGCACCCAATTTTCTAACCACGCAATTGTGCTGACCTTCATTAAACGCCCACCACCTTGATAAGCATAGGTTGCATCTGTAAAGCGATCGGAGATTACCCAGTGTCCTGCGGCTAAAGCAGGCTCAATCACATGCTTAATGTGCTGGGCACGCGCGGCAAACATTAATAATAACTCAGCTGACTCAGCAATGGTTTCTGTGTCTTTTTCTAATAAAATATGTCTTATTTTTTCCGCCAGATACGTACCACCCGGCTCACGTGTAGACACAACAGAAATATTATTTTTTGTTAAATGCGTTTTAAGAAAAGCCATATTGGTTGACTTACCTACGCCTTCACAGCCCTCAATCGTAATAAATTTACCACGCGTCATTTTTTGCCCTTTTGGTAAGTAGTCACTGCTGCATTATGTGCGTCTAAGGTATCTGAAAATACATGAGTGCCATCACCTCGCGCTACAAAATACAAGGATTGACTGGCGTCAGGATGAAAAACCGCATGAATGGCCTCTTGCCCTGGCATCGCTATTGGCGTCGGTGGCAAACCTTTAAACGTATAGGTATTATAAGCTGTCGCCGTTATTAAATCTTTACTGCTAATATTGCCAAGGTAATGCTCCCCCATTCCATAAATAACCGTTGGATCTGTTTGTAAGGGAATATTTTGCTGTAATCGGCGAATAAATACACCTGCTATTTGCGTGCGCTCCTGTGCCGAAGCGGTTTCTTTTTCCACAATTGACGCTAAAATTAATGCTTCGTAAGGCGTTTTAAACGGCAATTGCTTACTTTTAGTTAACCACGCATCCTGTAATACCCGCTGCATCTTTGTATAAGCTCTTTTTAACAACGCGATATCAGTTGTATGCTTTTCAAAAAAATAAGTGTCTGGGAAAAATGTTCCTTCGGGATGTTTACTGTCGGCACCTATGGCCTGCATGACTAGAGCATTGTTGGTAACATCAAGACTATGCGTTAAATGCGGTTCTGCACTAATTTTTTGACTTATTTGCGCAAAAGTCCATCCTTCAGGAAAAGTAATACTGTACCGTTTGGTCTTACCTTGCACTAACATTGACAACACATCAGGCATTGTTAAAGAAGAATTAAATTCATATTCACCCGCTTTAATTTTTTTATAGTCATGCCCTTGAAGACCTAACACGTAAAACCAAAACACATTAATATTGACTTCGTTTCTTACTAATTTTTGAATGACTTGTTGAAAAGAATCACCTTTTTCTATCTCAATAATCACGGAACTGTTAATAACCTTTGCATGCAGCGCATGACTAAAGTCAATGCTCAATAAAACCAGCATAATCAGTATGCTAGTGCTTATGCTTACAAAAATTTTATACTTAAAAATCAGCTGCCACATACTCAGCCTGCTTACGAGTGTTAATCAATGCCTGTAAGCGCCGCGTAACTGGCCCTATAGCAAAAACCTGCGTGTCTATTGATTTAACTGGCCAAATGCCAATAATTGAATTGGTTAAAAACACTTCATCTGCCGTAAGCACAGTTTGCTTACAATAATCATGCACAATTACGATTAAGCCCTGACTAGCGGCCTCGTCCAACACTATTTGGCGCATAATGCCAGCAATGCCCGAGTCATTTAAGGATGCGGTATATAAACTATTATCTTTGACATAAAAAAGATTGCTCATCGTGCCTTCTATCACATTATCTCTAGCATTCATCATGAGTCCCTCTTGAATATCGTCCTCATCCCATTCCGCTCGAGCTAATACTTGCTCTAAACGATTTAAATGCTTTATGCCGGCTAAGGCTGTATTAATTCCTAAGCGCAGCTGGCACCACCGGGTATTCACCCCATAATATTGATAATCTGGATTATAATTTGGCATCGGATATAAACCGATAATACGGGTTGGCTCAATCACCTGAGGTTGCCGATACCCACGACCTCCAACACCTCGAGTAATGAGTATTTTAAGTACATTGTGCTGTTTAAGCTCCTCAGAATGGGTGCACAGCAGAGCTATTTCTTGAGTAAGTAACTGACTATTTGGCGCGGGGAAAAGTAATCGCTGACAATCACGAAACAATCTCTCCAAATGTAATTGCAGAAAAACTGGCTTACCATTGATTACTTCAAGCGTTTCAAATAAACCATCTCCATAATGCAAGCCACGATCAGCAAGATTAATGGTCGATGATAATTCACCATTAATGATAAACATTAATTAAGGAGATGGTTCGCGTAGAAATTAGTGAAAACGTTTGAAAATTAGCGAGCCATTAGTTCCACCAAAACCAAACGAATTAGATAAGGCGATATCAATTTTCATGTCTCTAGCCGTATTGGGAATAAAATCGAGATCGCATTCTGGACTTGGCGTATCTAAATTAATTGTGGGGGGGGCAATTTGATGCTTGATACTTAACGCAGTTAAGACGGCCTCAATGCCGCCAGCAGCACCTAATAAATGACCAATCATTGATTTAGTTGAGCTAATTGCCAAACGATACGCGTGTTCACCGAAAGCTGATTTCATTGCTTTAGTTTCACCTAAATCACCAGCTGGTGTTGAGGTTCCATGCGCATTGATATAATCAATTTGATCAGGATTTAATCCCGCATCACGCAGTGCATTGCGCATACAACGAGCCGCGCCTTCGCCACCTTCAGAAGGTGTTGTAATATGATAAGCATCTCCGCTCATACCAAAACCGATTAATTCAGCATAAATATTTGCATTACGTGCTTTGGCATGCTCTAACTCTTCAAGAACCACCACGCCCGCGCCATCACTTAACACAAAACCATCTCGGTCTTTATCCCAAGGACGACTAGCTTCTTGAGGATTGGCATTACGACGTGATAAAGCTTTTGCAGACACAAAGCCACCCATTGCTGTTGGTGAACTTGTACAGCGCTCCGCACCACCTGCTAACATCACATCAGCATCACCATACATAATCAATCGAGCAGCATCACCAATATTGTGGGTACCTGTTGCGCAAGCCGTAACAATAGAATAATTTGGACCTTTAAGTCCATATTTGATAGATAAATTTCCAGAAATCATGTTAGTAATGTTTCCTGGAACAAAAAATGGGGAAATACGTCGAACGCCACTTGCTTTGTAGGTTGCATAACATTCTTCAATGCCAGTAATGCCACCAATTCCAGAACCTATAGCAACACCAATACGTTCTGCATTGCTGTCGGTGACTTCTAGGCCTGAATCTTCAAATGCTTGGCATCCAGCAGCTATACCGTAATGTATAAAGCCATCCATCCTTTTGGCATCTTTTTCTGAGATGTATTTAGAAATATCAAAATTTCTGATTACACCACCAAAAGTCGTAGCAAAAGATGAAATATCAAATGAATCAATAAAACTAATACCACTTTTACCGTTTATGATGCCATCCCATGTTGCAGAAACTGTATTAGCGAGTGGGGTGATGGCACCTAATCCAGTGATTACAACTCGACGCTTGCTCAATGTAATTTACCGTAAAAAGGATGGTTGAATAAGATAAAAAGTGAGAGTGGATGATAATTACTCATCCACTAAACGCAACATAATTAAACGTTTTTTTCTACATAATCAATTGCTTGCTGAACAGTTGTAATGTTTTCTGCATCTTCATCTGGAATTTCACACTCAAACTCTTCTTCTAACGCCATTACGAGTTCAACTGTATCCAGAGAATCCGCTCCTAAATCATCAACAAAAGAGGCGTCGGTAGCAATATCTTCCTTAATACCTAACTGTTCTGCAACAATCTTTTTTACTCGTTCTTCAATGTTACTCATATTAATTTTCCTCAAACAATGTAAGTATAATTTAGTTGTAACTTACAGATGTATCGTTATAGTTTTTCTAAAAATGCCGTATCCGGCAAATCCAGAGGGCGGCGAATTATACTTTATATTACAATAATGTCACAATATTAAGGCGTAAATTGTAACATGTATGCAAACTTCAAAATTTAACTAAACTAAAATTATTGAAGCTTTCCATGCCTTATCTTCAATAATTTTATGACTTTAACGCTTTTTACTTATATCACAATCAAATAAGAAAATCTTAATTCCACGCACGCAACGCCTCATCTTGGAATTAATTTATGCCCTACCGTCACGCGCGCTATAAATGTCTCAAAAACATTTTTTACTGCATAAAAAGACCACCATTAACATTCAGTGTTTCACCTGTAATATAAGCCGCTTTAACTGATGCTAAAAAAGACACTGCGTGAGCAACTTCCTCTGCCTGACCTAGCCTTGCTAAGGGTATGGAGCTTAATAAAGCAGCTTTAATTTCACTGCTTAATTCTTTGGTCATATCTGTATCAATAAAGCCTGGTGCCACAGTATTGACGGTAATATTACGCGAACCAACCTCTTGCGCTAAAGCTTTGGAAAAACCAATCATACCTGCTTTAGACGCTGAATAATTCACCTGACCTGCGTTACCTGTTAAGCCCACAACTGATGAAATATTGATAATACGACCAGTTTTAGCTTTCATCATGCCACGCAGCACAGCCTTACTCATACGATAAACTGATGATAGATTAGTGTTAATAATTGCATCCCAATCCTCATCTTTCATACGCAGTAACAGTGTATCTCTAGTGATGCCCGCATTATTAACCAATACCTCAGGGGCAGAGTATTGTTCATTTATTTGCTGAATAAGGTGGTCGACAGAAGCTTGATCAGTTACATTTAAGGACAACCCTGTGCCGTTACCCGCTAAATAGTTGGCAATATCATTAGCACCATTTTCTGAGGTTGCCGTGCCAATAACATAAAAACCATCACTCACTAATTGCTTAGCAATAGCTTGTCCTATCCCACGACTTGCACCCGTCACTAAGGCTATTTTTTTAGACATTAATATGCTCCATTATTGCTTTTAATGTTTCTGAATCGTGTATTGCACCATGAAAAGCCTCTTTATTTATACGTTTATTTAAACCAAGTAACACTTTACCTGGCCCGCATTCGATAAAGGTGTCAATGCCCTGTGTACTCATTGCAGTAATGGTATCAACCCATAAAACTGGCTTAAATAACTGCTCCTTTACACAGAGTCGGATACTATCTGGTGACTCATGGAACGCTGCATCGACGTTATGAATAAGTTTAATTGTTGGCCTTGATATTGTGATGTTGGACAACTGATCAGCTAAACGTTCAGCTGCGTCTTGCATCAGTAAGCAATGTGATGGAACACTGACAGGTATAGCAATGACACGCTTTGCACCTTTCTCTTTAGCTAAATTCATCGCCCGCTCGACTGCGTCTTGATGCCCGGCAATGACAACCTGACCAGGGGCATTAAAATTAGCCGCTGACACAAAAGTATCCGCTGAAGCCTCATTACAAACTGCAATCACCTCGGCATCATCAAGACCTAAAATTGCTGCCATTTTGCCAACGCCTTCGGGCACGGCTTGTTGCATTAATTTGCCACGTTCGGCAACTAATTTAATCGCATCCGTAAACTCAAGCGCATCGGCACACACTAACGCCGTGTATTCACCTAAACTATGTCCTGCCATCAGGCTTGGTCGAAGCTGCGTATGTTTTGTCCAAATTGTCCATACCGCAACGCCAGCTGCAAGCATAATCGGCTGAGTATAGCGCGTTTGATTTAGCTGCTGCGCTGAGTCATGAGTAAGAATAGACCATAAGTCTATATTGAGGGCATCTGATGCGTGTTGAAATATATCATTAACCTCTGGAAATACAGACGCTAACTCATTCAACATACCGATCGATTGAGACCCCTGACCAGGAAAAACAAACGCTAAATTACTTAATTGCATAATTCTTCACGCAACACGTTAAAATTTAATTAATGCAGAACCCCAAGTAAATCCTGCGCCAAATGCTTCCAGCAAGACGACCTGCCCTCGCTGAATTCGCCCATCTCTTACTGCCTCATTAAAAGCAAGTAACACGGATGCTGAAGATGTATTGCCTTGTGATTCTAAGGTAACAACTACGTGATCCATAGACATTTTTAACTTTTTAGCTGTAGCCGCAATAATTCTTATATTTGCTTGATGCGGCACTAACCAATCAACTTCAGATCTATCCATATTATTAGCATCTAATGTCTCATCAACGATTCGACCTAATGTATTCACTGCAACCTTAAAAACCTCATTACCACGCATTGAAATGTATGGGGCGTGCTGCTCAGTATTAATATACAAATTGGGACAATACAGTAAGTCTTCAAATTCACCATCAGAATGAATATGCGTTGATAAAATACCCGCTTGATCAGACGCTTCTAAGACAATGGCACCGGCACCATCACCAAATAAAATACAGGTGGTGCGATCAGTCCAATCCACAATGCGTGAACAAATTTCCGTACCCACAATCAAGACTTTTTTTGCAGCACCAGTTTTAATGTATTGATCAGCAATGCTTAAACCAAATATCGAGCCTGAGCAAGCCGCCTGAATATCAAAGGCCGCACAATTTTTTATACCTAAGCGCTTTTGCAATAAACAAGCTGTGCTTGGATAAGTCAAATCAGGCGTGCCTGTTGCTACGATAATAAGATCAATTTCATCAGCTAGACACTCACTCATTTCAAGTGCTTGCCTAGCGGCAACTTCTGCCATACTAGAAGCGGTTTCATGATCTGCCGCAATTCTACGACTTTTAATTCCAGTTCGTTCAAATATCCAACTGTCTGATGTATCAACTGTTTGCGAGATAAAATCATTTGTACGGATATCATCTGGTAAATAACCACCCGTACCAATAATTCGTGAATAGCGCATCATGCGTTTTCTCTCTGTGCTAAAGACAGCTCTATTTGCTTACTTATATTTTGGAGTACATTTTTTTTAACTTCACATTCAGCAAGTTGAATTGCTGTTTTAAAAGCTAAAACATCGGCACCACCATGGCTTTTAATTACTAAGCCTCGCAAACCAAGAAAACTAGCACCGTTATAGCGACGAGGATCAATACGATTTTTAAACGACTGCAAAACGGGTAACACAATGAGCCCAGCTAATTTGGTAAAAATATTCTTATTAAACGCGGCTTTTAAGCTCACACCTATCATTTTTGCGGTGCCCTCAATGGACTTTAATGCGATATTACCAACAAATCCGTCAGTGACTATTAAATCAACTTTTAGATGACCTGCAGTTAATGAATCACCTTCAACAAAGCCAATATAATTTAAGGAGGAGTTTTCTAATAATTTAGCGGCAGCTTTAACTTGCTCATTGCCTTTAACCTCTTCCGTGCCAATATTTAACAAACCTACTGAAGGCGTCTTAATATTCTCAATTGCTTTCACTAACTCTGCACCCATCACTGCAAACTGAAATAAATGCTCCGCAGTGCATTCAACGTTAGCACCTAAATCGAGTACATAAGTTTGCCCAAACGTGGACGGCAAGGTCGATATAATCGCTGGCCTATCTACTCCAGGAATCATTTTTAAAACAAACTTAGCCGTTGCCATTAATGCTCCGGTGTTGCCAGCACTGATGCACGCATCAACTTTACCTTCATGAAGTAAATTAATGGCTACCCGCATGGATGAGTCTTTTTTATTTCTTAACGCTTTTGAAGGCGATTCATCCATATCAACACACTGTGAAGCATGCTGAATACTGACTCTTTGTTGGCAATTATTCTTAACAGTAGCAAGATAATGCTTTATTAAAACTTCATCACCAACAAGGATGACTGATAAATCGAGATTATTTTCTAAGCATTCAAGTGTCGCCGGTATAGTGACCTCTAAACCGTAATCGCCACCCATGGCATCAACAGATAATGTTATTTTCACTTGAGTGATGGCTCCGCCATGTAAGAAATGAAATCCAAAAAGATTTATAAAATTAAAAAAGCCAGCAAAGACTTATTAATTAATCTTCTTCAGTAACTTTTGAACCTAAAATTTGACGACCACGATAAAAACCATCTGGTGTCATGTGATGACGTAAATGAGTTTCACCAGTGATCGAGTCTTGCGATAAGGCACGCGTAGTTAATGCGTCATGCGAACGACGTTGCCCGCGACGTGAACGTGTAACTTTACTTTTCTGTACTGCCATTATTATTCTCCGTTTTTTTTAAATTAGATAGAATTGCAAAAGGATTTTCTTTAATTACTGTCGTTTCATTGAGTGCTGGTCTTATTAAACTTGAGCTACTCAATGACTCAAATTTACAATGGGTATGCTTAGGGAACACAGGTATCAGCAACAGCAATTCATCTTCAATCATATCGTTAAGCAACACCTTTTCATCTTTAATAAGAAGAGGTTCATACTCATCAGATAATTTATCTGCTTGCTCAAAGCTATTAACCATACCCAATATTGTCATGGTATTTATTTTGAATTCAATAGATTCCAAACAATTTTGACATTTTAGGCAAACCGTTCCTTCAAGACTTAGCTCACAGAACGCTTGCTTACCCTCTTTACCAAAAATCATAAGCACAGCAATATCTCCTTCATTGCTGTATAAAATATCAGTTAAACGACGCAAATTTTTAACAGCCAAATGACCGCGTAACTGCCCACGCTTATCTGCTTGATGAAATGGATCAATAAATTCAGGCAACTGCTGAGACATAAGCCTTAGGTTTTAACAAGGAAATTGTACACGGAATAATTATTCACTAAATTAACCATAATATTTAATGGGTACTGTGTGAATCATTGCTTGTCAAGCGCACTAATTTTTCACGCGCATCTATGATTGCAGATTTTACGGTATCAGGTGCAGTT
Source organism: uncultured Methylococcaceae bacterium (assembly GCA_903944165.1). Lineage (GTDB taxonomy): Bacteria > Pseudomonadota > Gammaproteobacteria > Methylococcales > Methylomonadaceae > Methylovulum. The sequence continues at coordinate 11,060 of CAJAQT010000057.1, read as the reverse complement.
CCACCAATATGATGCCTTGACGCTACCGAGCCTTCTAATGTTAAACACGCATAAACATCAGTAGCAATTAAAGAAGAAAATGCCTGTAATTCAGGCAAAGAAATATCTGCCAAATCTCGACTGGTTTCAATACCCAAACAAACTGCCTGCCCTACAATTTCGTGTGCATCGCGAAAGGCTAAGCCTTTTTTTACTAAATAGTCAGCTAAATCAGTTGCCGTTGCAAAACCAGACTTAGCTGCCCTGTACATACTTTCTTTATTTGCAGTAATATTTGGCACCATATCAGCATACGCACGCACGCAATTCAATACTGTATCAACTGTATCAAATAAAGGCTCTTTATCTTCTTGATTATCTTTGTTATAAGCCAACGGCTGACTTTTCATTAACATCAATAAAGCCATCAAATGCCCGGTAACTCGACCAGACTTACCACGCACAAGCTCAGGAACATCAGGGTTCTTTTTTTGCGGCATAATTGATGAGCCTGTGCAAAAAGCATCAGAAATATCAATGAAATTAAATTGCGCGCTTGACCAAAGAATCAATTCCTCTGAGAATCGAGATAAATGCATCATGATTAAACTCGCGACAGAAACAAATTCAATCGCAAAATCGCGATCACTAACAGAATCTAAGGAGTTCGCTGACGGTCGACTGAAACCCAGCAATTGAGCCGTTAAAAACCGATCAATTGGGTAGCTTGTTCCTGCTAAGGCCGCTGAGCCTAAAGGCAGAATATTAATTCGTTTTAAACACTCAGTTAAGCGTTCTTGATCTCGACTCAGCATTTCAAACCAAGCCATTAAATGATGCCCAAAGGTAATGGGCTGGGCAACTTGCAGATGAGTAAAGCCAGGCATAATAGTTGCCACGTGCTGTTCTGCTAATTCTATAATCGCCCACTGAAGTCTGTTGAGTTGCTTAATAATAAGAGCAAGCTCATCACGCAAATATAATCGAATATCTGTCGCGACTTGATCGTTTCTGGAACGACCAGTATGTAATTTTTTACCCGTAACGCCGATTTTTTCAATCAGCATTGCTTCGATATTCATGTGCACATCTTCTTGTTTAATTGACCAAGAAAACTGTCCAGAGGCTATCAATTCACTAATTTCGTTTAATCCCAAAACAATTTGACAGCATTCATCTTCTGTCAAAATGCCACACTTACTTAGCATTGTGGCATGTGCAATTGAGCCTGCAATATCATAGTGTGCCAAACGCTTATCAAAACTTACTGACGCAGTAAATTCTTCAACAAAAGCATCGGTTGCAATTGTTAAACGCGCATTTGATAACTTCTCTTTAATTTCAGATGAATTCATTGAAGACTTAATTGATTTTACGATTAATCAAACCACTACATGCAAAAAACCATATCAAACAGATAATTAAATCGCTTGATATGGTTAATTCAGAAAATTACAATAATTTTTTTAAACCTTCGAAACTTTGTATAGCAGCTTTTAATTCTTGCTCAGCCTCTTGTAAAGAAGAATTTTTAGCATGAGTACGCGCAGATTTTAATTTAGCATTTGCTTTTGATCTAGCAGCGTCAATTTTATCGTTTGCATTAATTTCTTTACTTGCATCTAAAGCATCTTTAATTAAATTTGTAACAGCCTCAGCATCTGAACCACTAGTGATAGCATCAATTGCTACTTTGATTTTTCCAGTTACTAAATCAATTGCCTCAACAGGTTGGTAAGTTATTCTGCCTGGATCACTTTCTGCTACGGCATGAACTGACACCATACCTACTGATAATGCGATGATCATGGAAATCAAAAACTTTTTCATAATTTACTATTCCTCAAGTTGTTTTTTATATTGATAGTGTCTATATAATTTTAGAAGTTACAATTATATGACGTAAATAATTCTAGCACATGTTAAATGCTTTTTATGTCACTCAAATTTAAATTAATAATCTTAGTTACTTAATTCACAAAAATTAGGCATAAAAAAAGGTTGCCTGTTTGGGCAACCTTTTAAATTTATGGCGTCCCCAAGGGGGTTCGAACCCCTGTTACCGCCGTGAAAGGGCGGTGTCCTAGGCCACTAGACGATGGGGACTAAAACTTTAAAAATATACAACAACACTATAAATAATGGCGTCCCCAAGGGGGTTCGAACCCCTGTTACCGCCGTGAAAGGGCGGTGTCCTAGGCCGCTAGACGATGGGGACTAGCGTATGCTTTACATTTTGGTGGAGCCAAGCGGGATCGAACCGCTGACCTCTTGCATGCCATGCAAGCGCTCTCCCAGCTGAGCTATGGCCCCTCAGCAAAGAACGGGCATTATACAGAAATTATTAGCTTCGTCTACAGATTCTTTGCATTGCTTATAAACATAACTGCATTTTGAATTCTTACTAAAGTTTTTTCTTTGCCTAATAAGGCTAACGTTAGATCAATTGCTGGCGACACCGCAGCACCTGTAATAGCTACACGCAAGGGCTGTGCAAGCTTACCCATATTGACTGATAATGCCTCGGCCATCTCGACAATAGCATCATGAATGACCTTCGCTTCCCACGTTACAATTGCCGCAAACACATCATGTAACTGCTGAAGAATATTGCCTGCATCAGCAGTAAAATTCTTTTTGACCGCCTTGTCATCATAAGCCTCGACATCTTTATAAAAATAACTACTTATAGCAGCCATTTCAACTAAAGTTTTTGCTCGCTCGCGCTGCACCTTAACTAATTCTACTAATGATGGACCATTACCAACCTCTAGCCCTAACTGCGCCATGTGCCATTGCAAATGATAGGCTACTTTTTCTGGCTCTAAATTCATTATGTATTGTTGATTTAACCATAGTAGCTTGTCCATATTAAATATGGACGCCGAACCATTAACAGCACTCAAATCAAAATAGGTAATCATTTCAGTAACAGAAAACACCTCTTGATCGCCATGAGACCAACCTAAGCGCACCAAATAATTCAGCAATGCTTCTGGAAGATAGCCTTCGTCACGAAATTGCATAACACTCACCGCACCATGACGCTTGGATAAACGACTGCCATCAGCACCTAAAATCATTGGCAAATGTGCATATAAAGGCAAGCTTGCGCCTAAAGCATTCAGGATATTAATTTGTCTAGGTGTATTATTGATATGATCATCGCCACGTATCACGTGGGTTACGCCCATATCCATATCATCAACAACAACGGTTAAATTATAGGTTGGTGTCCCATCACCTCGGGCAATAATTAAATCGTCCAATTCTTTATTAGCAATAACGATATTGCCTTTTACCAAGTCTGCTATTGTGACCACGCCCTCAGCAGGATTTTTGAAGCGAATCACAGGATGCTTGGCTAACTCTACTGCACAAGAAGCATGACGACATTTACCGTTATAACGTGGCTTTTCCTTATTAGCCATTTGCTCAGCACGTAACGCTTCTAGCTCTTCTTTACTACAATAACAATAATAAGCATCGCCTTGAGCTAATAACTGCTGAATAACCTCTTTGTAACGCTCAAATCTCTGGGTTTGATAATAAGGCCCTTCATCGTAAGCCAAACCCAACCAATCCATGCCCTGCAAGATTGCATCAACTGATTCTTGTGTGGATCGTTCTAAGTCCGTATCTTCAATACGAAGAATAAATTTGCCGCCGTGTTTGCGTGCATATAACCACGAAAACAAAGCCGTGCGCGCACCTCCAACATGAAGATAACCAGTAGGGCTTGGAGCAAAACGTGTAGTAATAGTCATGAGAAAATAATTTAACTGAGTGATAGTGAGTTACACATAAAAAGGTAAATGTGCAAAAAATTAGTCTATATACGTTAGTCCCGCCATATACGGCCGCAGCACTTCAGGAATATGAATACGTCCTTCAGCATCTTGATAATTTTCCATTACGGCAATAAGCGCACGACCTGCGGCCAAACCAGAGCCATTTAATGTATGCACCAATTCTGGCTTAGCTGTTTCTGGATTACGCCAACGTGCCTGCATCCTACGCGCCTGAAAATCTTTAAAATTACTGCATGAAGAGATTTCACGATAGGCGCCCTGCCCTGGCAACCACACCTCTAAATCATAAGTTTTAGATGATGAAAATCCCGTATCGCCAGCACACAACAACATTTTTCTATACGGCAACTTAAGCATTTTTAAGATAGTTTCAGCATGTGCAGTTAACGTCTCATGCGCCTGTTCCGACTCTTCTGGCTTAACGATTTGCACGATTTCAACTTTTTCAAATTGATGCTGCCTAATCATGCCTCGAACATCGCGCCCATAAGCACCCGCCTCACTTCTAAAACAAGGACTATGACACACAAATTTTAACGGCAAGTGTTTTGCATCAATAATTGTATCTCTCACAATATTAGTTACTGGCACTTCCGCCGTTGGAATTAAATATAATGCCGGCTCATCGGATGCTTTAAATAAATCCGCCTCAAATTTTGGCAATTGCCCGGTACCGTAAAGACTCTCTGCATTCACTAAATACGGTACATAAACCTCACTGTAGCCATGATCAGCGGTATGCGTATCTAACATAAATTGAATGAGCGCACGTTGCAAACGCGCAATTGCCCCCTTTAACACAACAAAGCGTGCGCCCGCTATTTTTGCCCCCAACTCAAATTCAACGCCTTTACTCGCACCTAAATCAACATGATCTTTTGGTGTAAAGGAAAATTCAGGAATATCTCCCCAACGACTTAGTTCAATATTAGCCTCTTCATTTTTGCCTTCAGGCACAACAGCATCAAGAAAATTAGGCACACTTTCCATCATTACAGCCATTTGCTGCTGAATAGTAGCTAACGTTACCTCTGCTTCTTTTAGTGCATCACCTAATGATTGCACCTCTGCTAATAACGCGTCCACATTCTCACCCTTGCTTTTAGCCATGCCGATAGCTTTAGAGTGACTATTACGCGCATTTTGTAATGCTTGCGTGCTAACTTGAATTTCTTTACGTTGCAACTCTAATTCTGTATAGAGTTCAGCATTAAAATTGAACGAACGACGTGCTAATTGTTGTTGAACAAACGCCAAGTCTGTTCTGAATAATCGAGGATCTAACATGCGTACCTTTATAAAATTAAGAAAAAAACTGTTTCACCAAAGCCGTTCCACACCACATGACTAATAAACATAGACAGGTATTGATTACGAACGGCTTAAGCATTTCCTGCACCGAGAAAGCCACGCCATGCTCCAACAAATAAAGCAACACATACAATCCAGAAAAAAGCAGATAAACACCGATAATCGTCACTATCAACAACAACTGAAGCTCAATGTTCAATAGAACTTTTTGCAGTAATAGAGCGCCTATTATGCTAATTAACAACGCACCAATGGCATTGATGATAAAAATTGAATAGGGATAAAGGACATCTAACTGCCATTTATCAATACTTAGCAACAATTTACTGATGTGCAATCCCAGCCAAACAGCGAATAAACACAACAGAAGATTTATGGCAATATTTAAGAATGCTTTATTGATTTGACCTTGCTGAAATAAATAACAGGTCTCTAAAGAAAATGTAGAAAATGTTGTCAACGCGCCAATAAAGCCAACCAAAATAGCCGCGCGATACTCAATAGTGAACGCCATTTTATGCAGACTTAAGGCTTGACTGAGCAAACCTAATAAAAAAGACCCTACGACATTGACCACCAAGGTTCCATAAGGAAACCCCCGACCCAACCATACATGCAAGCCATTTGATATTAAAAACCGGATAACAGCACCAAACGCACCGCCCATGGCTACGGCAAACAATTCTCCCATAACACGGCCCGCCTCGTAAAAAGTCGTTAACGAATAGGCGCAGCAGGTGATGCCACAATAAAATGCTCACGATAATAACGAAGCTCTTCAATAGATTCGATAATATCGTCCAAGGCTTGATGTTTAGTATCTTTTTTAAAACCGTTTTTAAGTTGAGGAGCCCACCGTGCAGCAAGTTCTTTTAAGGTAGACACATCTAAATTTCGGTAATGAAAATAAGCTTCCAACTTTGGCATATAGCGACAAAGAAAACGACGATCTTGACCAATGCTATTGCCACAAATCGGCGACGTTTTTTCTGTAACCCATTGTTTAATAAAATCAAGAGTAAGGTCTTCAGCAATCTTTTCAGTCACTGTAGACTGCTTAACGCGTTCGATTAATCCTGATTGCCCATGATGTTTTTGATTCCAATCATCCATGCCTCGCATAATTTCTTCAGTTTGATGTATTGCCAAAACCGGACCTTGTGCTAAAACATGTAAATCCTTATCGGTAATAATTGTAGCGATTTCGATAATAAAATCAGTGTCAGGATTTAAACCTGTCATTTCTAAATCAATCCAAATTAAATGTTGATTTGCCTCTGCCATGAAACTCCTTACGCGCCGTGCTAATTGTATTAACGTTAACCGTTAGTGTAGCATTGGCAAATATTTACGTCTAACCCTTAAATTTAAGACAATATTATGAATACTTTTACCTTACTTTTCATCATGGCACTCGCCACATCCTTTGGAATTGAATATTGGCTCGCCCAGCGTCATAGCCGCTATGTCAGCTTACACAGAGCAGCGGTACCCGAAGCCTTTGCACACACCGTCTCCTTATCCGCTCATCAGAAAGCCGCAGACTATACCCTTGCTAAAGGGCAGTTAGGTGAAATTGACAGAATTCTTGGTATCACCATGTTATTGCTATTTACCTTAGGCGGAGGCATTAACTATACTTTTTCATTATGGATGCAATGGCTTGATTCAAGCTTTTGGGCAGGAATAGCGGCAACCGCCAGCGTATTTTTTGTTATGTCTGCGGCAGAATTACCCAGCCAAATTTATCAAACCTTTGTCATTGAAGAAAAGTTTGGCTTCAATAAAAGCACCTCACAGCAATTTATCAAAGATCACCTTATGCAACTAGGCTTAGGAGCGGCAATAGGTATGCCATTATTAGCACTCATTTTATGGGTGATGGACAGCATTGGTAGCGCATGGTGGCTATGGGCGTGGGCTATTTTAATGGGTTTTTCGTTATTAATGAGCTGGCTATACCCAACCGTGATAGCGCCTTTATTCAACACCTTTACCCCTATTGCTGAAGGCTCATTAAAAAATCGAATTCAAGCGCTATTAACACGCTGCGGTTTTAGTAGCCAAGGCATCTTTATCATGGACGGCTCAAAACGTTCGGGACATGGCAACGCTTACTTTACTGGCTTAGGACAAAACAAACGAATCGTGTTTTTTGATAACTTAATCAATTCTTTAGATGAAGAAGAACTAGAAGCCGTTCTTGCCCATGAATTAGGTCATTTTAAACACAAACATGTTATTAAAATGCTTATCGCTAGCGCGGTAATGAGCTTAATTAGCTTTGCTATTTTAGGCTGGTTAATTAATGAACCATGGTTTTACACAGGATTAGGGGTAAGCTTAGAACAACGTTCCAATGCTGCTGCCCTGCTCTTATTTATGCTGATTTCATCGCCCTTTACTTTTTTTATGCAGCCAATTAGCGCCTATTTTCAACGTAAATTTGAATTTCAAGCGGATGATTTTGCCGCCCAACAAGCCGATGCCAATAAAATGATTAGCGGCCTAGTAAAATTATACGAAGAAAACGCCAGCACCTTAACACCAGACCCGCTTTATTCAGCATTTCATTATAGTCATCCACCTGCTGCGATCCGAATCGCCAATTTAACCAACAAACGGTAATGGCCGAATTATTAGAAGGACTCGTCATTGCTCACTTAGGGCAAGGGATTGCCGTAGAACACAAAAATGAAATTATTCTTTGTCAAACGCGCCGAAAATTAACAACCATTGCCGTGGGTGATCGCGTTCAATTTACGCTTTCGGCGCCACAGCAAGGTCGTATTGACGACATCCTACCTAGACGTTCGGTGTTATTACGCCCTTCCAGAGGCGATAAACCCAGACCTGTCGCCGCCAATATTGATAATATTTTTATTGTCTTCGCAGTCGAGCCATTCTGTGACTTTTTATTGATTGATCAATATCTAGCGATTTGTGAACAATACCAAATTAAAGCATCGTTAATCCTCAATAAAATTGATCTAGCACCCTCGTATGAAATAGAACAAGAACTGTTAATTTATCAATCCTTAGATTATCCATTGTTTAGAATCAGTGCCTTAGATGCAACAAATGCAGGATTGAAGCAATTAAAAGCAGCATTAACGAATGAAGTCAGTATTTTTACTGGTCAATCAGGAGTAGGAAAGTCTTCTTTAACCAATGCACTTATTCCAGATAAAGCCCTTAAAACCAACGCTTTATCAACCACCACCAAACACGGCCGCCATACCACAACAGCCGCCACTTTATACCATTTACCCGACGGTGGAGACTTAATTGACAGCCCAGGCGTTGCCATTTTTGGTCTTGCAGATTTAACCGAAGCACAACTAGCGTATGGATACCGAGAGTTTCAACCCCTACTTGATGACTGCCGATTTAATGATTGTCATCACGTTAAAGACAAAGATTGCGCCGTAAGACTCGCCGTTGAAGAAGAAAAAATATCCGCCCATCGCTATCAACGGTTTTTAAAACTAAGAGAAAAAATGGGCAGCCATTAATAACCAAACTACTGATAATTTTAACGCTGTAAATCAGCGTCTACGCGCATTAGTCAGCCTCAAACCGTCGCAATACGCTCACGCTATTGCGACCTCTGCACTCATTTCATACGTTATTTGACGTTAATGTATCGTATAAATTTACGTTGGGAATTACACGGCATAAAAATGGCCTTAAAAGAATGTAATGGCAATATTTCGCTCGCGGCAAAAAAACTGGGCATTACCCGTACTACGCTTTATAAAAAAATGGAGCGTTTTGATTTAAATAAAACCGGCAATCACAGCATACTGTACGCCACCGTGTAATAGATAAATATTTTCATGGGGGGGGTAAATAACTACGCTAAAAGAAAAATAATCGCTGACTATCTTGACCTTGCATTGACCCGCATTTTTAAAGGCAAAAAAAAAGCCTTAGATTTTACTCTAAGGCTTTGATATTAATGGCTCCCCCGGACGGGCTCGAACCGCCGACCTAGTGATTAACAGTCACAATATAACAATAATCAGCAAAACATCACAACAAACAATAACAAATTAATCAATGACTTAACCTGTTTATCTTATTGTCAGTTATTGCCATTTATTACCCTTATTTATAGTTAATTGCGCCATGAGTGCGCCACGTGTATATAATAGAACCCTAGAAACAAAGCGGCCTTGCAGGTGTTACCAGCACCAAGCAAGGCCTTACCAATAACTTAATTCTGGGTTAAGCAATGGCTGAAAGCATCATATCAGAAAGCCGATTGTTACCCTACAGGAACAATTATGGCAACTATCACAGAACGCACCGCACAAGACGGAACTAAGAGCTTTAAAGCAGAAGTAAGGCTGAAAGGCTACCCGGCACAACGTGCCACCTTCAAGCGAAAAACGGACGCTAAGAAGTGGGTACAAAATACCGAGAGCGCAATTAGAGAGGGGCGACACTTCAAAACAGCGGAAGCGAAAAAACACACCTTTGCTGATTTGGTGTATAGATACATTCAGGACGTGTTACCGACAAAACCCAAACAAGCATCACACCAGAAACAACAGCTTACATGGTGGTCTGAAAAAATGGGTGACTATTTATTGTCTGATATAACCCCGGCCTTAATTGTTCAATATCGGGATGAGCTTGCAACAGGGGCGACACCAAGAGGCGCACAAAGAACCCCGGCCACAGTAGTTCGATACATGGCGGCTCTATCCCATGCTTTCACCATTGCTGTTAAGGAATGGGGCTGGCTGGAAGATTCACCCGTGCGCAAAGTTACAAAGCCGACAGAATCAAGGGGGCGCGTTCGGTTCTTGGATGATGACGACCGTATAAAGCTACTACAGGCCTGTAAAGAATCACCAAACCCTTTGCTTTACCCTTGCGTAATTCTGGCACTATCCAGCGGCATGAGACAAGGTGAATTAATGGGGCTTAAATGGCCGGATGTGAATCTTAAGGACGGTTATTTAATTTTGCACGAAACAAAAAACGGGGACAGGCGGCGCGTTCCTTTATCCGGGTTAGCCTTAACGCTGTTAAAAGAACATTCCAAAATAAGGCGAATTGATACCCAACTATTATTCCCAAGCGAGAGAAACACACAAAAGCCGATTGATTTACGCAAGGCTTACGCGAGCGCATTAAAAAGCGCAGGGATAACAGAATTTACGTGGCATGACTTGAGACATTGCACCGCGTCTTATCTTGCCATGAACGGGGCTAGTCTAGCTGAAATAGCCGAAATACTGGGACATAAGACTTTGCAAATGGTTAAGCGATACGCGCACCTTTCAGACGGCCATGTATCAAGCGTTATTGAGAGCATGAACGCTAAAATATTTGGGGGCGTGTGATGAATTTACGCAATTTGATTTATCAAAATTTGCACTTTCAAAAATCAGAAAGTGAAAACGATTTAAAAACTGCACGGTTGCGCCAGCTTGAGGCGGAAAGCCACAAAGATGAACTTGAATTAAAGGCAACCAACTCAACAATTGATTTTGAAAAGTGCGATTTGCCTGCGCCTATGCGATTGGGACGCGACCAACAGCCTGAACTAATACCCGATGCTGGCGCGATTGATGATAAAAAAACAAGACAAAAGGGCGATGCTGACAAAGCAAGAACCCAGCATTTTATAGAATGCTTACCGAATATTTATGATGGCACGCAAACCCATTATTATCTGCAATACGAATTGAGAAAAAAGAACTCTGATTTATGGGGCAAAAACGAACAAACTTTTAAGAAGTGGTTGCAATCCAGCGAGGCGAAACCAGCAAAAGAGTTACTTGACAGGATGAAGCTAAAAGCAAGGCAATCGGTATAAATTACAGCAAAACAAGAAAGGGGCGTTAAGCCTCTTTTTTTTGTCCTATAAAAAACAACAGGTTAGTTTTTAGGAAAATTAGGAAATATAGGAAATTACCATATTTCCTAATTTTTATTTAAAAA
>CAJAQT010000056.1 GCA_903944165.1 uncultured Methylococcaceae bacterium | reverse complement strand
ATAGCAATAGTCCTATAAATAAAGCTATTTTTGTTTTCATGGTTAAATTAATCTCCAATTTATTAAGAATGAGTGAAATTTTTAAACTGATCAAGCGGTAAAATTATAGGGGATACGTGTTGCAATCTAAAGGAATTATCAGAAATTTTGACCAAAGTTGAATTGAAATAGTTGTTTTTGGTCTTTGATAACATCCGTCTCGCCTGTTGATTTTTCGTATTCCGTTGAGCCAGCATTAAGTGGCACGGCAGCACTAACGGATAGCGCCCCAAAAGGCGAAAGCCATTCCCCTGAAATACCGGCAGAATAGCGCATTTCGTTGACCGATAAGTTTTCACTTAACGAGCCAGCATCAAGAAACGTCCCTAAGCGCACAGATTTGGTCTCGGATAAAAAGGGCACAGGGAAAAACAATTCTGCGTTACCAATAATTTTACTGGCACCGCCTAAGGGATAAGAATTTGAATCTCGTGGCCCTAAGGTATTGTTTTTAAAACCTCGCACAGAACCCGTACCCCCTGCAAAGTAATTCTCAAAGAACGGTAATTCTTTGGTATCACCATAGCCATCGCCATACGCAGCTTCGCCTTGTAGCCTGAAGATAAAGTCTTTGGCAAGAGGGAAATACAACTGATGTTTATAGCTGACTTTAAAATAGTTTAAGTCACTGCCCGGCACAGTGATTGACCCTGATAAACGTTGTTGACCACCTTGGCTTGGAAAAACTTTTTTATTTAAGGTGTCATGCGTCCAGTTTAAGGTGGGGGAAATGGTTAAGAAACTATTCCCTTGCGTGCTAATGAATTTGCTGATTTTTGTAGAAGAAAATGTAGTCGTGCTTAAATCAGTATGTTTGCCATCAATGCCAAAGCGAAATTGATCAAATTCATTTAAGGGGATACCAAAATCCATGCCCGCATTGATTACGCTGGTTGAGTAGTTGGCAATATTGATTTGTCCGGCGTTCCGTTTGGTGTAGCCCATGTTGTAGCCCATGCTGACACCATTGCTTGTGAAATAGGGATTGAACATGCCAAATTGGTAACTGGTTAAATAATCACTGTTATTAAAGCCTAAATTAATTCGTTTACCCGACCCAAAGACATTATCTTGAGAGACGTTGGCATTAATGACGATCCCTTGCACTTGCGAAAAACCCACCCCAGCAGATAAATTTCCAGAGGCCTTTTCAACAATTGAATAATCCACATCGATTTGATCATTGGTGCCCACAACAGGAGGTGTTTCTATATTAACAGATTCAAAATATCCTAAGCGTTCAAGGCGTGTTTTGGAGCGTTCAATTTTTGAGCTTGAGGCCCAACTGGATTCCATTTGACGCATTTCGCGCCGTAATACTTCATCGCGTGTTTTGGTATTGCCTTTAAAATTAATGTGATGCACATACGCACGTTTGCCAGGGTCAACAAAAAACGTCATATCAACGGTTTTTGTGGATTCATGAATTTCTGGCACCATGTTGACATTGGCAAAGGCATAACCATCATCGCCTAAGCGATCTGAAATGGCTTTAGAGGTTTGCGTGGCGTTTTTTCTGGAAAAAATCTCACCTGGGCCAACACTAACAAGTTTGATTAATTCTTCAGGCGCAACAATTAAGTTACCTGATAATTTTACTTTATCGAGTGAATAGACATCGCCTTCTTTGACATTAATGGTGACATAAATATCTTTTTTATCGGGTGTGATAGCAACTTGGGTCGATTCAATTGCGAAGTTGATATAACCCCGATCAAGATAATACGAGCGCAGTGACTCTAAGTCAGCAGAGAGTTTTTGTTTGGAGTATTGGTCATCTTTGGTGTAGAACGAGAGCCAATTAGAGGTGCTTAACTCAATGTTATCAAGTAAAGTTTTTTCATCGAATACGGTGTTACCAACGACATTGATTTGTTTTATTTTTGAAACTTTACCTTCAGAAATTGTGATATTAATGCCCACACGATTACGTGTTAACGGTGACACCTCAGTTTTTATTTTTAAGCCATATTTGCCGTGGCTTAAGTATTGACGATTAAGCTCTTGTTCTACTTTATCAAGGACTTGTCTGTCAAAGGTTTTACCTTCTGATAAGCCGATTTTATCTAAAGCTTTTTTTAAGTCTTCTTTGGTTAAGTCTTTATTGCCTTCAAACATGATTTTAGCGATAGAAGGACGTTCTTGAACGGTAAGAATTAAGGTTGATTCTTGTTGTTCTAAAGAAATATCTTTAAAAAAACCTGTTTTAAAAAGGGCTCTGATAGCTGGGGCAACGTTTTCAGGTGCAAAAGACTCGCCAACGGTAATGGGCAGATAATTGTAGACCGTTCCTGCAGAAATGCGTTGTAAGCCTTTAATTTTAATATCATGGACGATAAACGTTTCACTTCCTTTAACTGCCTGTGAGCCAAGCAGACACAGCAATAAACATTGAGATAGGGCTTTGGATTTCTTCATGAGTGAGCAGTTAAAAATAAAACATCAGAGGTTGGATGATAAATTTAGATAATAAACGCTTGCGATTATATCACAGTAAGTATTTTTGATTATTTGCCTATCAAAAGCCTAGGGTAATTAATCATGTTATTTTAAACGATAGCGCATGTGTCATGTTGGATTCAATGCTTAGTTTAAGCGCGTGAGACGGGAAAAGCTAATATGTCATCAAGGCTGTGTGTGTTGGTTAGTACCATTAAAACGCGGTCTATGCCAATAGCCATGCCTGAGCAGTCGGGCAAACCTGCTTGGAGTGCTGCAAGTAAGCGTTCATCAAGGGTAAGCGTTGGTAAGTTATATGTTTGTCGGTAGTGTAGGTCATGTTCAAAGCGTTGACGTTGTTCAGGCGCTTGCGTTAATTCAAAATAGCCATTGCCCAATTCAATGCCGTTGATAAAGAGTTCTACGCGTTCAGCACAGCGTGGGTTAGAGGGGTTAAGGCGTGCTAAGGCAGCTTGACATGCGGGATAATCATAAACCATACATAAGGCATTGCTGCCTAGGTGAGGCTGTACTTTATGACTAAAAATAAAATCCAGCCAAAGGCTGTGCGAGTGTTGGCAAAGGGATATTGCTTCGGTTATTTTATGGCTGCGTGCATAGTCGCAATAGCTGGCATAACAAAAGTGCAAAGGATCTAGTTGCGTATAGTGATAAAAAATGTCCTGATAACGTAGCCGTTGGCTAGGATTTAGCGGGTGAAGGTGAAACACGTGTGCAAATAATTCGTCAATCTCATCCATCAGCATCGTGAGGGTAAAGCCCAGGCGATACCATTCAAGTAGCGTAAATTCGGGATTATGAAAACGACCTGATTCATTGTTTCTAAACGCTTTGCATAGTTGATAAATATCACCACTGCCAGCGGCTACTAAACGTTTCATGGCAAACTCTGGCGAGGTTTGCAAATATAACGTCGCCGGCGTGGGCGGCGAGTTATAGGTTGTGGTAAAAAAATCCAAATGGGGATCGGTACCGCAATGATTACCAAGTAATGGTGTCTCAACTTCTAACACCTGGCGTTCTGCAAAAAACGCGCGTATCTGTTGAAAAAGCTGCGCTCGTTGATGTAATTGCGCAGTTGAACAGCTTGGTCGCCAAGAGTTAGACACGCTTAGTCTTTTACTCGTGAGATATATTCAGCTGTACGCGTATCAACTTTAATCACTTCATCTTGTTGAACAAATAAAGGCACGCGCACCACTGCACCGGTCTCAAGTTTTGCTGGTTTACCGCCGCCGCCCGAGGTATCACCACGAATGCCTGGGTCGGTTTCGATGATTTGTAGTTCAACAAAATTAGCGGGGGTGACGGCTAAAGGCATGTCGTTCCATAAAGTGATGGTGCAAAAATCTTGATCTTTCAACCATAAATTGGCATCGCCAACAATTTTGCTGTCTGCTTGATATTGTTCAAAAGTATCTTGAACCATAAAGTGTCTAAACTCGCCATCGTTGTAAAGATATTGCATTTCGACATCAACAACATCAGCACCTTCTAAGGATTCGCCAGATTTAAACGTGCGTTCAATGACGCGTCCAGTTTTTAGGTTTCTAATTTTGACACGATTAAAAGCCTGTCCTTTGCCTGGTTTGACAAATTCATTGTCGATAATTGCGCAAGGGTCATTATCAAGCATGACTTTTAGGCCAGCTTTAAATTCATTAGTGCTATAAATAGCCATTGGTTCCTCGGATGTACATAACGTTAAAAAGTGCTCTTACACTGTCGTGGCTTGAATTATTCATTAACCAAAAGCAGTAATACAGAGCATAAAAAGAGTGCGTGGTGACGAAGTGCTTACTTAGGCATCACGCTACTCAATAATGTTTTAATCCACGCTGACCGCATCCGCACGCGACATTCGCCGATGGATTGTCTCGCCGTAAACAACGAGCTTAGCTGAGAGAATAACGATGCTAACGCCTCGTTGTCAACTTTGAACGAACCCCTAAAGAGAGCGGTTTCAAACCAGCAAGGAAATAGAGAGGTTAATGACTGACGTCAATTTTATTGCCTTTGGCTTGCCCAATGTCGGTTAAGACGTCTGTAAACCATGGGGTATTAAGGTCGAATGGCTTGCCACCTTTGATACGTGGAAACTCAATTGCGCGTAAGATGCCGTGCTGATCTTCATCATGACCAATCACGCCTGATTCTCTGCGCAGTGCGCATTCTACGGCTAAGTCAGCACAAGATTTTATTAAGCGAATGTCATCACTATTTGCCGCAGAGGCACGGGCAAAGTAGCCAGATTTTTGGACTAAGGTTTTTTCTGCGCCAATCATGGCCGCAAATTGTTCGCCAAACCATTTGCCAGGATTGATGGCATCTAATTTTAAATGACCAAACGCATCGCGTGGCACATCTTGTCCTTTTGCTTGCATTTCAGCAACAATCGCTTCAACGCCCGCACCTTCAGAAACAAAAATATTTACGCAATCGACAGTATCCATGACTGCGCGTAACCGTGTTGCTTCAGCATTAAGATCAATCGCCATTTCAGGAATAAATACACCGTGTACTTCGTAGCTGTCACGGCTTAAACCTAGTTCGGGTAGCCACGCGGTTTTCGCTAATAATTTACGGTATTCAACTGCGGTTGCTGCGGTTAACCAGCCACAGTTACGCCCCATAACTTCATGAACAATAAGCATGCGTGGGTTGGCATTATTTTCTGCAACAACATTCCAGAAGTAGCGCGCACCTTGTTCCGCAGCCGTCCAAGCGCCTAAGGATTGTTTGATAGGAAAGACATCGTTATCAACAGTTTTTGGTAGACCAATAACAGTTAGGCCGTAATCATTATTCGCTAAAAAAGCGGCTAAATCAGCGGCGGCGGTATTCGTATCATCACCACCAATAGTGTGTAAAATATCAACACCGTCTTTGATAAGTTGATCTGCCGCCACTTTTTGTGGGTCTTGACCTTCAGTCACTAAGCCGCGTTTTATGCAGTCGTTAACATTGGTTAATTTAACGCGACTATTGCCAATTGGTGAGCCACCAAAGCCATGCAATAAACTGGCTTGTGCACGGATTTCAGGTGTTACGGTGTACGAGTCACCTAATAGTAAGCCTTTGTACCCACTACGGTAGCAGATGATTTCGATAGTTGGGTCTATTTCTGTGTAGCGTTCAATGAGGCTGCCAATAGCAGAGCTTAAGCAAGGGGCTAAACCACCAGCAGTAAGAAGGGCGACTTTTTTAGGTTTATTCATAGTAATTAGTTTAGGGTTGGTTTAAAAAGTTCAGCGTTATTGTTAACGGTTTAAGCCCTTGTCTACAGGCTCAGTGACGTGTTTATTACCGCGCTGAATTCTATCATAATGATTAAAAGTCGCCACGCCACGTTTTTCGCTGAACATAATGCTGAGCATAGTGATGTATTTAAAATCAATGAGATGGTATTTTTTATGAGTAAAATAGGGCAATGCTTAGCGGCATAATTGACGCTGCTGAGCGGGGTGTTTGGGCGAGTAAGCCGTGGCTATTCATAAAATTAGTTAGGATAAATAGTCGCGGCTGTAAACGTATTTATGTGGGCGAGGCTCGATTATCGAGGTGTATTTGTACCTTAGAGAAGCCTCTTGTTTATGCGGGAAGTGATTTTTGGCAATTGTAGCTGAGTTTTATCGATGAGTTGGTTCATGCAATGCAACGGGTAGAAAGCGTGTTGAAAAAAAGTCTGTTAGTGTGTTTTGTTTGTGCTTTAAGTGCGTGTGCGTCGCTGCCGCCCTCACAGGCTGAAAATTTATGTGCCACGTTTATTGAAAAAGATGAATGGTACGAGCAAGCGCGTCATGCTTCTCAAAAATGGGGGGTGCCCATTCCTGTGCTAATGGCGATTATGCATCAAGAATCTCATTTTGTTGCGGATGCTAAAACGCCACGGCGCTGGCTTTTAGGTATTATTCCTTGGTTTAGAGAAAGTAGTGCGTATGGTTATGCTCAGGCAATTGATAATACTTGGGAGCAGTATCGAGAACAGGCGGGTAGCTGGGGGGCTGCGCGAGATGAATTTGATGATGCAGCTGATTTTATTGGTTGGTACTGCCATGTTAGCTACCTTACCTTACATATTGCCAAAACAGATGCTAAAAACTTATACCTTGCTTATCATGAAGGGCACCGTGGCTTTAAGAGCCGAACCTTTATAAAGAAAATAACGGTAATAAAAATTGCAGAAAAAGTAGCTAAACAAGCTAGACAATTTCAAAAACAGTTAAATCAGTGCAAAATCTAACAAAGAAACCTCATTATTTTTGGTAAACTAATTTCTTTTTAATTTTTTAATGGAGACGTCGTGAAAAAAATTCAAATACACATTCTTTCAATTATTGTTGTTGTTTTAACAGGAATCACTATGCTTTCGATGGCAAATGCTACCTCTCCTGCAGAAAATCAAGCCGCTGGCGTGGCTTTTTTGGCAGAAAATGGAAAAAAATCCTCAATTATCACTACTGCTTCAGGTTTGCAGTATGAAATCTTAACGCCAGGTAAGGGCGAGCAAAAACCAACGGCAACCAGCAATGTTACCGTGCATTACCTTGGTACAACCATTGACGGTAAAAAGTTTGACAGCTCTTATGATCGTGGTGAGCCCACCTCTTTTCCCTTAAATCATGTTATTGCTGGTTGGACTGAAGGTGTTCAGTTAATGACAGAAGGAGCAAAATATCGTTTTTATATCCCTTCAGAGTTAGCCTACGGTGAAAGTTCTGCAGGACCAATAATCAGCCCAAATTCAGCGTTAATTTTTGATGTGGAATTGCTTAAAATTAATTAATTTGTTAGGTCGCAAGTGTTGCTGTTTACCTGATTTATCAGCCCAAAAGCCTTGTTCATACAAGGCTTTTTTGTTTTCTTATTGTTGATTTAGTGTAGTTATGACGATTTACTCATTATTTGCCAGTTCGCCCAAGGCGCTTGAAAATTTACTTGCTGATGAACTGCAAAGTTTAGGCGCTAAGCACATCAAACCCACCATTGCAGGCGTGGCTTTTGAGGGTGATTTAGCTCAAGCGTATCGTGTGTGTTTATGGTCGAGGCTGGCCAGTCGGGTGTTTTTAGTGCTGAGTAGTTTTACTGTTCGTAGTCAGCAGGAGTTGTATGAGGGCATTTATGCGATTGATTGGTCAGCGCATTTTGGTCCTGAGGATAGTTTTTCTGTAGCCTTTAGCGCGAAACGGTCAGTTGTTATTAACAATACACATTTTGGTGCATTAAAAGTAAAAGATGCCGTAGTTGATCAAATGCGCAGTCGTTTTTCTATGCGCCCCAGTATTGATACAGAATCCCCAAAAGTACGCATTAATGTGCATTTAGACGGTGATAAAGCCCAAGTGAGTATTGATTTATCAGGACACAGCTTGCATCAGCGCGGCTATCGCAGCACCACGCTTGATGCGCCCATCAAAGAAAATCTTGCTGCGGCTATCTTATTGCGTTGTGGTTGGGTAGCGTTGGCGGCTGAGGGGGCTAGCCTAGTTGATCCAATGTGTGGTTCTGGAACGCTAGTCATTGAAGCTGCGTTGATTGCCGCTGATTACGCACCAGGTTTATTGCGTGATTATTTTGGTTTTTTAGGCTGGAAGCAGCATGATGCTGACTGTTGGCAGCAGTTAATAGATGAAGCAGAGCAACGTAAACACATTGGGATGCAGCGACTCCCAAAAATTGTTGGCTTTGATCAAAGTAATGTTGCGTTAAGTGCAGCTAAAACGCATGTAAGTAATGCTGGTTTGCATAATATGATTCATCTTGAACGCCGAGATATTGACGATGCTGCGCCAGCAAATTCGTGGGCAGCAGGGTTGTTGGTTTGTAATCCACCTTATGGTGAGCGTTTAGGTGATTGGCAAGAAACCTCAGCACTGTATAAAAAAATGGGTGAAATACTTAAAACGCAGTTTAAGGGCTGGCAAGTAGGGTTAATTATTAGTCAACCTGAGCTAGGTTTTCGCTTGGGAATTCGCTCGCACAAGCCCATTACCTTATTCAATGGGGCGTTAGAATGTAAATTATTGCGTTTTAAGGTTGAAGAATCGGCTTTTTTCATTCCTAAAGCCATTTCTAGTGACGAGCGTCTTGAGCAAGTGTATGCGCAACAAATTGATCTGCTGGCAGACGCCAAATCAGCAATAGAGCAGCACGAGAATCTGGAGCCAGGATTGCCGTCTTTACCAGATCTAAATTTAGCTAAGGAAGAGGCCGCGTCTATTCCTTCACTGGCAAGCGAGGGTGAGGAAAATAAGCCACACGAGCAAGAGACCTTAAGTTTTATTAATCGATTAAGCAAAAATTGTAAAAAAATGGCGAAATGGGCGCAACGCACACATACCCAGTGTTATCGGGTTTATGATGCAGATTTGCCCGAATATTCGGTGGCAATCGATGTCTATTATGGTGAGCAGTTGTGGCTAAATGTGCAGGAATATGAGCCGCCTAAAACTATTGATGCACACAAGGCAAATCAACGTTTAGCAAGTATTTTAGCGGCTTTGCCTAAGGTATTTAACATTGATTCAGCACAGGTTTTTTTAAAAATACGTCGTAAACAGCGGCATATTGAGCAGTATGAAAAGCAAGGTGAACAAGGGCGTTTTTATTGTGTAGAAGAGGCGGGTTGTCGGTTGTTGGTTAATTTTGAAGATTATTTAGATACGGGGTTATTTTTAGATCATCGTCCCCTTCGTCTTATGATTCAGCAACAAGCAAAAGATAAACGGTTTTTAAATTTATTTGCTTACACCGGCAGTGCGACTGTTCATGCCGCAGTGGGAGGGGCTAAATCGACTACTTCGGTCGATATGTCAAATACCTATTTGCACTGGGCAAAAAATAATTTAGCAGCAAATCAGTGTGGTGGGGAGCATGTGTTTATTCAGGCTGATTGTCTAACCTGGTTGGCAGAAATGGCGACTACACGGGGGCATGAGGTTTATGATGTAATTTTTATGGATCCGCCAACTTTTTCTAATTCAAAACGAATGAATGAGGTGTTTGATATTCAAAAACAGCACGTTTTTCTTATTAAGCATGCTTTAAAGTTATTAGCGTCTGACGGTGTACTGTATTTTTCAACTAATTTTAGACGTTTTAAGCTTGATGAGGCGAGTTTGGTTGGCGTAACTATTCAAGATATTACCGCAGCAACCATTCCAGAAGATTTTAGTCGTAATCCAAAAATTCATTATTGTTGGAGAATAAAACATGCAACGTAGAGTAAAAATAGTGGTTTCAGGACGCGTCCAAGGGGTTTATTTTCGAATGTTTACGCAAAATAAAGCCAAGCATTTTGCTATTCAAGGTACGGTCAGAAATTTGCCTGATGGACGTGTAGAAATTATTGCTGAAGCGGAGCAAAGTCAGCTAGATAAATTGATTAAATGGTGTCATCGTGGGCCCATTACCGCCCGCGTGACTAATGTAGAAGTACTTGAGGCGCCAATAAATGACGTCCTTGAAGGGTTTAAAATCGTCTAAAGCCTTGTCGTCGTTAAGGTAGAGTGAATGCCTATTGTCATGAATTCTTCAGCTAGACCCAGAAGACACGTGTCGAATGACGTCTAGCGCAGCCACCAAAACACTCGTCCTCCGTCATAATAAGAAGTGCTGCTAATACAGGCTTAATTAATCACTGTTTCATCGTTATGAAATATTTTATGTGTACTATTTTCTTTATTTTGCTTGGAAGATAGTATGAGCACTCGATGGAGTCACCGTTTTATTTTTTATATTGTTGTATTAACACTGTTTCTTGGTGCGTGTGCTAGCCAAGCACCACAGCAAGCTGCTTTAAATTCATCTGTAGTTGTTCCCGCAGCGTCACAAAATACCTCGCCTGGCGTTCCTCTTTCTTTGAAAGAATTTTATCTTTTCCCAGTGGGCGCTAAAGGTTTAGCGCCCTCACAAAAGTTACTCAGTTTAAATAGTAAGCGTGTTCGTGTGAGTGGTTTTATGGTCAAAGAAGAGGAACCTGCTAAAGGGTTGTTTATGCTTGCACCTATTCCCGTTAGTTTATCCGAAAAAGAAGATGGTCCTGCAGATGATCTTCCGCCGGCGACTTTATATGTTCACATGCCACAACGCGATGCTGAAAAAGTGCTCGAATACCGATCAGGATTATGGGAGTTAACGGGTGTCCTCTCGGTAGGTAATCAACAAGAACAAAGTGGACGCGTGTCTTATACGCGTTTATTGCTGGATTAATCTGTGATTGTCTTTTTTATATAAAAATAAGCATAGATAAATAACTGACGCGCAAAAGCTCTTCAGATTAAGGATGGGTTAGGGCAGGGATGTTTAAAAGAAAGCTAATTATTTTAAATTTTCGGGAGTTTATAAATGAAAAATCGTACATCTTTACTTGCTACGTCTGTTGCTGCGTTATTAGCAGCAGGTGCAATGACAGCAAATGCAGCGCCAACTATCACTCGTTTGACACCGCCAAGCCAATTTTTTGCAACAAGCGGTAGTCAACATGCTCCAATGATCGCAAGATTTATTCAAGGTCAATTATTTGATCTTCAAGCAACTGTGCGTCCTGACAGCGGCCAAACTATCACTAAAGTTGAGTGGTCAATGGATGGTAAGCCGTTAAGATATTCTGCAAGCAAAGCTAGTATCGTTCCTGCTACTGTGATCACTGCTACAGTTCCTGGTGCAGTTGCAGCTTCAGTACGTGGTGTAAGCGTTGTTAAACCAGGTGTTCATACGTTTACAGCAACAGCAACGCAAAGTGATAACACACAGGTTTCTGCAACAGGTGAGTTTGAAGTGGTTATCACGCCGATAGCTAATGCAAAATCAGTTAAAAACGTCATATTTTTCTTGGGTGACGGTATGGGGGCCAGCCAACGTACTGCGGCTCGTATTATGTTGAATGGTTATTCACAAGGTAAAGTTAATACTAAATTGGCAATGGATAGCTTTCCGTCTACAGCCATGATTATGACGGCGTCATTGAATTCAATCGTGACTGATTCTGCCCCTGGTATGCAAAATTATGTCACAGGTAATAAAGCCAATAATAACCAAGAAGGTGTATGGCCAGACGATACAGCTGATAAATTTGACAACCCACGTTTTGAATATTTATCAGAATTTTTAGCGCGTAAACAAGGCAAAAAAACGGGTATCGTAACGACTGCTGATGTATTTGATGCAACGCCAGCATCTATGGCAATTCATACGCAAGACCGTGGCGCAGGTACGGGTATTGCCGATCAGTTTTTAGATGATTCATCATCAACTGGTTTGTCAGTATTAATGGGTGGTGGTCGTAAATGGTTCTTGGCTGCGGGTCAGCCTGGTTCAGCACGTGCTGATAAATCTGATTATGTATTGCCTACCGATATCGTTTCTGGTTGGGGATCTGCAACAGGTGCATTAGATAGTGCACGTGATTTAATTGGCGATTTTCAAACGGCTGGCTGGTCTTACGCTGCCACTAAATCTGATTTAGATGCTGCGGGCACACCTGAAAAATTATTAGGTTTATTTGCCTTCTCAAATATGAATGTTGCCTTAGATAAAATTGATGGTCGTCGTGGTAATCCTGCGGTGGTTAAAGACTATGGGTTTGAAGATCAACCAATGTTAGACGAAATGACTACTAAAGCTATCGACGTGTTAGATAAAAACAGTCCAAATGGTTTCGTGTTAATGGTTGAAGCTGCGTCTATCGATAAGCAAGCACATAACATGGATAGCGAGCGTATGATGCTTGATACCATTGAATTTGATCATGCAATTCAAGTAGCGAAAGATTTTGCTGAAAAAAATGGTGATACCTTAGTTATTGTTACGGCTGATCACGAGTGTGCTGGTGCAGTTGTTATTGGTTCATCAAAAGTAGCAGATAAAGATTTACAAGCTAAACTTCCTACAACCACATCAATGCGTGATGAAGTCGTTGGTAACTACGATGATGCAGCTTTCCCAGCGTACAAAATCGCTGCCGATGGTTATCCAGAAACAACAAATGTTGATAAACGTATTTTGATTGGTTACGGTGGAAATGCGGATCGTTATGAAGATTGGCGTACCAATGCACGTCCAATTAATGATTCACAACAACCAAACAACGCAGTTGAGCCATTAAGCACCTATCCAAAAATAAATACCTATGATTCAAATGTTGCGCGTCCAGAGCGTGATAAAGAAACAGGTTATTTCATTACTGGTCAAGTAGCGGGCACATCTGCTGTACATACTGGTGGTGATATTCCATTGTCAGCTTATGGTGTTCATTCTTCTTTGTTTACAGGCACTATTGATAACACTGACGTGTTCTTCAAAATCATGTCAGCAGTAGGTCGTAAATAAGCGGTAAGTAGTCACTACGGCTAAAAAAGGTGGTGTAGGGTGATTAATTACCCTACACCATTTTTTTTGCGAGTGATTTTAGCGTGTGTTTAGTAAGTGCGTTGCACTGAAAATTTGGCAAGTAAAATTAAGGCTTCTTTAAACTCAGAATCTGGAAGGCAGGCTAAGCAAGCAATGGCTTGTTGTGCTTCTTGGTTGGCGCAGTGTTCGGTGTAATCAATGGCTTTGGTGCGCTGAATAACACGGTAGACCTCTTGGAAGGCGTCTTTGTCTCCCGTTTTAATCGCATTAATAATAATGTCTGCTTCGCTGGGCGTGCCGTTTTTAATGGCATAAATTAAAGGTAAGGTTGGTTTTCCTTCAGCAAGATCATCCCCTAAGTTTTTCCCTAAATCTTCTTGAGTGGCTTGGTAGTCAAGAGCATCGTCGATTAATTGAAAGGCGATACCAAGATGCTGTCCATAATCGGCTAATTGTTCTTCTATTGCCGTATCAACATTGGCAATAACAGCGCTTAAGCGCGTGGCCGCGCTAAATAATATTGCCGTTTTTCTAGCAATAACTTCTAAATATTTTTCTTCAGTAGTTTCAGGATTATTGCAGTTTAATAGCTGTAAAACTTCACCTTCAGCAATGGCGGTGGTGGTTTTTGAAAGAATTTCCATAACACGCATATTGCCAGTACGAACCATCATTTCAAAGGCGCGAGAATATAAATAATCGCCCACTAAAACACTGGCCGCGTTACCCCAAACGGCGTTAGCTGATTGCTGACCTCGTCTTAGATCTGATTCATCAACTACATCATCGTGTAATAAGGTAGCAGTATGAATAAATTCAATAACAGCCGCCATGATCAGGTGGTTGTGCGAAATATCACCTAAAGTTTTAGCTGCAAGTAGCAATAGCATTGGACGTAATCGCTTACCACCATTACCCACGATGTAATGTCCCATTTGATTGATTAAGACAACGTCTGAGCTTAATTCATTGATGATGAGTTGATCTACCGCTTTAGTTTCAGAGTGTGTTAAATGCTTAATGGCATTAAAATCAATTAATGGTTGATGTTGTGCAGTCATAATAAGTGCGAAAGTAAAGTAATGGCAAAGGGATTACGTTTTTCTGAGTCATTATAGCTTATAAATTTAGATGCTTTATAAGGGATAATCTATTTTTACTATAAAATTAAGTGATAAAAAGCGTGGGTGACAAAATATTTTATGGATAATGATACGTTATTGCGTAATTCTAATAATTATAGGTTGACTCAATATAGAGTTAAAAATACAATTCTCAGTTAACTTAAAATAGATTAATGCTTGACGGAGCTTACACCGATGTATGCTGTAATTCAGACTGGCGGTAAACAATACCGTGTAGAAGAGGGGAGTACCTTAAAAATTGAAAAATTAGAATTAGGTGCTGGGGATGTTGTCGAATTTGATAAAGTGCTCATGATTCAAACCGATGATGAGACCAAAATTGGTTTGCCTTTTATCGAAGGCGGCAAAGTGACTGCAACAGTTATGTCACAAGGTCGACACAAAAAAATTAAAATCATTAAATTTAGAAGACGTAAGCACCACATGAAACAAATGGGGCATCGTCAATATTATACAGAAGTCCAAATTACTGGTATTTCAGCTTAATTCTAGGAGTTTACAATGGCTCACAAAAAAGCCGGTGGTAGTACACGAAATGGTCGCGATTCTAACGCGAAGAGATTAGGTGTAAAGCGTTATGGTGGTGAAAATGTTGACGCGGGTAATATTATCGTTCGTCAACGCGGCACCCATTTTCATGCAGGTCTAAATGTAGGGTGTGGAAAAGATCATACTTTATTTGCAATGGCTGAAGGTAAAGTTCTTTTTCAAGTGAAAGGGCCTAAAAATCGTAAATTTGTGAGTGTAGTTGCTGCTTAACTATCCACTGTCAAATTTAGTAGTCTTCAGCTTGATGCAAAAAAGCTCCTCCCTTTAGGGCGGAGCTTTTTTGTTTTGGGCGATTAGCTACAGAGAGCACCTTGAAATTATTTTATCGATTTAATTTAACGTGTAATGGATATATTTAATCGATGACCTTAATGACTAAAAATATTTTTATTGAGCTATGAGATTTGTTGATGAAGTTGATATTCGTGTGGAAGCTGGTGATGGTGGCAATGGCGTCATAGGCTTTCGACGAGAAAAATACATTCCAATGGGGGGGCCTGATGGCGGTGATGGCGGTGATGGCGGAAGCGTGTATTTAATCGCTGTTGAAAATATCAATACGCTAGCCGATTTCCGTTATCACACCGTGCACCGTGCACAACGTGGTCAAAATGGCATGGGTCGAAAATGTACAGGCAGAAAAGGCGATGATTATTATGTTTCAGTCCCTTTAGGCACATTGGTTTCAGATGCTGGCACCGATGAAGTTATCGGTGATTTAACGCTTGCAGGAGATACTTTGTTAGTTGCTAAAGGTGGCTTTCATGGCTTGGGCAATACGCGTTTTAAAAGCAGTATTAATCGAGCTCCTCAAAAAGCCAGTAAAGGCTCTGAGGGCGAACATCGCATTTTACGCTTGGAATTAACCTTGATTGCAGATGTAGGGTTGTTAGGTATGCCTAATGCTGGAAAATCAAGCTTGATTCGTTCGGTCTCATCAGCAACGCCTAAAGTGGCTGATTATCCTTTTACCACCTTACACCCTAATTTAGGTGTGGTAAGGATTGATGATTTTCAAAGCTTTGTTATTGCAGATATTCCCGGTGTGATTGAGGGTGCGGCAGAAGGTGCAGGCTTGGGATTGCAATTTTTGAAGCATTTATCGCGTACAGGATTATTACTGCATCTAATTGACGTGGTGCCTTACGAAAGCATGGAAACTCCAGTGCAAGCTGCCAAAACAATTATTCATGAGATTGAAAAATGGAGTGATGATTTAGCAGAAAAACCGCGCTGGTTAGTGTTAAATAAAATTGATCGTTTACCCAGTGATGATGTAGAAAGTCATTGCCAAGCTATTATTGATGAGCTTGAATGGACTGGGCCAGTGTATAAAATTGCTGCAATTAATGGTAAAGGCACAAAGGAATTAATGTTTGCTATTATGAGTTTTATAGAGGAACAAAGGCGGATAGAACGTGAGCAGACGTGATTTTGTTAAAACCAAGCGTGTAGTTGTAAAAATAGGCAGTTCATTACTCACCAAAGGTGGGCAAGGGCTGGATAAAATAGCTATTGCTGCGTGGGTTAAACAATTATCAGAATTAAAAAAACAGGCCTGTGAAGTCGTTTTAGTGTCTTCAGGTGCGGTGGCTGAGGGCATGAGTCGGTTACATCTTACTGTGCGCCCCAAAACTTTGCATGAATTACAAGCTGCCGCCGCAGTGGGGCAAATGGGCTTAGTGCGAGTGTTTGATGATAATTTTCAGCATCATGGTTTGCATGCGGCGCAGGTATTATTAACGCATGATGATTTATCAAATCGTCAACGTTATCTTAATGCACGCAGCACCTTACTCACCTTGCTTAATTTTGGTGTAGTACCTGTTATCAATGAGAATGACACTGTTGCCACTGAGGAAATACGTTTTGGTGATAATGACACCTTAGCCGCTTTAGTCGCTAATTTAATCGAGGCAGATTTGCTTATTATTTTAACGGATCAGCACGGCTTATTTACCAGTGATCCTAGTATCGATAAACAGGCGACTTTGATTCCTGAAATTAGTATCAATGATGCTTGTTTAGACGAGATAGCAGGTGATAGTCGTAGTGGCTTAGGACGCGGTGGCATGGCAACAAAAGTACGTGCAGCGCGTATTGCTGCACGATCTGGGGCGGCCACAGTGGTTGCTTCGGGTGGCGTTGCCAATATTATTACTCAGGTCATGGCGGGTGAAAGTGTTGGAACCTATTTTATTTCGGATATTGAACCCATGTTAGCTAGAAAGCGTTGGTTAGCAGGGCAATTGCAAATTAAAGGCAGTCTTTGTTTAGATGCAGGTGCTGTTAATGCACTGAAATATGAAGGTAAAAGTTTGTTAGCTGTTGGTGTGATTGCAGTCACGGGTGACTTTGGGCGGGGCGAATTAGTGTCATGTTTAAATGAACACGGACTGGAAATAGCGCGTGGGTTAATTAATTATCAAAGCAGTGATATGCACTTAATTGCAGGGCAAAGCAGCGCACAATTTGAGCGTATTTTGGGTTACGCTGATGATGCTGAAGTCATGCATCGCGATAATATCGTCTTAATGGCTAACGGAATTTAATTACAGCCGCGAAATAATACAATCTCATAAGGTAAGTGGTTTATGTCGATAGCTAAGGCTTATCATATTACCGTTACTGGGCGAGTTCAGGGGGTGGGGTTTCGACCTTTTGTCAGCAGGCTTGCCCATCACTACCAGTTAACAGGCTGGGTGCGCAATAGGTCAAGCTTAGTTGAGCTTTGGATTGAGGGCAACACGCACGAGCTTGAAGCGTTTGCCGTTGATTTATTGGCATTAGCACCGCCACTGGCGAGACCAAATCCACTTCAGATAAGCCAGAAACCATGCTTGCATTACCTTGATTTTCGTATTGAAGAGAGTATTCAAGCGCAGTCCACGCACGGCTATGTTCCCCCAGATTATTATGTTTGCCAAGATTGTTTGCTTGAAATGCGCAGTCCAGAACAACGGCGTTATCGTTATCCTTTCATCAATTGCACACAATGTGGACCACGTTATAGCATCATTGAGCGGTTGCCTTATGATCGTTGTAATACCACTATGCAGAATTTTCCATTATGTGCAGCATGTAAAGATGAATACGCTAATCCCTTAGATCGACGCTATCATGCACAGCCCTTAGCCTGTCCTGACTGTGGCCCAACGCTGTCTTTTGTGAGCAAAGAGCGCACTGCATCTTGCACCGTAGAGCATAGCTTGGCTGCCTGTATTGCCAGTTTACAACAGGGCTTGATCATCGCTGTTAAGGGGATTGGCGGGTACCATTTGCTCTGTGATGCAACAGATACCGCTGTTATTGCTCGTTTACGTGAACGAAAACATCGCCCAGTTAAACCCTTTGCGGTCTTAATGCCCAGTTTAGGGGCGTTAGGTACTGATTTCATTGAGCGCTATGTGCAACTCACGTACGCAGAGCAAGTCTGTTTAACCTCGCCTATACGGCCTATTGTATTGCTTAACAAGCGCTCAGATTTTATGTTACCCGAAAATATTGCTCCAAATATGAATGAATTAGGGGTGTTTTTGCCTTATAGCCCGGTGCATTATTTAATCACTGAGGCATTTGCTAAGCCACTGATTGCAACTTCTGCCAATATTTCCAATGAGCCGGTATGTATCTCAGCAACTGAGGTGGAAGCGCAGTTAAGTGACGTGGCAGATGCGTTTTTACATCATAATCGACCTATTTTACATCAGGCAGATGATTCGATTTTTCGGTCAATTGCAGGAAAAATGCGTCCACTTCGTTTAGCTAGAGGGAGTGCGCCCATCGAACATCAAATGTCGTTTGCTTTTAAATGTCCAATGCTTGCCGTGGGGGCGGATGGAAAAAACACCATTGCCTTAGGTGTAGATGAGCGCATTATTATCTCACCGCATATTGGGCAGTTAGGATCATTGCGTAGTCAGCAGGTGTTTGAAGATTGCATCAACGATTTACAACGTATGTACGAAATTACCCCAGAATTGATTATTTGCGATGCTCACCCTGATTATTTTAGTACGCTTTGGGCACATCGACAGGGACTGCCGGTGCAACAGGTGTGGCATCATCATGCCCATGCGTCAGCGTTAATGGGCGAGCATCATGAGCATGGCACTGCTATCGTATTTGCATGGGATGGCACGGGATATGGTGAAGATGGCAGTGCTTGGGGAGGCGAAACCTTGTTAGGTGAAATAGGCAAGTGGCGACGTGTTGGATCAATTAAGCCGTTTTATTTATTAGGCGGCAATCAAGCCAGTCGAGAGCCTTGGCGCACTGCGGCATCAGTCAGTTGGGCTCAGGGAATTGATTGGCAGACGTGTCCAATAGATTTATCGTTGCTACATTCAATTTGGCAGCAAAAGATAAATTGTCCATTGAGTAGTTCAGTGGGGCGTTTATTTGATGCTGCCGCAGCATTAACTGGTGTGTGTCACTATGCACATTTTGAAGGTCAAGCCGCAATGCAATTTGAAGCTATCGCTCAGCCAACAGAGGAAATAATAGCCCTACCTTTACGTAATAATTCTGCTGGTGTGTGGATAAGTGATTGGGGGGATTTAATTTCTTATTTAAATAATCAGTCGCTTAGCCCAAGCACGCGGAGCTCAGTGTTTCATGCAAGTTTAGTGGCAATGTTAGTTGATCAGGCGCAACTGCTTAGAAAAACATGTGCAGTCCACAAGGTTGGTTTAACGGGCGGTGTTTTTCAGAATCGCTTATTAACGGAGCAAGTCGTTGCCAAATTGACATGCATGGGCTTTGAGGTATTGCTTCACGAAGTGATACCAAGTAACGACGGAGGTATTAGTTTTGGCCAGCTTATTGATGCTAACGCTAGCCAAAAATAGCACGTGTTATTCTTGATTAATCGAATCTAAGGCGGTATCAATAACCGATTGATAATTGGTGTTATCTAATAAACCCAGATGTTTACGAATCGATTCCTCAAGTTCTGTGTATATATTATCAATATCGCCTTTAAGTTTATAAGCGATATTATCGGCAACAAGATTCACTGTAACGAGATTAATAATTGCATTATCAAGGCCCAGCGAAAATAAATTGACGGAATGGTGTAAGCGAATAGCCTCGATAAGGGGGTGAGGTAAGTACCAGGTTCTGGCAAGCAAGCTACCTAACATAGCGTGGTTCATATTGTATTTTGCTTGTTCAGCGTTATGTAAACCTTGTGTACTATTTTGAAATTCGAGTTGATTTGTTAGATAGTCAGGAAATTTTACAGCCATTAGTGGAATTGCGGCGTCATGAAATAAGCCCATTAAATACGCTAAGTTAGGATCCATTTCTAAGTGTTTAGCAATGCTTGCTGCCATCACCGCAGATTTTGTTGCGTCATCCCAAAAATTAGCAAGGCTGCTGGGTAACTCTATGCTTTTACGAATGGATACTGCGGTCACTAGATGTAAAGTTCGTGTTAAACCGATTAGATTAACTGCGTCTGATACCGAGGTTACTTTATTTTGTAAGCCATAGAAAGGCGCATTAACCGTTTTTAGCAATGCGGCTGAAAGGGTAATATCAGCCGCTATTTCATGCGCAACAATACTAATATCTGGATATTTTTTATTACTTTCTTGTTGGATAGCAATCAAGCTAGTAGGTCGTGGGGGGAAATCAAAACCTAAAGAAGAGTTGGTTTTTTCATTAGCAGCTGAAGAGGTTTTGTGTTTTTTAAAATCAATAGCATCTGCGCTACCAAAAAGTAATTCAGAGATTTTGTTTTGTAACACCATCGGCGTAAAAGGTTTAACTACATAACCATCAGCTTTAACTTGAATGCTTTCTTTAATATCAGAGGCTTGTGCCCTTGAAGTAAGCAATAGCACTTTTATTGATTTGCTTTGTAAGTTAGATTTAATATATTTGCATAATTGAAAACCATCCATTGTGCCAGGCATCATGATGTCTAAAACAATTAAATCAGGTTTATTTTTGGTCATTGCAGCTAGGGCTTCATTAGCATTAGCGGCTTGAAAAATAACAAAGTCAGGAAAATCGAGTGCAATTGTGACCAATTGTCGTAATTCTTGGGAGTCATCAACAATTAAAATTTTTTTAGGCATTTCAGTAATAAATAGATGCGGGTAAAGTTAAGCTGATACGTTAGTTTTAAATATGTTTCAATCCCCGCTGACCACATTCGCCGGCGGCTAGTTGTCAGTGGGGATTGCTGCGCTTAGTCTTAAATAACGAGTTAACGCATCGTTATCAATTTTAAACAAATCTTCCTAAAAGGAGAGTCTCAAACCAGCAAGGAAATAAGATACATAAAAGCTTAAGTCAGTGATAATAACGCTAAGCCTATTTTGTTTTATATTCATTACCGTAACTGCTGAAAAACACAGCTTTAATTAACTTTTTTTAACTCGTTGTTTGCCGTTGAAAAGTGGCAGATACCCGTAGCAAAATAGTTACAGCCTTCAGATTGTTTCACCGTGGCACCAGTATTAGTCAGATTGATAGTGAGTTCACAATAACTGGCGGCAGACTCGGCATGTTTTTTCATCAATAATTCGTTTTCTGAGATAAATTTTGCTTGACCAGCAATATCACCAGCACATGCTTTAGCGTTAGATTCATTTGCATTGGGTTCAAAATCCACATCGGCAGTAACAATCACTTCGTCATTTAATTTAGTGATTTTCATGTGTTGTATATGATTACCTTCTTTAAGGTAAAAATGATCCGTCGCAGCAAAAAGTGCCTGAGAAAAAAATACAGTAGTGGCTAATAATAAAATTTTTTTCATTTTAGTTCCGTCGTGAGTAGAGGGTATGATTAAATCCTGCATGAGCGTTGCAGTAGACGTGATAAATAAATTTAACAAAGGTAAATTTATATCAATTTTCTTTGTTAATGTATGTCATCAGCCTTATCATTCTACCCTAGTCTAGGCGTTGGTTCATCCCTGACTTAGTAAAAAGATAATCAATTATTGCCCTATCACCTCATGACTATCACTAAATTTTATATGTTTATTCAATGCAAGAATAGAAAGTGTTTCGGTGTTAATCAACTGTTGTTTTTGCTGATAAGTGTAGCTTGGCTATATTCTGGTGCGGTTAATGCAAAAAATAGCCACGTGCCCAGCAGTCTTGAAAAGCCCATGCACTGTTTAGCATTTAGTCCGTATGTGGATAATTTAAGCCCTGATTATGGTGCGCAACCATCCAAACAATTATTAGGAAAATTATTAGATCATGTGCTTAAGCAAACGCCGTTTCGCTGCATTATGACTTACGGAGTGCTTGGTGGCTTGGAAGATATTTTTTACGAGGCTCAGCAGCGCAACATAAAAGTCATTGCCATTTTATGGATTGATAATGATCCTATCGTTAATACACAATCAATTTCTAAAGGGATTTATCTGGCGCGTGAATTTAAAGATACCATTATAAAAGTGAGCTGTGGTTCTGAAGTTAGAACGCGCCGCGATTATGCGTATGATAAAGAAATTACCCGATGCTTAAATGCCTTACGCGAAGCAAAAATAAGCCAAGCAATTTCAACGATTGATACGTGGTGGGAATGGTGCAATCGATCAGTTAGTTGTCAGAAAACTGCATTTTCAGAGCAAGTGGATTGGATTGGCATTAATATTTTTCCTTGGTGGGAAAATATTTATTCATCATTACATGACTGCGTCAGTGCAGAACATGCCGCAGATTTTCATCTGGCACGTTTAGAACAAGTACAGCGTGCTAATCCAGGGAAAGAAGTGATTATTACCGAATTTGGCTGGCCAGCCAACACGACAGCTCAAACGGGCGGCGGGGCAGGTAGTTGTGCAACGGCAAGTTTACAAAATCAAGCCTTAGTTGTGCAGTCTACCTTAAAGAAATTAGCTCAGAAAAAAGTTACCGGCGTTGTTTTTGAAGCTTTTTCAGAGCAATGGAAAGCTGCAAAAGAAGGTGGTTCAGGAAAGTTTTGGGGAATATGTGAAGGCGTTGCTCCGTATGCGTGTAATAAATACCTTAACTTTGGTAAATAACAATGCAAGTGTTCGTGTAAAAGTTTTTTAACAAAAGTTGCTACTCACTTAATACAGACAGTGACCGACCTACAGGGCTACCAAATATGAGGCTTAAATTTCGCGTCATTACGAATTAACAAATAATCGCCTGATTGCGAAATCACAAACAGCCCCTGTTGATAGGCATAACGGGCAACATTATCTGGCAAGACCATCGCCGCTACTGCGCCCATCACCTTTTTTTCAGCGTAGGTCGGCAACATTTTTTTAAGCTTAGCCAAGGCAGTCAAATGCTGATTTACATCATCTATGCTTAGCATACTTTTACACTCAACTGCTACGACATTGGTTGTGTTGACCACCAACAAATCGATTTCAATATTTTCCCCACCACGATTCGCTTCTACTCCGCGATGTACCTCATGAACATCAATCCCTTGTTCACGAAACACGCGCACGGCAGCTGGACGCACCATTTCTTCCACAAAATCACCCAAGCGATTACCTAGCCTCCCAATCGATACATTTACAACCTTAACTTCTCGGCTAGTTGCCTGAATTTCTCGGCTCATTTCTTGAAATTTACGATCCGTCTCTTGAAAAAGTCTTAAAATATCATCATAAGTTGGTTGTTTAGTATTCATTGTGTCTACACCTGTTTATCTGTTAAAAATGACTTAAGGATGTGCTATCACCTGATGTTTTTATTTTAAACACGTATGCAGAAACATTAATTCGTTTCTGTTGCGGTGGTTGTAGAAATTTTAATAATGTGCCCATCATCCATTTCAGCAATACGATCAGCAAAGTTAAAAATACGTGCATCGTGGGTAACAATCACTAAGGCACGATCATGTTTTAGGGCAATGCTTTTAAGTAAAGTCATAATGATGTGCCCACTTTTATGATCTAACGCACTGGTGGGTTCATCGCAGACAATTAGACGCGGCGAATGCACGAGCGCTCGTGCAATGGCAACACGCTGCTGTTGACCACCAGATAATTGTGCAGGTAATGCTTTCATCCGCTCACTTAAGCCCATTTGCTCCAAAATTTCTTTGGCTTTTTGTTCAGCAATGGCACGCTTGGTGCCATTAATAATTAACGGTACCGAGACATTTTCAATGGCATTAAGGGCGGGCAGCAAGTTATAAGCTTGAAAGACAAAGCCAATGTTATGCGCTCGAAAACGTAATTGTTCTTTGTTTGTTAGCGCTTGAAAATCTTCGCCAAATAGCAAACATTGTCCAGAATCCTGATTTAAGATGCCGGCAATAATTGAGATTAAGGTCGTCTTTCCACAGCCAGAAGGACCAACTAACATCATTAATTCGCCTAAACCAATTTCTACATTGATACCATTTAAGGCGGTTACGATTTGTCCATCGGTGTTGTAGGTTTTAATAATATTTTGACAAGAAATAGCTGAGTTCATGGCTTAATTTTTAAAAACGATGGCGGGTTCTAAGCGAATAACTTTTAAAATACTAATTAATGCTGCAATGATGCAAATAAATCCTACACCTAAACCACTAAAAACCAATAATTGCCAAGGCAGTTTAAACGCCATAATAGAATAACGCATAGCAAAACCAAATAAAGCCGCCAAGCCTACGCCTAGTCCATAACCAATACTGCCCACTAACACTGCCTGCAATAAAATCATTTTTAATAATTGTGCATTGCTGGCACCCATGGCTTTAAGTACGCCAAATTGACGAAGGTTTTCTAAGGTGAAATTGTAAAATGTTTGTCCAGCGATGGCTGTGCCAATAATAAAGCCTAGCGTAATAGTGATACCGAAATTGATAGGAATTCCCGTATTTTTCATAAAATAATTGTAGGTTAATTCTTTAAAGCCTTGCTGAGTATAGGCTGCCAAGCCAGTAGTGGCTTTGATACGTTCAATTAATTGATAAGGATCTTGGTTAGGTTTGGCTTTTACTAAAATAAACGAAAGTATTCGTCGCTCCCGTGGTGCGTAGGTTTTAGCCCGAGAATAGGTTGTGTAAATAACAGGTTGTGATTGAAAGGTGCGGGTGACTTTAGCAATGCCAACAATAATGCCGCGATGATCATTAAGCTCTAAAGAATCGCCTATTTGTAAGGGAATATTTTTTTGTCCCGCGCTAGGCGAAGGTTTGCTTAATTTATCTTTAGCGCCATCAATATCGACAATAACGGCATCACTTTGGCGTAAATCTGCCAGTGTTCCTTTTAGCATAGTGGCGGGGCCACCAATTAACGTGGCATCGTCTAAACCAATGACATTACAGGTTTGAAATGCGCCATCTGCTAAGCGTACTTTTAACAAGCCTTTGTACATAGGCATCGCCCAATCCACGCCAGAAATTCCCCGTACTCGATACAGTTCAGTTTCCTGCATGGGTTTAATGTCATCAATAAATTGCACTTTACTGTCCATTACCCAAATGTCAGGTAGCGCAACGTCAGAGATAAAGCTGTAAGACCGCGCCATAAGACCCACAAAAATAGCTGGCTGTTGAGTCATAATAAGTGAAGCAAAGGTTAAGCCCATGATAATGCCAAGGTACTTGCCTTTATCGCCCATTAACATTTTTAAAGCAATATGATTCATGCGTGCGTAATCAGTGATGAGTAGGGTGTAAAATTATAGCGTAATGGCATGGCTTAGCGTGGTGTTAATAGTCAAATTGATAAAGAATGCCAAGGGAATTGCTATGCGTACTGGTGGTTTTGCCCGTGGGAGTAGCGGTGCCGGTGCTTGCTTCAAGTTTAAGTTCTTTTGTTACATCAATTTGTACCGTTGCTTGCGTTCCGGTGCCAGTGATACCTTGTTTGGCACCCACATACACGCCAGGCATTAGATAACGTCCAGCTTCCACAGTATTATTGCTACCGCCCATCGATAAACGATCCAAGCGTAAGCCTTTGCGCATAACTTCAAGGGGATCGTTTAAGTTACCCCGCACCCCTGTTAACGAGGCTAATGCTGAGCCCATTTGCACCATTTCCATTACGCTTAGGTTGCTGGTGCTTTGGTTAAATAGCACTCTGGCAAGAATTTCATCTTGAGGTAAAACAGGCGAGCTGGTTAAGTTTATGCTGGGCTGAGTAGCCGAGCCGTTAATCGTTAATTGTGCAGTGATTGTATCGCTGCGTGTGGAGGCAACAAAATATAAGCTTGGATTGGTGAGGTCGCCTTTAGAAAAGTCGATGCTGCCGTCACTAAATACTAAGGTCTTGCCTGCTAAAGAATACTGACCTTGGCGTAGTTTAAAGCGACCTTCAGGATTAAGCTTGGCAAGTGAGCCTTGTAAGTGTAGGGCACCACTTAACTCAGCATATACGCCGCGTCCTCGCACAAAAATGCCTTGTTCTGCACGCACGTTAATATTGACTTTAATAGGTGGCATGATCGGTGCTGTGGGCGCAGGCAAAACTGCCTGATCGGTCACCACGTTTAGCTCAGCGAGCGCGTAAGGCATCTCTTCAGGCAGTCGAATGTCAGCACGAATAAGATTAATCGCGCCGGTGCTGGTCAGTGCTGTGCTAGCGTGCCCGTTAATACTGAGATCAGCATCAAGCACCACGGTAAGTTGATCATTTGCCAAAGGACGCGCCTTGCGTGCGTGTAGATCAAGTTGCACTGGAATGCCTGTTGTGAAGGGCTCAAGCGTGCCCGTGATGTTGATTGTGCCTGTGCCCGCATGCCCTTCAAGCTGCTCAATATGCAGCTTATTTTGAGCAATAAGTCCGTGTCCATTAATCTTTGTAATATTGCTTCCTAAGGCATAATCCCTGACTTCTGCCTGTTTAATACTCCAAACACCGTTGCTAAGAGGAGTCTGTAGTGTGCCCGTTAGCTGATTGTCGAGGCTGACTTGCCCACGTAAGCGTCGCCCTTCTGCCATCAGGTACGGGTCAGTGAATGCTAAGTCGATAGTGCCTTGAGCGTGTAAGGCAAGGTCTCCTTGTGACGTTAAAGGTAGTTGACCTCGAACAGACAGATGGGCTTTTGCGCCAGAGTTAAGTTGTAATTCAAGCTGAGCAGACCTGCCATTTAGGCGGCTTGTACTGGAGAAGGCTATGGCGGGCATACTGTGCTTAGCCATGGCGGCCCAGCGTAAGTTTTCGCCGTGTAAGTTAATTTGCCCTTGAGGATTTGTTAAGCTGCCCTCGTTAAAGTGCGCGTCACCGTACACTAGGCCGTGCAGTGTCAGGCGTGGATTGAAAATACTTAAAAATTCGGCGGGCAAGCGCTCAAGTTGTGCACTCATGTTCAAGCGTGGACTAAGCTGACCTGCAAGCGTCAAGGAGCTATCACCCGCACGGAGTTG
Source organism: uncultured Methylococcaceae bacterium (assembly GCA_903944165.1). Classification (GTDB taxonomy): domain Bacteria; phylum Pseudomonadota; class Gammaproteobacteria; order Methylococcales; family Methylomonadaceae; genus Methylovulum. The sequence continues at coordinate 6,309 of CAJAQT010000056.1, read as the reverse complement.
CAACGGTGTGAGTGTTAGACCTTGGGCATAATCAAGGGTGCTGGCTTGCTTTAATACAAGGGATTGTTTATCCCAACGTGCCTGTAGACTGGTTAAGCGTGCTTGTTGAATGCTGGGATTAAGTTCAAGCGTGCTAGTAATATGCGTTTGTTTGCCGGAGTTAGGGGTAACGTCAGCCGCCAGTGATAAGATTAGTGCTTGCCACGCGCCCTTAACATCAAGCTGCGCCGAACCAGTTAATTGTGGCGCGCTTAATTGCTTGATATTTATCACCCCAATGAGCTGTGGTTTAGTCAGTAAATCCGTTACGGTGCTATGCAGTTCAGCATGTGCAATATGAGTATCAGTAATATTCAGTTGATCGGCGACAACATCAAGATAGCCTAAGTGCTGTTTACCGTTTACACGGGTATTAAGATGCAGCGTGGCTGCGCCAGTCAGTGGATAAGGAACAATGCTATTCATATCTGCAAGTTGCTTAATGGTGAGGGTAAAGTTTCCGATTGGCAAAGGTGACTGGGCTGTGAAAGAGCCTTGCCCTTGAGCATGAATACTTTTCCACTGTGCGTGAGTTAAGTGTAGTTGTAAAGCGTGTTGGCTATCCTGATGAAGATTGGCCGTGAGTGCAAGCGGCGCATTATCCAAAACACTGTTGAGTGTGACACTGCCCTGCGGGGCATTAAGTAATTGCTGAATAGCAAGGTGAGCCGTGATCGGGCGTAAGGATTGATGCTTAGGTGCCCATTTACCTTGGAGCTCAGCTGTTAAGTGTAACGCCTCGACCGCACCCAAGAGCGTACCGCGCAGCTTCAGCGCACCCTGCACCTGTGGAGTAAGTAGAGATAAATCAGCAACTGAGCATTCCCAGTCGGCATGATGCAGCCCCGCCTGAGTGAAATGACGAAACTGTGCGGTGACATTCTTTCCTGTCAGCACGCCTTGCGCTTCGGTAAGTTGCTGCTTGTCTAACTTAAATGTAGCAGAGACTGTACTGAGCTCAGGCGGCAGTTTAGTGGGTAAGGCGTCGCGGGTAAGTCGCGTTGATCCTGCTAAAGCAATATGGGTAAGCGTTGCTTGTTGACTAAGGTCGACCGTAAATTGCGCGCTGCCGTACAGCGGAAGCAGGGTCTGTTGTGTTAAGCGTTGCACATTAGGCAGGGTGACATCCCAGTGCATCAGATAGGGTGAGGTGAGGTGCGCAGTGCCAGCAACCTTCAGATAAGGATGATTAAGGTGCGCAGACAGTGTGCTTGGCGTGTTGGTTAAATCAAGTGCAGCGTGTAGCGTTATCGGCATACTGGCAAGATTGGTGTTGTTATGTTCTAGGGGCGTAGTGGTATTGGCTTGGGCATTAAGCTGAAGTTGCCCTTGTTCGCCCTGTGCCGTAACGCTCAGGTTAGTTAATGGATATTGGGCAAGGGCTAGATCAGTCATCGTTAACTGGCTGGTCACGTTGAGATATGGCCATTTGCCGTGTACTGCACCGTGTAAATCAAGCTGTTGCCAAGCAAGCTCTGACCATGGGCGAAGCGCAGTCGAGCGTGCTGAAAACGCTAAGGCACTGTGTTTTTCTGAAATATTAATGCGCCCGTGCAGTTCTGCGCTGAGTGGCCCCAGGGCCATTGTAACGTGAGTGTCCACGGCATTTAATGGGCCTGTTAACGACCCATGAAAACTAAGCGGTTGTGCAAGGTCTAGGTGTGCAACAGAAGCAAGCAAGCCATGTGCCGCTTCGTGGGCAGAAATTTTAATAGCAATATCTTGTGAGCGTTGGGACGCTAGCAATTCATAAGTGTCTTGAGTGTGTAGACGAGTAAAAAATAGCTGAACATGCGCACGCTCTGCCGACGTTAATTCACCCGATCCGGTTACGTTAAGAGTAAATGCCTGAGCAGTGCGTTGCTGGGCAAGCGTTACTTGGGCAATCTCAAGGCGTGCTAAGACAATGGCGAAGGGTAAAGCTAGTTGTGTGACAGTCTGTGTATTTTCTGAGGTGGGTAACTTTGTTAACACCACAGACTGCGCAGTCAGAGTATTAATCTGTAATGTAGCGTGTCTTAAGGCACTGGGTGACCAGTCGAGAACCAGTTTATCTATACTAAGCCATACTGCGTGTTGCTGAGATAAGGTTAAGTGATCAATTTCAATATGACTGAAACCGTGCTTATGTACGCCGTTGAGGCGAAGTTGGTGGGGGCTAAGGCTTGCTACAGCATGTTCAACTACGCGTAATCCTGAGGCTGAGGTCAACACATAAGCTAGCAGTAAAATACTGAGGCACAGAATGCTACTGACCAGCAAAAATAGTTTACGCAGCAACGATGCAGTGACTGTTTTCATTAAAACGCCTGCCCTAAACCAACGTAAAGTTCAACGTTATTATGTGTTTGCCCATTAACAGGTAAGGCAACATCGACGCGGAGCGGGCCAAACTTGGTGTAATAACGTGCACCTATGCCAGCGCCTATTTTCCATGCCCCAGAAACAAAGGCAGCCGTGTTATTCACTTGACCAATGTCTGCAAACAGTACACCACCAACATCTTTATACAGGCGTTGTCTAAATTCAACTGTACCAGTAATGAGCGCCGTACCGCCTTGTGGCGTGCCGTCTAAAAAATGGGGGCCAATAGATTGGTATTGATAACCACGCACCGTGGTGCTACCGCCAGCATAAAAGCGTTCATCAGGAGGCAAATCAAGAACAGTTGCGCCCAGTGTGCTACCAATCATGCCGCGCATAGCGATAACACGCCGTCCATGTTGGCTTAGCTCAAGATAATGTGACGCTGTTGCCTGCAATACAACAAACGGCAGTGTTTGTTGACCTGTCAGTGCTTGGATTGGGGTAATTGAGAAGCTTAGTAAGCTGCCTTGGCTAGGATCAAGCAAATGATTAGTGCCTTGATATTTAAGGGTACTGGGCAGGCTAATTAAGGTGTAATCTGCGTCTGTATCGGCTTGGGTAATATGTGCTTGTTTAAGCGCAACAGCGATACTCGCTTGCCAAAAAGTAGTGAGTTGTCGACTTAAGGAAGTGTCCAGCGTAAACGCAGTTTGATGGTAAGCAATAAGATTTTGTTTAACCGCACTCAGGGTTGTACTAAGCTGTTGCTGGCGTGTTAAAAACTCAGGTTTACTAAAATTAGCACTAAAATTATAGCCAATGCCCGTGCTGCTATTGCCGCCAAGTTGTGTGATGGCTGCGGTTAAATTAAGCTGCTCAGCGTTGCCTGCAATATTATGGTGTTGCCAAGTAGAGGTCAGATTGCCGCCCAAATCAGTTGAGTATGCCGCGCCTATCGAGGTGGATCTAGGTTTACGTTCAGTCATGACAAAGCTTATGGGTAATCTACCCTCAGCGTCAGGCTGATCTGCACTAAGCACTTGAACACTGGAAAATACTTGGGTATCAAGCAATGCTAAGCGCGTTTTCTCAATCGCGAGGGGTTGGTATCTATCACCCGAGGCAATCAGTAAGCGTTTGCGTAAAAAATCAGCATTGACACTATGTAGACCAGTAAACGTAATGGCACCAAGGCGTAATTTTTTGCCCGTCTCAACACGATAGCTGATCTCAACGGTATGCGTAGCCGTAGCTAACATAGCACGCGGCGGTGCCACGGTAGCTAAGGCATAACCTTCATTATGCAGGGCGTTAAGTAAGCGTTCGCCAGCCTCATGAAAGTACTTGGCTTGTGCCGGCAGGTTGGCTTTAAGCGCCAGCCACGTCTCAGCTTCCTTGGGCACGGCACCTTCAATATGCACCTGGCCAAGATGAAAAAGCGGCCCCAGTGTAATGCTAATCTCGACGGGAATAGGTGGCTTGGCGGGTGAAAAATCAATCACATCGTAAATACCTGGATCAGTCAGAACGCGTTTACCGATGCGTAATTCCAGTTGCGCCTGATAATAGCCTAAGCTGTGCAAGGCCTTTTTAAACCGTGTAAGATCACCTTGAGCACGGCTCACCAAGGCAAAGGCACCCACAGGCGCCTGTTTGTTTAAGCGAATTAACGTAGAAACCTCGGTTAGGGCTTGATCAATAGCACTATCCCCTGTTTTGTTAAGACTGACAACATAGGGTTGAGGATCGGCTGCTAGACAAGGCAGCGAGCACAGTGCTACGAGCAACCTAAACACGCTGCTTAGTAAGCGTAAATAACGGCGTAAGTAAACGTCTGATGCAATCATAAAAAGTAAACCTAAGTAGCTGGACACGTCGATGTACACAAGCAGCATTGCACAGTCATCAAAGCTTTTGGTATAAGTAGACTGAATAGTGACACAAAAGCTGTGTAAATTAAGCTAAACCTTCAAGTTAAGCTCAGCCCACGCTGCGTGTTAAAAGCTGATGCGTAAATGATTTTTCCAGTGTTAATTATATGAGGAGTCGACATGAGTAGTTTTGGTATATTTGTACTAATGTTAATGGTATTTGCCATAGTATTAATTGTTATGGGTGTTAAATCTGTGCCACAAGGCATGGAATATACAGTTGAACGGTTTGGTAAATACACCAATACCTTAAAACCAGGCTTAAACATTATTTTTCCTGTTATCGATCAAATTGGCAGAAAATTAATCATGATGGAACAAGTCATGGATGTGCCTTCCCAAGAAGTCATCACTCGTGATAATGCCATGGTAACCGTGGATGGTGTGGTGTTTTATCAAGTTATGGATGCCGCCAAAGCCGCCTACGAAGTCAGTAAGCTCGATTGGGCAATCTTAAATTTAGTGATGACCAACATTCGTACCGTAATGGGTTCAATGGACTTGGATGAACTCTTATCACGACGTGATGACATTAACGCTAGATTGCTTATGGTGGTAGATGATGCCACGACGCCCTGGGGAATTAAAGTCACCCGTATTGAAATTAAAGACATTGCCCCGCCTAAAGATTTAGTGGAGGCAATGGGCCGACAAATGAAAGCAGAGCGCTTAAAACGCGCCTCGATATTAGAAGCCGAAGGTGCGCGTCAATCCGAAATATTACGCGCTGAAGGTGCTCAGCAAGCGGCTATTTTAGAAGCAGAGGGGCGCAAACAATCGGCTTTTAGAGATGCCGATGCCAGAGAACGTTTGGCAGAGGCAGAAGCCAAAGCCACCGCCATGGTGTCAGAAGCGATAAGCCAAGGCGACCTTAATGCCATCCAGTATTTTGTGGCACAAAAATACATTGAAGCCTTAAAAGACATTGCGTCAGCAGATAACAGTAAGCTTATTTTTATGCCCTTAGAAGCCTCCTCGGTTATTGGCGCGTTAGGCGGTATTAGTGAATTAATCAAAGATACCTCAGCGCAGCACGGGCAGGCAAAAAAAGTGACACCATTCCACGAGGCGTAACATGATTTTTTGGTATTGGTGGGTTATCGCCTTGGTTTTATTGGTATGCGAAGTCGTCACCGCAGGGTTTTTCTTCTTATGGATGGCGTTTGCCGCAGCACTTACCGGCATTATGATGCTGGTGTTTACAGATTTAACGCTTGAAAACCAAGTTTTTATCATGGCAGCATTAAGTTTACTCAGCATATTTTTGTGGCGAAAACTTAATCAACGCTACCCAATACACTCAGATCATCCCTTATTAAATCAACGCGGCCGCCAGTACGTTGGTCGCGTATTCAGTTTACATGAGCCAATTGTAAATGGTCAGGGCAAAATAAAAGTAGATGATTCGCTTTGGAAAGTACAAGGCGAAGACTGTCCCAGCACCGAAAAAGTAAAAGTAATCGCAGTGCAAGGGACAGTGTTTATTGTTGAGCGGGTGGGCTAAGTTGGGGTGGCGGGGCGGTAATTCATTGCAGTCTCAGTTTTGTATTTTTGTAGAGCAGACAGAGCTTATCAACGTTATCTGGATAGTGGAAAAAAAACGCATAGCTTTGCTGAGGTGGAGAGATCTTGGCGTGGATAATTGAGTTTATTCTGTCGTATCTGCGTTACAATTCGCGTGTGTTCAATAAAATAAATTATTTCTAATTCACATGCCAATTTACAAAAATCAAAATAATATACTAACTGAAGTCGTTGAAGTTGCTTTTCAGCTTGAGCGTGAAATACAGCGAGTTTTTGAATTGAATTTAAAAAAGGCAAAAATCTAATTGATTTTACGTTGCAGAAAAAAGCGATTAAATTTTGCATTAATGCAAAATATGGGACGATATGAAGATACAAAAGGACTTGCAAAGAATGTTGCAGATATAGGTCATCATGGAAATGGTGATTATGAAATACAAGTCACAAATGACGATGACATTGAGTACATAATGAGTTTAGTTAAACAGGTAATCAGAATGTAGCGGCT
>CAJAQT010000055.1 GCA_903944165.1 uncultured Methylococcaceae bacterium | reverse complement strand
GGGCAATGTGACTTTACTACGCTAGAAAAAGTGAGTGGTAGTTATGTGGCGGATGACCTGAGAGATCGTGAGGATGATATTATTTGGAAAATACGCTGGGGCGATAAGTGGTTATATGTTTACTTGTTACTGGAGTTTCAGTCTTCAGTGGATCATTTTATGGCAGTGCGAATTGCAGGTTATTTAGCACTGCTGTATCAGGATATTATCCGTACCCAAAAGCTGAGCAGCAAAGACCTGTTGCCGCCAGTATTGCCGCTTGTGCTCTACAATGGCCAGTACCGTTGGCGAGCGCCGCTAGAACTGGATCAGCTTATCCACCCCGCACCTGCAGGTCTAGAAAAATACCGCCCCCAAGTCTGTTATTTGCTGTTGGATGAAGGACGCTTTGCCCCAGATGATCTGAACAACCTGACTAATTTAGTCGCGGCTCTGTTTCGACTTGAAAATAGCCGTACAGAACAAGAAATACAATCGGTGTTAGTGCACCTGATCGAATGGCTGAAAGCCCCAAGTCAAACCAGCTTACGACGCACTTTTACCGTGTGGTTTAATCGTGTATTATTGCCCACCAAAGCTCCTGACGCTCACTTTACAGAACTGAATGATCTTAACGAGGTACATACCATGCTGGCAGAACGAGTAAAACAGTGGACCCAAGAATGGAAGCAGGAAGGCTTGCAAGAGGGACGACAAGAAGAATGTATTTCTTTAGTGACGCGCTTATTGAGGCGAAAATTTGGCCTCCACCCAGAACTTGACTTAGCACTGGCGCAATTACCAACTGTACCCGTTGAAAAATTGGAAGATTTGGTCGAGGTTATTTTTGATTGGACAAAAATAAGCGATTTGACCGAGTGGCTTAATGGTGACAATTTTTCAGGCAATAACACCTGAATAGTCATGAAAAAGAGTGTAATGAACTTTTAAGTCGCTTAACTTTTCATACACTATTAATGATTTATCTGTGGAATTAAATTTGCGTAATGTTAACAAATGCATCGATATTAATTACTGGCGGTACAGGGTCTTTTGGCAACACCTTTGTTCCCTTAACTTTAGCCAAATATAATCCACGTCGTTTAGTGATTTTTTCACGGGACGAAATGAAGCAGTGGGAAATGGCTAAAATGTTTGTAAATGATGACCGTGTACGTTTTTTTATCGGTGATGTTCGCGATAAAGATCGTTTAGCACGTGCCTTGGATGGTATTGATTATGTTGTCCACGCCGCAGCCACTAAAATTGTCCCCACCGCTGAATACAATCCTTTTGAATGCGTTAAAACAAACATCATGGGGGCGATGAATTTAATTGATGCTTGTATCGATCATCGTGTTAAACGTGTTGTGGCGTTATCAACTGATAAAGCAAGCAGCCCAGCTAATTTATACGGCGCAACAAAATTAGCCGCAGATAAGTTATTTGTGGCGGGCAATTCGTATTCAGGTGACCACAAAACCCGTTTTAGTGTGGTGCGATATGGCAATGTCATGGGCTCACGAGGATCAGTGATTCCCTTTTTTCTGTCCTTAGCTCAGCAAGGACGTTTACCCATTACCGATGTACGCATGACGCGTTTTATGATTACCTTAGAACAGGGTGTTGATTTGGTATGGAAAGCGTTTGAGGACATGGAGGGGGGAGAAATTTATGTTAAAAAAATCCCATCGATGAAATTAACGGATATTGCCTTAGCTGTTGCGCCTGAAGCACAGCATGATCTTGTAGGTATACGTCCTGGCGAAAAATTACATGAACAAATGATTGGGATAGAAGACGCTCTGTACACCTATGAATATCCAGAGCATTATAAAATTTTACCGTCCATTTATAATTGGAGCTGTGATCCAAGTCGTATCCATGATGGTCAGTTAGTGGCAGCAGATTTTACTTATTGTTCGGATAATAATCGTGAATGGATGAGTGTAGAGGACTTGCGTAAGTGGATAGCGCAATATTCAAATTACATTGGAAAAATCTAAATACATGATTCCCTATGCCCGACAAACAATAAACCAAGCCGATATTGATGCCGTTGTTAAGGTATTGCAGGCCGATTTTTTAACACAAGGTCCAGTAGTGCCGTTGTTTGAACAAGCCGTTGCCGATTACTGTGGTGCGCAATATGCGGTAGCCGTTAATAGTGCGACCAGTGCTCTGCACATTGCTTGTCTGGCCTTAGGCGTAGGCAAGGGTGATGTGGTGTGGACGACACCAATTACCTTTGTGGCAAGTGCTAATTGTGCCTTGTATTGTGGCGCAACAGTGGATTTTGTTGATATTGATACCCGTACTTACAATCTTAGTGTGGCATGTTTAGCTGAAAAGTTAGCCAAAGCTGAAGTGCTGGGCACCTTGCCCAAGGTGGTTATTGCGGTGCATTTATGTGGTCAGTCTTGCGACATGGCAGGCATATCGGCCTTAAGTCAGCAGTATGGGTTCACCATTATTGAAGATGCCTCACATGCCATCGGGGGGAAATACAAAAATGAGCCTATTGGTAATGGTCGGTATAGTCAGATTACTATCTTTAGCTTTCATCCCGTTAAAATTATTACTACGGGTGAAGGTGGCATGGCGGTCACTAATGATCCAGCACTAGCTAAACAGTTACGTTTATTAAGAAGTCATGGTATTAGCAGTGCTGCGGCAGATATGCACGCACGTCCCTTAGATGAAATATGGAATTACCAGCAAATAGCCTTGGGGTTTAATTACCGTATGACTGAATTGCAAGCAGCGCTGGGCTTAAGTCAAATGACTCGATTGAGTGCGTTTGTTGAAACAAGACACCGTATTGCCCAGCGTTATAACACTGAATTACAAGGCTTACCTCTGCAAACGCCTTGGCAGCAGGAAGATACCTATTCGGCTTATCATCTTTACCCCATTCGTATTAAGCCTAGCGCGGGCAGCGCAACTCAGCGACAAGTTTATGAGGCACTGCAGGGCGCGGGAATTAATGTTAATTTGCATTATATTCCAGTTTATCGTCAACCCTATTATGAAGCGATGGGGTTCTCGCGTGGCTATTGTCCAGAAGCAGAGCAATACTATCATGAAGTAATTAGTATCCCGATGTATCCAGCGTTAACAGATGAACAACATGATCAGGTGGTAGGCGTGATTCGCAAGGTAATCAGCGCATGAATATAGCCGTAATCCCCGCCAGAGGTGGTAGTAAACGCATTCCTCGCAAGAATATTAAAACGTTTTGTGGCAAGCCAATGATTGCTTATGCAATTTCTGCAGCAAAAGAGTCAGGCCTTTTTGAGCATATTGTTGTGTCGACAGATGATGAGGAAATTGCTCAAATTGCTAGAGCTTGTGGTGCTGAAACGCCGTTTGTACGTCCAACCGAACTAGCTAATGATTATACTGCGACAGTGCCAGTAATTGCTCATGCAATTAAAAACTG
>CAJAQT010000054.1 GCA_903944165.1 uncultured Methylococcaceae bacterium | reverse complement strand
CCCGCCACCCCCCACATCTACACGTACTGACACACCCTTTCCCTACACGACGCTCTCCGATCTTCGACGATAAAACAATTGAGGCAAAAAAGCCCGCTTTTTTATCTATAACTCTAAGCAGTTGCATAATCTGGAGAGTTTTTCTTCCGATGCGGGCATTAATGTGATGATTATTAATGTGCAGGCGTTTAATGCGACGGGCAAGGATAATCGCCGTATTTATGAGGAGTTGGATGATTTCCAGTCGCGCAAACCCATTGATGTGCTGGCGGCTAATTATCCCGTGTTGATTTTGGATGAGCCGCAAAAAATGGAAGGGGCTAAGACCTTGGAATCGCTCAAGGGCTTTAAGCCGTTGATGATTTTGCGTTATTCCGCCACGCATAAAAAGGTATACAACAAAATTCATCGTTTGGATGCACTCGATGCGTATAACCAGAAGTTGGTGAAAAAGATTGCGGTGCGCGGTATTGCTGTTAAAAATTTAGCGGGTACGAATGCTTATTTGTATTTGGGCGGTGTGGGTATTTCAACCAGTAAACCGCCTGTTGTGCAGGTGGAATTGGAAATTAAACAGAAGACTGGCATTAAGCGCGTATTACGCAAGTTAAACAAGGGCGATAATTTGTATGATTTGTCGGGTGGGCTGGATCAATACAAGAATGGTTTTGTGGTGGCGGATATTAATGCCACGACGCAGACCTTGAGCTTTACCAATGGCGTGGAGCTGGTGGTGGGTGAGGCGATGGGCGATGTCGATGAGGCGGCGTTGCGTCGTATCCAAATCCGTGAGGCCATTAAAGCCCATTTTGAAAAAGAGCAGGTGTTATTTCATCAGGGCATTAAGGTGTTGTCGTTGTTTTTTATTGATAGCGTTGTTAAATACCGTTGTTACGATGAAAACGGGGAATCGAGCGGCGAATATGCCCAGATGTTTGAAGAGGAATATAACCTTCAGCTTAATGAGGTTCTGACGCTTGATGATAATCCTTACAATGATTATTTGCGCGGTATTGAAACAGTCAAAACCCATCAAGGTTATTTTTCGATTGATAAAAAATCCAAACGTTTGGTTGATCCGCTTACGGGTAAAAAATCCACCGAAACCGATGATGTAGCCGCCTATGATTTAATTTTGAAAGATAAAGAACGTTTGTTATCACTGAACGAGCCGGTGCGTTTTATCTTTTCTCATTCTGCACTGCGCGAAGGCTGGGATAATCCCAATGTCTTTGTTATTTGTACCTTAAAGCACAGCGACAATACTATTTCTCGAAGGCAGGAAGTGGGGCGTGGGATGCGGCTATCGGTCAACCAACTGGGCGACCGTATGGATAATCCTGCGACGGTGCATGATATTAATGTGCTAACGGTGGTGACCAGTGAAAGTTACACCGATTTTGTCACGGCGTTGCAACGCGATATGAGCGAGTCCTTGTCTGCGCGTCCTCGTATTGCTGATGAGAAATATTTTACGGGTAAGGTCTTAAATACGCCGTCTGGGGAGGTGGACATCACGCCGCCACTCGCCAAACTACTTTATCGCTATTTGGTTAAAAATGATTACACCGATGGTGCTGACAAGATTACTCAAATCTATCATGATGCTAAAAAAGCAGAACAGCTTGCCGAGTTGCCCACTGAGTTAGCCCTTCATGCGCCGCAGGTGTTTGACTTGATTGATACGGTGTTCAGTGATGCCCAATTGCCAGCGGTTGCTAATGGTCGCAAGCAAAAAACCAATCCGCTTAACGATAATTTTGATAAGCAGGAATTTAAAGCCCTGTGGCAGCGTATCAATCATAAAGCGGCGTATACCGTTAATTTTGCTAGCGAAGAATTGATTGCTAAATGCGTGGCTGAGTTGGATAAAAGCCTGAATGTAAGTGCCTTGCAGTACACCATTAAACGCGGTGAGCAAAAGGCGGACGTAACCTATGAGGCGGTGACACAAGGCGAGTCGTTTAAGGTGATGGAAACCCTTACCGAGGTAAGGCCGCAGTCGGTGCATTCTGCGGTTAATTATGATCTTATTGGCAAATTGGCGGCACAAACGCAGTTGACGCGCCGAACGGTTGTCCAGATTTTGCAAGGGCTTAGGTTGGATACGTTTAGTCAGTACAAAACCAATCCTGAGGCATTTATCGCTAAAGCCAGCCAGCTGATTAATGAGCAGAAAGCCACGGTGGTGATTGAGCATTTGAGCTATGACACCCGTGCCGGAACTTTTGATACGAGCATTTTTACTCAAGCTAAAACAACGCTGGATTTCAGCACGGCAGGCGATAAATTTAATCGACATATTTATGATTATTTGGTGACGGATTCTAAAACTGAGCTTGAATTTGCCAAGGCGCTTGATACTGACCCTGATGTTGTGGTGTATGCCAAATTGCCCAATGATTTTTATATTTCTACGCCCGTGGGCCATTACAATCCTGACTGGGCGATTTCTTTTAAGGAAGGCACGGTGAATCATGTTTATTTTGTCGCTGAAACTAAGGGTTCGATGTCGTCGCTGGAATTAAGAAAAAGTGAGGATTTTAAAATTGACTGTGCGATTAAGTTTTTTAAGGCGCTGAATGAAGTCAATGCCGATCATGTTAGCTACGCGAAGGTGGACAGTTATGGCGAGTTAATGGCGTTGGTGAAAACATGACCGAGCTGGGTGTGCCCGTTGTTAATACTCTTCTGGCAAGCTGTGCTGTGGTTTGCGACCATGAGCAAGTTTTTTCGTTGTTAAGTTCGTCTACGTTAAGACTTGAAAAAATCGAGTCGTATGGGTGTGCAAGTCCTGACGGCGTGTGGT
>CAJAQT010000053.1 GCA_903944165.1 uncultured Methylococcaceae bacterium | reverse complement strand
GGATTTTCGGCATCGGTTAAAAATTAATTTATTGACATATATTCCGAACGACAATGAATTACTTTATTGTGGAAGCGGCTAAAGCAGCTCCCACGTAAGTATTGATTCCCCCTCATTCGACTGGCTGATGACCGGCTCAGGCCCCTTTTTTTTTAAAAGGGGGCCGTCTGTGCTTACAACGTTAGTTTAGCAAGGGTCTTAATAATTACGCTCCCACTTATATTGGCTTTTCTCACCGCACTCTTTTGCCGCTCGAAATATAATATAAACGTGAACCATGCAGCCCGACCAGATGAGTGCGAATTTAAGCCTCTGCACAACACCGCTCAGGTCAAGCTCCTCAAGCTCCTCAAGCTCCTCAAGCTAAAATAGCTGTATTATATTCATTGCCAGATAGTACTAGGAACGTAAACCTGAGCATTATTATCAATTTACGATGCAATTTTTCGTTTCTTTATTGACTTGATCGATCAGATGCTATGTTAAATAGTGGGTAAGATAAAAATATCCCACTTTTTTTAACGTTGAAACGACAAGCAAAACTTTCAGCTTTTATGAGTTTTCAATTTTGATTGCGAACTAAGGTGCACTATTTGGCTGCTCTTTAACGCTTTGAGTAAAGTCATGTAAGTATCGCGGTCAAACGCTGGTCGACCTTGCTGTAAAAGTGCCTTGACTTCATCGTCACTTCGCGCGGTACCGAGATAGCACCAATGATCGATAACATGCAATTCATCCGCCTCGCGGATGCCAATAGTCCCAGGATAAGGCCAACTGGCCAGTTTGAGCTTACTCATGGCGTTCAGCAAGCGTGTGGCATGTTCTAAACTCGATTCTTTGCCGACACAGACACCACGACAGCGTTTGAGTTGATGCGCAAAACACGGTTTGCCACGACCAATCTTTTCAAGACCGAGCAACCCAAGACATAGCTGATGTTGCTCTGCTAGACTACGTAAAGATTTTTGGGCATCGCGTTGGTTGCTGTATAAACCATATAAATTGTCCTGCTCACCAAAATCAAGATCGTTAGCCCAAGCCAACTGCGGCAATAACTGATCTTGTTTTTGTTGCAATTGCCAAGCACACAGGGCGTTTTTGCGCCGCAGCCGTTGATTATGAATAGGCATCATATGTTTGATTAAACGTGCTTCGGTCAGTAACGCACCCAGTTCGCCGCCAGTTTCAATCCAATCAATACGCTTAGTTTGCTGCGAAAGGCTCATCTCTTTACCGTTTCGATGATCGGCAGAAAAGTGCGATAACACACGCTGGCGGATATTGATGCTTTTACCGATGTAAAGCGGTAAGTCGTTTTCGCCGTAGAACAGATATACACCAGGGCTTTCTGGTAATTCGTGAACTAAGTTGGGATCCAGTTGCGACGGTAAGCTGGAATATTGCACTAGATTTTTTACCGTTGCCTGAATCACCTCAGCTGAAAACTGCTGTGTCGCCTGTTGCCAAAACTGATAAATCAATTGGGCATCGGCTAAAGCGCGATGGCGTTGTTTGGTTTGAAGTTGATGGCGACTTATCAGGCTGTCAAGATTATGTCGCTCATATTGCGGATACAATGTCCGTGACAGTTTTACCGTGCATAACACCTGTGGTTTAAACAGCATCCCTAGCCGTTTGAATTCATTTTTCAGGAAGCCGTAATCAAAACGCGCGTTGTGGGCAATGAACAGTCGCCCCTGCAATAAGGCATCGACTTCGGCCGCCACTGCGTCAAAGTCTGGCGCATTTGCCACCATTGCATTGCTGATACCCGTCAATTGCTCGATAAACAACGGAATACGTATTTGCGGCTGGATTAATTGACTCCATTCCCGCACACCGTCATCATCCACCAAGACCATAGCAATTTCGATTATTCGATCTTTGGTAGCAGATCCACCGGTAGTTTCTAAGTCGACAAAAGCTAATGGTTGCATGTTCAAATCCTAGTTGGCTAACGTTTACTCTTTTTCAACTGAATTTGATGAATAGAAAAAAACGAGGGGGCGTACCACTGAGGCTTGGCATCCAATGCAGTCTTTTGCAAGATGATGGCTAGTTTCAGTTAAGCGTAAGGTTTAACAGATAGACGCAACAAATTATTTAAGTGTTTTGCTTTCGGTTTGAGGCTTGATTCATCTTGCTGCTTACTTAAATTCGTTCCAAATAGGGTTGTCGCGGTCATCTGGGGAAAGCTTTTTAAAGTCTTCAGGGTAAAGATGCCAAAATGATTGATTGATGGCACCTGCCCGATAATGAGGTTCTTTGCGATTGTGATGGAAAGGACACCACCAATTTTCCACTAATTTCACTAAATAGGCGTGCCAATTAAATAGAGCGATGCTAAAAACCAAAAGCCTCAAATAAGTAGTGCCCCAAAAGGTCTTAGCACTAGAAAACGTTTTGTTTTCGGGCAAGAAAGATCGGAAAACTTTCACGTTGGTCGCACCCGCCATTTTTAAATGCAGAACTGTTATCAATGCGCTAAACATAACAAAAGGCAGGCACAGAGTTAATATTAAACACACCAGTATCTTGCCAAGTTGAAACAGCATAGATGCTCTCTTTAGAAAATCATTAGCTTGGCTCTTTAAATCGCCGTCGGTTTTTGGATGGTTCTCATTGATGTTTTCTAATGTTTCCATCATCGTCATCAGTTTAGCATGCCATTCGAACAGCGCCACACTGTAGGGGCAATACCAAGTACAATTCAAAATCCAAAAAAGTTTGGAACTAACGGGATTAAAGCGGTTATTCGAGCCTTTAGTGACTTGATTTTTTAAGTTATATCGATGAGATTGACGGTCGGGTAAAAATGACCGATAGCTCGTATAATCCTTTACGCCTACCATTTTCAAATACAGTGCGATGAAAGCTCCGTTTACGATTATAAAAGGTATGCTTAGCAAAGGCAGATAAATTAAATGCACACAGAGTAATTTATAGACTAAGGGTTGTTGCTTGTAGGAATGATTAAACTGTACACGATCTTCAGGTTGTCCAGCTACGTTGCATTGATTACAGACTTTCATACGTTTTTAAAACCTTCAGTTTTTACCCGTTTAAGATTGAATTGAATGACTGCTTTCAAGGTTTAATGTTCGGTAGCCAGGTTTGGCAAATAGCATCCACGCATTGCCAATAGCACGTTCCCTGTAAGCCCCTTCGCAATAAGCCAAGTAAAACTCCCACATGTTAATAAAAGCCTCCGAATAGCCTTGCTGGCGAACTGCATCCAGTTGACTCATAAAAGCTTCCCGCCAATGCCGTAAAGTCAGGGCATAATGCGGGCCAATTTCCTCCAGATTAATCAGGTTTAAGTCTGAACGCTGGGTCGCTGCATTTAATAAGGCAGTTATGGCAGGAATACAACTGCCAGGAAAAATATGCCGCTTAATAAAATCCACCCTGTCCCGCGCTTGAACAAATTGTTGATCGACAATGGTAATGGCTTGAATTAAACACAGTCCGTGCGGTTTTAACAAATTAGCACATTGTTCAAAGTAGGTCTGGTAATACTGATGACCAATCGCCTCCACCATTTCAATGGAAACCAGTTTGTCATAACTGCCCTTTAAGTCACGGTAATCTTGAAATAAAAGCGTAATGCGATTGTCCAAGCCGGCTGCATGGATTCGCGCTTTAGCCAAGTCGTATTGCTGTTGCGATATCGTCGTGGTGGTAACATGGCAACCATATCGAGACGCGGCATGGATGGCAAAACCACCCCAACCGGCACCGATTTCAATAACGCTATCACTTTGTTTAAGCTGTAATTTCTGGCAGATACGTTCCAACTTAGCAAATGAAGCCTCGTTCAAACTGGCCTCTGGTTGCTCAAAATAGGCACAGGAATACATCATCTTGTCGTCCAAAAACAGCTGAAAGAAATCATTTCCTAAATCGTAGTGGGCGGCTATATTACGGCGGCTTCCGGTTAAGGTATTGCGATGTAAGGCATGCACTGCCTTACGAAGATGCTGGGTTACCCAAGAGAAATGTCCTTGATTCAGCCCTTCAAGTACAGGGCGATTACGCACCAAAAGACGCACTAAATCCACCAAGTTGGAGCAATGCCAATAGCCCGCCATGTAAGCCTCTGCCGCACCCACACTGCCACCAAAGACAATGTCACTGTAAAATTGCTCGTCGTTTATGGTTAGCTGAACTGGATAAGAAAAGTCGGCATGAGGCTTTCCAAAGCAAAGGCTTGTGTCATCATTAAGCTCTAACTCGCCGACCTGCAATTGTTGAAACTGTCGATGCAGTAAGTCTTTGGCCCAACGGCTTAACCAACGCGAGGTTGCCGGAGAGATGGCTGCTTTGTTAAGTGGGGCGAGTAAATTGAGCATTTTAGGCGTCTCCATGTCCGTTAAGGATGATCGTAAAACGGTATACCCTTAAGCTTAAGCTTTGCTGCCTCGATATAAATACCACCGATAGCTTTAAGTGTCATGAAAGGATAACTGAGCAAAGTCTGCGTTAGCTGGGTCGCGTTGATTGGCCGCTTTTTAAGGGTCAACGTGGCATCAAATAGCTTCAAACCGTCTTGATTAAGATTCATGTGAACGGTCAAGCGTTGTCCTGGTTTAGAGAAACGCCAGTCATAAATTAAATCCATAGGAAAAAATGGCGAGACATGGAAATCTTTGGCAAACTCATAGCGATGGAGGGATTTGCGTTGTTGTTCTCTACTTGGCGTCAGAATATAGCTAAATCGCTCATTCCAGGGCGTATTGGTTATTTCAGTAACAATGGTTTCCACTCGTTCACCCCTCATATCAAAGCAGTAATAAAAACTTACTGGGTTAAAGCTATAACCGAAATAGCGCAGGTGGCTCAATACCCTTACCGGCCCAATGGGTCTGACACCAGTTTTCTGCTCTACTAAATCACGTACCGCCTGATCTAATGGCACGGAGGGGTCGCCAAGATAATCTGCCCTGCGAAACCAAGCCAGAGCAGGTCTTCGCGTTGACCATAATGGATTTCCGGTAAACACCGTATCTAATTCTTGCAAATCAAGATAAGCCATGAATATCCGGTAGAAAAAAAAATGCGGTTTTGGTGCCAAACGACGATGTCGAATCTGACCCACATACAAACAGCTATTCATGTTTTTCAAGTCGGGTTATTTGTTCCACTGCTTGCAGTGCACTGTTGACACCGTCCTCATGAAAACCAAAGCCCCAATACGCCCCGCAGTAATAAGTTCGGTTCATGCCACTGATGTCCCGATGCCGCTTTTGGGCGGCAATACTTTCTCGGCTATAAACGGGATGATGATAGATCATCCGTTTGATGATGCGGCTAGGGTCTATCGCTTCTGCGTAGTTTAAGGTAACGCAAAAAGTCTCAGGTGCGTCTAAGCCTTGCAAGATGTTCATGTCATAGGTCAAGGCAACCAACTGTTGATCTTGTTTTCGAATATGGTAATTCCAAGCGGCCCAAGCTAGGTGTTTTTTGGGCAAGACAGTAACGTCGGTATGTAACACTGCCTCGTTGGCCTGATAACGCATGGCACCAAGGATAACCTGCTCGGCTTGCGTGGGTTCAGCCAATAGGCCTAAGGCTTGGTCGCTATGGCAGGCAAGAACCACCGCATCAAAGCGCTCAGGTTCTTGGCCTCTTGGCTTAATGGTTATGCCGTTAACATCTCGTTTGATACTGTCCACGGGTGTAGATAAACGTATTTTATGCTGGAAGCCTTGGGTCAGTGGTTTTAAATAAGATTTAGAACCCCCTTGTATCGTCCGCCACACGGGTCTTTTGCCAACAGTTAACATACCGTGGTTGTAAAAAAAACGCACAAAGTAACGAAAGGGAAAGGCGAGCATGTTAGCTCGACCTGACGACCAAATAGCCGCACCCATAGGAATAATGTAGTGGTCTTGAAACACTTGGGAATAACCATGAGACTTAAGGTAGCTCTCTAGTGTGGTGCCATCGTCACCATCTTCCAGCCAAAGCGGGGCTTCTTTGTTAAACCGAAGAATGTCTGCAATCATGCGCAGAAAGGAAGGTCGGATCAAGTTGCTGCGCTGGGCGAAAAGACGATTGAGCGAAACGCCGTTATATTCAATGCCGGTTCGCTCGCATTTGACGCTAAAGCCCATCGAACTCGGTTGTGACGAAACGTTCAACTCATCCATGAGTTTGATGAAATTAGGATACGTCCAATCGTTGAAAACGATAAAGCCAGTGTCGATGGCATAGGTTTTTCCAGCTAAGTCAATGTCATGCGTGTGGGTATGACCGCCAACATAATCATTGGCTTCGAATAAGCTAATATCATGATTGTTTTGGAGATAATACGCGCAAGTTAAGCCCGAAATGCCGCTGCCGATGATGGCGATTTTCATTAATTCAATTCCGTGGTAAGAGCTTGTGAATGGATGTACCAACGCTGCGGTACCTTTTTCAGTTTATTCACATCGTAGCCATTTTCTGCCAGAAACTTCACTAAAGCTTGATAGTCAGTCTCTGGAATCTGAGCTGTCCTCGCCATAATCCATACGTAGTCCCTTGCCTCACGGCCTATTACGGTTAGGCTGTAATCGGGTTTTAAAAACGTAATTCTGTAATCCGCCTTGAAAGGCCAGATAAATTCCATGCCCCAAACCGCATTCGAGTGTGTATCGATGACGTAACCCGTCGGTTCGTAGCGTTTTAGAGGGCCTTGAAAATCGTTAGCTCGAAAGGTAAACGTAGTAGCAATGCGTCCATCTGGGTTCAAGCGATAAGATTCAATTGCATTATGTGCGCCTTTCTCGATAAAAGTGGGGATATTGGCGATCACATACCAATCCCCCATGAATTTTTGCAAATCCACCTGTTCAACCAAAGGCAAAGGCGGCTTCACTGGCGTGCATCCTGCGAATAGAAACGATAATCCAAAAAAAATTAGGCGCATGAGAAGACTCCAGTTATTCAGTCGATAAATATCATTTGGGTAAGCCAGGAAAAAAACAATTCGTACGCTTTTGGTATTCGCGATAAGCAGGACGACGCTCAATAAGATCTTTTTCTAGCAAGGGTACACCGGAGAGTTTAATCAACAGAAAAGACATCAGTAAGGGCGCAAACAGCACCCAAGGCGAAGCATCCGCCGATAAGGCAAGAAAATAAAACCCCCACCAGACGCAAAACTCGCCAAAATAATTGGGATGACGTGTATAACGCCAAAGTCCTTGATCCATAATTAGGTTTTTGGAATCGGTGTGGGCTTTGAAATGTGACATCTGCCAATCAGCTAAGGATTCAAACACTAAGCCAAAAAGAAACAGCGCTATACCCAAAATATCCAGCAACCCCAGGGCTTGGCTAGATTTTAAGACAGGCAGGATAGGCAACGAGATTAACCAAGCCAGTACCGCTTGGAATAAGAAAATAATGGCTAAGCTCTTAAAAGTAAAATGGGGTTCATTTGTTCGGCGGATTGCTTGATAGCGCCTATCTTCTGGCTGTCCCCAATTCCGCCAAGTCAAATAAGCACAGAGCCGAAACGACCACATGCCTATCAATACTAGTGCAAGGGTTGAGCGAGGACCATTGGCAGAGGGATGGGCATAATAAACCCACATCGCCGCTAGAAAAAACAGCGACCAAATACTATCAACGATGCTTACGTCGCGCTTTACCAAGCTAACAATCCATGTGAGTAATGCCATCAAAAACAATATTAATAGACTCTGAAATGCAATAATCCAGTCAAACATTTTCAATTCTCTTGGTTAAAACTGATGGTAGTGTGTGAAAAACTGTAAAAAATCCGATGCCATGTTGGGGGAAAAGTTAAAATTACTCGAAAATTTTAAAATATACTTAAAACGGTGAACTTTTTGGCTTTTACCATTCTTAGTAGACTAGGGTACGCTGTGCGTACCCTAGCCAAAAAATCAAAACTTGACCGTTCAGTGTTTAAACAGCTGATCAATAAGGTCGTTCAAAACAGTAATGACCGACAAACCACTCACTGCCGTGGTCATATCCAAAAAGCTCGGCACAGGACATAAAAAAGACCCGCCATCGCACCCACCAAGTCAGAGCTTGGTCACTGCCGTAGGTTTCCACCAAAATCGGCCAAATTTGTTGCTTTTGGCTATCCATATTAGCAAGCCAAGCATTTGCAGTATCCTCGTAATGCTTACCACTCCAACTCCACTGTCGGGTTAATTTGAGCTTGTCTTGAAAATACAACGGCAAATGATAGCTGGGCATCATACCTCCGGAAAAAAAATGCCGCCCCATCCAGTCACTTTCATTCTGCACAACAAATTCATAAGGTAAAGAACGGTTACAGAACACATGCATAAAAAACAATCCGCCCGGTTTAAGCCATTCAGATACCCGCCCGAAGAGCAACTGCCAATTACGCATGTGCTCGAACATCTCTACTGAAACAATGCGGTCAAAGCGGGCATTAGTATCAAAAACATTCATGTCACGAGTAATAACATCCAGATTAGAGTAGCCTTTTTCTGCCGCCTTATCCATGATGTAAAGCCGTTGTGAATGGGAGTTTGACACTGCCTTGATACGGCTATTTGGATACTGTTCAGCCATCCAAAGGCTTAAAGACCCCCAGCCACAACCCAGTTCCAATATCTCTTGCCCATCTAACAGACTGGCTCTTTCGCAAGTCTTAGCAAGGCTTTCAATTTCAGCATTATCCAAAGTCTTAATCCCATCAGGCCAATAGCAAGAACTGTATTTGCGCCTTTGCCCCAGAACCAATTCAAAGAACGCGGCGGGGACTTCATAATGCTGCTGGTTAGCTTTTTCGGGCGTGATAGCAACAGGAGCAATGGTCATCTCACTCAGAAATTGAGAAACATAGGCTGAACAAATCTCTGGATTGCTTAATGGAATTTTACTAAGCCTTTCCCGCAAAAGCTGTCGTATAGCCAACCGTATCAACGGATCTGGCACTTTGCCATTCTCGATCAATTTAATAATTAACTGTTTAGTCTTGTTCACTTTTTTTTGATCAATCATTCTGAAAAATAACTTGATGTTTACTAATCTGAGCCAGTTATTATTAAAGGTGAAAAAATTAATTTATTTAAAATGCAACTGGGTTAGATCAACCATTTATATAATTTATATTAGCTCTTTTAAAATAATTGATTCAATCAAGCTTGTTAAATTCGTTATAAGTCAAATACAAACCTATTAGTGTTAAACCGAAAGCGATAATACCGACAATTAAGATAAGTCCCATGACTATTTCCTCCCCATTAATGCACACAACTTAAAGTAGATGCCAAAGCAAAAAATCGATGGAATCCAAATTGCCGTAAAAATTGCCTGTTCTGCATCTTTGACAATAAACCACAAATATGCCGATACAAGAAACGATAACATTACCGCCAAAATAATAAAATAATCTGATTTCTTAAACATGTCTTTCTCCCGTTCTTCTAGTAATCAAAATAGTCGATCAGCCCGTAGCCAATAGCACTAAGTAAACAACCCAAAATGCCTACCATCCCAACAATGCGTATACCCGACGATAAACCCAGTGCAAATATTTCTAAAGGAATCAAACCAATCAATCCGAAAGCCAAGGTTATACAGCCGATAATAGCCAGTGTATTACCCACTTTTATCAGTAATCGGCAGTTAAATTCTTTTGAGGTATTCACTAAAAATCCTAAAATTCTGTAAGCAGAAATTGCCAATCAAAGCTCAACAATTGACACCGTATAACTTATTTATTTATTTATTTATTTATTTGTTTCATAAGGAGATGTTAGGGAGATTTTATTAGATAAATCCCCGTTAATCTGCTTTTTTCAAAGCCAGCAATATTTATTAAAAAATTAATCTTATCGCCAAATAAATTTACAGCCTTAAGAAAATAGTACTAATCAAATAATTTTTAACTTTTCATCTTTTTAAAATGTACAACCCTGAATTCTACTTATCATTGTTATTAAAATTCATTTACAACGAAATTTAACTTAATCTGATTCGGGGCTTTGTCAAGAAAAGGTATTGACTTAAAATTCAAACAAAAAATTTCTTCACCATAAGTAATTTCAGTAAATAACTAGAAATTAAAATACTATATTCACACATGCCGACCAAGAACATCATCTGATGTGGGAACAGAATGGCGGTATCGTTCATAATTCAAAATGAACAAGATGGGCGCAAATTACCACCGCTGATACGATAAAACTCAACCATATCCTTGCGGACATCCTCTTTTGCATAACCTTGATTTTGTAATGGCTTTAGTGATGATTTATCAATAATTTGAGCGTTTACCCATGTTTCAGCTTGCTCTTGTGTGACAGGTGATTGCGCCAATAAATCAGTAATAATTGGCGCACCGCTATCAGCACGGCGGGTTTTGCCTAAAGAGTCTACGTCTAAGTTTTTGGCGGTTTTAAGTACCCACGCCACCGACTCAGCACGTTTACGATCACGCGGCTGTAATTCATAAGGGTATTCAGGGTTTTCATTG
>CAJAQT010000052.1 GCA_903944165.1 uncultured Methylococcaceae bacterium | reverse complement strand
TGAAGTTATTAAATTAATGAGTAGTTGATAACATTAAATACTGAAATTGAATCCGCTTATTAACAAGAGGCAAACTATGCAAGCAATTCGCCAGATTTATCAAAACACACCTAGTATTATTCATATTAACAAGAATAACTAGGGTCAGAGTAAAATTAAATGCCTAACACAACGCTCAACCGGAGTGAGGTTATAATGCGGTTTTATTTTTCTAGCTTTCCGTGCCGCGCCCGGTTAGCTTTACGCTAGGCATAAAGCACAAATAACTTAGGGTAAATTATGAAGATTTTTATTTTCGTGCTAGCTATTCTAGCTTTTCTCTCCGGCTTCGGGATCCTGAGTTCAGCAAAGAGCGCAATCCATGAGATTGAAGCATTCGTTCTTTATATTGTCAGTGCTGTATTCTTTTCAGGGGCGGCTATTGTTTGTGCAGTAAATCGCCTTACTGAGAAGTTCGAAGCAAGCCCACCCAATCTGCTTGCTTCACTTGGTTACAATTTGGAGCATGATTAATGCTTATAGTTACTTAGGCACGGTGCCATAGCATCCAACTATAATGAGAATTGCTGATACAAAAAACCAACTAATTATTTTCTTGATCAAGCTCATCTAACCAAATAAGTATACGCGCTCAAACCTGCAACTAACTCTTCTTCATACTGTGCTTTCTCAATATTCGATAATGTACTTTTTGCTAACTTTTCTTGAAAAGCTATTATCAATTCCTGACTGTTAATATGAACATATTCTAAAAGTTCTGACACAGCTTCACCCTCTTGCAGATCATAAAGTTGATAACCGTTTTCATCCAATTTAATATTTATCGAATGCGTATCCCCAAATAAATTATGCATATCGCCTAAAATTTCTTGATACGCTCCAATCATAAAAAAACCTATTAAATAAGGTGTTTTACTATCAATATCATGAACAGGTAAGGTACTTTCCAGATTCTTTCCATCGATATAATGATCAATTCGCCCATCAGAATCACAGGTTAAATCTTGAATAACCGCCCTTCGTTTTGGCTGCTCATTTAATCTATGAATTGGCATAATTGGAAATATTTGACCAATACCCCATATATCTGGAAGAGATTGAAATAACGAAAAATTACAAAAAATCTTATCCGCTAATTTCTCTCTTAATTCTTGCAGAATTATGGCTTCATTTTGATGAGCTGCATTTAAGCTACCCTCAATAGCGTGACAAAAAAGCGCATAGTCATTTTCTGCCGAAGCCAGTTCATTAATAGTTAATTTATCTCGTGCAAACTTAGCTCTTGCTTCATTTAAACTAAAATATGCATCGTGATAAGCCTCCACCAGATTACCCTCTTCTGGCAACAAAAATTCAGCAGAATCTGACTTATACACAGACTCCACATCTGTTACATTTGTAATCAAAACGGCATGATGCGCTGTTAAGGCGCGCCCTGACTCAGTAATAATATCAGGCTGTGGAAGGTTTTTTTCAGCACAAATATCAGCAAAGCCACGAACTATATTTTGTGCATATTCATCAAGACTATAATTGATTGATGATTCACGTCGAGAGCGACTGCCATCATAATCAACCCCTAAACCACCACCCGCATCAACAACCGTGATTTTTGCGCCCAATCTGTGCAGCTCTCCATAAAACTGACCAACTTCTTTTAAGGCGATTTTTATGTCATGAATATTGGCAATTTGAGACCCCATATGAAAATGCATTAATTTGAGAGAATCTAGTAAATTAACACTTTTTAAGCGCTCAATCATTTGCAGTATATCGTAAGCATGCAAGCCAAATTTTGACTTTTCTCCCCCACTATTTTGCCACTTACCCGCACTAATACTAGATAACCTAACGCGCACACCTAACATGGGAACAACATTTAACGCCTTTGCTTCCTCAATAATTAATTCTAATTCTAGTGGCTTTTCAATGACTAAATATAAATTTAACCCCATTTTTAAGCCAATAAGAGCCAGCCTGATATAAGCAGTATCTTTATAGCCATTACACACCACCACACCTTCATGAGATAACGCCATAATTGCCAACAACTCAGGCTTACTGCCTGCTTCTAAACCAATGTTTGGCGCCGCTAAAATCCCCTCAACAACCTGGCGCTGCTGATTTACTTTTATGGGATACACGGGCGTATAACTTCCTGAATAATTATAATTAGCACATGCTTTTTTAAAGGCATTATCCAAGCGCACCACGCGATCTTTTAAAATATCTGTAAACCTTACTAGAACAGGCAAAGAAAGCTGTTTTGCCTCAAGAATCTGTGCAATTTCATATAAATCTACTTCACTATCATTGTCTGAACTTGGCTTAACACTGACATGACCCTTTTTATTTATTGAAAAATAATCATCACCCCATAGATCAATTGCATACGTTTGAGCTGATTGACGAATACTCCAGTCATCTGTTTGATTTAAAGCCATTTAAAAACTCCGTTAATTCACAAAATAAGTTCAAATTCTAATATAATGCAGCAATATAATCGTTTATTTTTTCAGGATATTAATTTATGAACACCTCCCAATGGTTTACTGAACAACTCCCTAATGCTGAAACTGCTTTTTCTTTAAAAATAAAAAACAGGCTACACGAAGAACAGTCAGCGTTCCAACACATTGAAATATACAGCACACATGGCTTCGGCAATTTAATGGTGATTGATGGCTGCACAATGGTTTCAACACGGGATAATTTTTTCTACCACGAAATGATGAGTCACGTAGGGTTATTTACTCATCCTAATCCTAAAAAAGTGTGGATTATTGGCGGTGGAGATTGCGGTACGTTAAAAGAAGTTTTAAAGCATTCTACAGTTGAGCATGCTGTGCAAATTGATATTGACGAACGTGTAACGCGATTAGCAGAAATCTATTTTCCAGAACTGTGTGAGTCCAATAACGACCCAAGAGCGGATTTAAAATTTATTGACGGAATAAAATGGGTAAAAGACGCTGCGCCCAATTCCGTAGACATTATTATTATCGATAGCACCGATCCTGTTGGGCCTGCGGAAGGTTTATTTGGCGAAAACTTCTATAAAGACTGCTATCGTTGCCTAGCTGATGACGGTATTTTAATTCAACAAAGCGAATCTGCACTGCTGCACTTAACACTCATAAAAGAAATGCGTCAAGCGATGACTCACTCAGGCTTAACGCACCAACAAACGGTATTTTTTCCACAATGCATTTATCCTTCTGGTTGGTGGAGCGCAACATTAGCAAGCAAACAAGCGTTTATGCCGTTTCGTGAACAAGACATAATTAATAAAGAGTTTAATACTGAATATTACAACGAAGATATTCATAAAGCTGCCTTAGCACAGCCTGAATTTTTTAAAAAAGCCTTTCAAAATAAATAAATGAAAGACACTCCAACCTTTAGACTGATTGAGCGAATTAGTAATTTACTTCGCTCAGAAGAACGTAAGCAATATGCCGCACTTGGATTACAACCCGTGCACTTTCAACTTCTTGATTACCTTACCAGATGTAACCAGTTCAGTAACACTCTGGTAGTTGTTGCTGAGTACCTTGGGCTGACAAAAGGCACCGTATCGAAGTCTATTCAACTTCTTGAGCGTAAAAATTATTTACTTAAATTGCCTGATGCAAACGATCGCCGCGTCACGCATCTGCAAATAACTCCGCAAGGGGAACAATTACTTAACAATATTCGTCCTATAGATGTTTTTGCTAAAGCGCAACAATCTATATCAAATCAAAACCTTAACAGCCTCGATGAGGCGCTTCATGCAATTTTATGCGCGTTGCAGAAAGCAAATAATACTAAAAGTTTTGGCGTCTGTCATACCTGTAGCAACTTCATTAAAATGGATGATCATTCTTTATGTAACCTAACACAGCTGCCATTGAATGAGGTTGATTCTATAAAAATATGCCGTGAACATAGATTAAACCCAGCTATACTTAACACACTCACCTAACCCTATACATTATTAAGAGAATCAAATATGTTTGACCCAAAAGCCATTGATGAAATCGTTAGCCGCCTATCTAACTCTATGCACCCCGGCTTAACGCATATTAAAGAAGACATGGAGAAAAACTTTCATGTTATTTTACAAAGTGTCTTAGGTAAACTTGACTTAGTAACGCGTGAAGAATTTGAAGTCCAAAAATTATTACTTGCTAAATGCAGGGTAAAATTAGATGACTTAGAACAACGTATTTCTGCAATTGAAACGCACGAACAGCCAGCCCCCACAGCAGAGACATCAATATCAGAAAGTCATGACGCACCAAAAAATTGATCCGCACCTAAACATACATTGAGCACTTACGCAGAGCTAAATTAATGCAATTTCACCTCTCTTTCGTAGTGCTCAGTTATGTCCTTAGCTATTATTTATAGTCGAGGACGCTCGGGTATTGATGCGCCTCTTGTTACCGTTGAAACGCATATCTCCAATGGTCTTCCCTCTCTTTCAATTGTTGGCTTACCTGAAACAGCCGTCAAAGAAAGCAAGGATCGCGTTCGTAGTGCGATAATAAACTCTCATTTTGACTTTCCTGCTCAACGCATCACTATTAATTTAGCCCCGGCTGATTTACCAAAGGATGGTGGGCGCTTTGATCTAGCTATTGCGTTAGGCATACTAGCTGCCTCTGGACAAATTCCGCGTAAAGACTTGGAGCACTATGAATGTGTTGGCGAACTATCTTTGGGTGGTGAGTTACGTAGTATTGCCGGTATTCTTCCGATAGCAATACAATCAAGAAATAGTCTCAGAAAACTTATTTTGCCTTACGCCAATGCAGAAGAAGGCGCATTAATAAAAGAAATTGAATTAATTCCAGCCAAACATTTATTGGAAATTTGTGCGCATTTAAATGGCCAGCAGCTTATTCCTACCCAACACCATGTAAAACAAACAATAGAAACTTATTCTGATCATGATCTTTCTGATGTTCATGGTCAATATCATGTCAAAAGAGCCTTAGAAATTGCTGCGGCTGGCGCTCATAATCTACTCATGCTTGGCCCGCCTGGCACAGGAAAATCAATGATTGCCTCGCGTTTATCCACTATTCTTCCCTTATTAACTGAGCAACAAGCTCAAGAAACGGCCGCGCTTGCCTCTATTAGCAATCAGGGTGTTAATGTTAAAACCTGGTTAATTCCGCCCTTTCGTGCACCGCATCATACGGCCTCAGCGGCTGCATTAGTTGGGGGCGGCAGCAATCCTCGACCTGGTGAAATTTCTCTTGCCCATAATGGGACTCTTTTTCTGGATGAACTCCCAGAATTTGACCGAAAAGTATTAGAAGTCTTACGCGAGCCTTTAGAAACCGGACAAATCACTATTTCCAGAGCGAATAATCAAGCCAATTTCCCAGCTCGCTTTCAACTTATTGCTGCGATGAATCCTTGCCCTTGCGGTTATTTAGGTGATGCTTCTGGTCGCTGCCATTGCACCTCTGAACAAATAAATCGCTATCGTGCAAAAATTTCTGGCCCACTCTTAGATAGAATAGATATTCACTTAGAAGTACCTAGAGTTCCACATGAAATACTTCGTAAAGGCTCGCCAGAAGGTGAAGAAAATAGTCACACGATTAGAGCGCGCGTCATCGCTGCACGCCACATTGCCATGCTAAGATCAGGTAAAGTAAATTCAGCGCTTACAACGAAAGAAGTTAATGTACATTGTGTATTAACTGATGCTAGCCATAAAATTCTTGAACAAGCCATGGATAAGTTTGGATTATCAAATCGTGCGTACCATCGTATTTTAAAATTGGCGCGCACGATTGCCGATCTTGCCCAATCAGCAGACATACAAATTTCCCATTTAAGTGAAGCCATTAGCTATCGAAAACTTGATCGTAGCCATTAATTTCTTTACTTATGAAAATGATGCTCAGGACAAACAGCGTCACGCAAACTAATAATCGGCCATCCCGACGCGTGAGCATAACTCGCTAAACGCATATCAGGATCAACCGCCACAGGATGGTCAACACGCGACAACAAGGGCAAATCATTATGAGAGTCACTGTAAAACCAACTCCCCTGCATATTTTCACCAGAAACCTCTAACCACTGCTCAAGTAACTTAACTTTACCGTCCTGAAAACAGGGAATATCAATAAAATCACCTGTATATTGACCATTAACTAGCTCTGGTGTAGTCGCTAATAAATGCGTAATGCCATACAGCTGGACAATAGGTTCAGTCACAAAACGATTTGTTGCGGTAATGACCAAAATGGTATCCCCTAAGGCACGATGCTTATTGATTAATTGCTGTGCGGAATCTAACAACAAAGGCTTGATCAGCGTATCGACAAATTGCTGCCGCCATGCAAGCAACTGTGTCATAGGATGCTCGGCCAATGGTTTTAACGAAAATTTTAAAAACGCCTTAATATCCAACGTACCTTGCTGGTACTCCAAATAAAACCTTTCATTTGCTTCTGCATACACTTTTTCATCAACAACACCCTGAGTTACAAGAAATTGCCCCCAAAGATAATCACTATCATCACTAATTAAGGTATTGTCTAAATCAAATATTGCTAATGACATAAAATCCTGAAAAAAAATAGTAAAAGAGATAAGTGCTATAGCCTAAGCACTTTTTTTATGGAACAATGCTAATTATTACTAACAGCTTATCGAGTTGCACAATTTTTTTAGCACTCGAATAACCTACGAAAATTACAGGTTTCAACATGATAGACTCTAAAGGATACCGACCTAACGTCGGAATCATCCTTTGTAATGATGAGGGTCGCGTGTTTTGGGCAAAACGAATGGGCGTAAATGCTTGGCAATTTCCTCAAGGAGGAATCAATCCAGATGAAGACCCTGAAGTCGCGATGTATCGAGAACTTTGGGAAGAAACTGGCTTACAAAAGCAACACGTCCAAATTCTCGGTCGAACACGCTATTGGTTAAGATACCAATTACCCGAACGTTACATAAGAAAAAACTCACTCCCATTGTGTATTGGACAAAAACAAATTTGGTATGTGTTACGCTTAATTTCAGCTGATTCAAATGTACGCTTTGATCTTTGTTCAAAACCAGAATTTGATAGCTGGCGCTGGGTCGATTATTGGGAACCGCTCAAGGATGTCGTCTATTTCAAGCGCAAAGTGTACCAAAAAGCCATGACTGAACTTTGCGTTATCCTGACAACAAACGGAATAACTATCAACACCAGTCCCACAAAATTCAAAAAAAATCCTAAAAAGAGCGCGTCTTAATACCCCTTAGTTGTCATCTCCAAACCCTCTAAAGCATGAGGCAATCTGACCACCCTTGTGCTGAGTTGTCCCGGCGCTGTCAACTCGATAAACCGAAATCCTGGTGGCTTATTGTCAAGGCCAAAATGCACGCTTTTGGGCTTAAATTGAAAGCACGTTGAAGGTGTTGCCAACACACGAACACCTTTATATTCAACATCCATTTCCTGATGAATATGCCCGTTAACCACTAACTTAACCTGCGGATAAGCCGTTATCAACGACCAAAAACGTGGGTAATTATCAATGATCATGGTATCTAACCAGGCGCTTTCAGTTGGCAACACATGATGATGAACTGCTATTAACACATTTTTTTTGCCCGCGTGACTTAAGCAACGTTCAAGATAGATTAATTCAGCATCGGCTAAATGCCCTTTCTCAGAACCATTAACTTGGCTATTTAAACAAATAAGCTGCCAATTAGATAAATGTGTATCTGGCTTGCATGAAACCCACGCAGAATTTAATACCGACGACATTACCGCAACATCATCATGGTTACCTGGCAAGCAAAGACAGGAAATCTGCAAGGCATCTAATGTGCGCACAATACAGGAATAACTTTCTGCAACGGGATCTTGCGCTAAATCACCTGTCAACAACACCAAATCAATTGCCTTAAACGTGGTAAGCGCGAGTTGTAAAACCTCATTAAAAGAATATCTTGTATCAACGCCTAAAAGCCTAGACTCAGGCTTGGCCAAAATATGTAAATCGGTAATATGTACTATTGATAAGGTGTTTTTAGCAGGAATATCTGGGTCATCTATCATGGCATATATTAATCAATTGATTTACAAAGAATTTTTGAATTTCTTTGCGGATTATAAAGTGCCTTTAAAGGCTCAGGTAAATGGCTAGGGTCAAGTAAAGCAAAGCCACGCTCAACAAACCAATGCGTTGTTTGTGTAGATAACACATAGATTTTTTGCACATTTAAAATTTTTGCTTTGCGACAGGCGTATTCTAACAATCGATTGGCGCGCGCAGAACGTCGATAATCGGGATGCACTGCCAAACACGCCACTGTTGCAAAGTTATGTAAACGATTTGGATGTAATGCAATACAGCCAATAATTAAACCATCTCGATCAATTACAAAATAATCAGCTAATTCCATTTCAATTTTTTCACGTGATCGTTTTGCTAAAATGCCTTGTTGCTCCAGCGGCTTAATTAACTCTAAAAGACCTCCTAAATCATTGACCACTGCGGGACGTAACTCCTCAAAAGGTGTTGAGCTAATCAAAGTACCCACACCATCTCGGGTAAATAATTCTAATAACAAGGCACCCTCTTGATGCCTATCAACAAAATGAACTCTTGAAATACCTGACTGACACGCTTGCATCGAGGCCTTTAATGGTGAGCTCATTGCCTCCGATAGCTGAGGATACTCCTCTAAAAATAAGGCGACTTCAGCAGTGGTCATTTGCTGAATACGCTCACCTGTCGCTGGGTTACAACAACTTTCTTCAGTTAATAAAATTAATTTTTCTGCCTTCAATGCAATAGCAACAGCGGTAGCAACCTGTTCCGCAGACAAATTAAAAATTTCTCCACTAGGGGAATAACCAATAGGGGAAATTAATACCACATTATCTTGATCTAGCTGCTGATGAATAGCAGCACTATCAATACGACGCACCTCGCCAGTGTAACAATAATCAATGCCCTCAATAACCCCTAAAGGTTTAGCCATCACAAAGTTACCTGACGCTACTTTTATTTTTGCACCAGCCATAGGTGAATTAGCTAGGCCTAAGGAAAGCAACGCTTCGATTTCTACACGCACCAAGCCCGCTGCTTCTTTGACTGACTGTAACGCCTCACGATCGGTAATGCGCAAATTATTATTAAAACAAGAAGACGTATCTAACCTCTGCATTCGTTGATTAATTTGTGGTCGTGTTCCATGCACCAATACCAAACGAATACCCAAACTATTTAACAACGCAAAATCATGCACATAATGTTCAAAATCATCTGCTAAAACCGCCTCTCCACCAAAAGCGATAACAAATGTTTTATCACGATGCGCATGAATATAAGGCGATGAATTTCTAAACCAGTTAACAAATTGATTTTGCTGTTCCATAACACTATTATTTCAAATTCGACGTATTTAACACATACCTAATAATAAGTCCTTTACACCCAATCAACGATTACTATGCCGCGATTAAGTAAACTTCACCTTAGCTACCAGACTAATTTTGCACGAAAATAAAGCCACCATTACCTCAGTAAAACACTATTATTCGTTCCTAATGTGGCTAATAATAATTCATATAAATTACCAACCTATGTAAAACGTTTAAGCTCATGCATAACAATACAGAAAAGCTACCTTTTGATAGCCAAACATTTCTAAAAAATTTAACCACACGCCCGGGTATTTATAGAATGTTTGACCTAAAAGGTGATTTAATTTATGTAGGTAAAGCAAAAAATCTTAAAAACCGCGTCTCTAGCTATTATAAAACTCAATTTGCATCACCTAAGCAAACAGTGATGATGGCGAAAGTCACGCATATTGAAGTCACTGTTACGCAATCCGAAAGCGAAGCCTTACTCCTAGAATGCCAATACATAAAACGCCACAAACCCAGATATAATATTTGCTTACGCGATGATAAAACATTTCCTTTCATACATATCTCAACACATCACGATTATCCACAAATTAGCTTGCATCGTGGCGCAAAAAAAGCACCTGGAAAATACTTTGGCCCTTATCCCAACGCAGTTGCGGCCAAAGAATGCTTAAAATTATTGCAAAAATTATTTCCCATCAGACAATGTGATGATACCGTTTTTAACTACCGAACGCGCCCCTGTTTGCAATATCAAATTGGTCGCTGTACCGCGCCCTGCGTGGGCTTTATTGACAAGCCCAATTATGCTATCGATGTTAATCTCACGCTGCTTTTTTTAGAAGGCAAGAATGCTCAACTCATCGATAATTTAATCATTAAAATGGAACGCGCGGCAGCACAATTGGAGTATGAAATCGCAGCAACTATACGTGATCAAATTTCGCGTATTCGGCCTCTATTGGAAAAACAATGTGTTCATGGTGAAAAAGGCAATGTCGATATTATTGCTTGTGCAAATCAACACAACATCGCCTGCATTCAGGTGTATTTTATTCGGCAAGGCCAGCAATTAGGTCAAAATAGTTATTATCCAAAAATGCACGACGCCCATAGTCCTGCGCAAGTCATGCATGCTTTTATCAGCCAATTTTATACTAACAAACATATCCCTTATGAAATAATTGTGAGTCATGAACCCGATGAACTGGCCCTACTCACTGAAGTATTAACACTAGAAGCCGAACATACAGTCAGCCTTGTTACCAAGGTTAGGGGGGAGCGTAATAAATGGTTAGCCATGGCGCAAACAAATGTTGAACACGCGTTACACGCTAAATTATCTGAGAAAGCCAGTATTCATCAACGACTTCAAAGCCTTGCTAACGCTCTTAAATTAACAATGTTGCCACAGCGCTTTGAATGCGTAGACATTAGTCATACGCAAGGCATGCAAACTGTGGCCTCATGCGTAGTTTTTGATCAAGAAGGTCCAGTAAAATCAGCTTATCGACGCTTCAATATTACCGATATTACTCCTGGAGATGACTATGCTGCCATGTACCAAGCGGTCTCCAGGCGCTTCAAGCGCCTTCAAGACAGCAATACCCTAACCCCTGATATTTTATTTATTGATGGCGGCAGCGGTCAAATTAATGCCGCGCAAAAGGCACTAGAGGAATTAAGCATAAACAATGTTATGATAGTGGGCGTTTCAAAAGGTCCTGAACGGAAAGCTGGAATGGAAAAATTACTTCTGGTTAACGAAAAAGAACCAATTGATATAAAAAATGAACCTGGTGGTTTATTGCTAATCCAGCATATCCGAGATGAAGCGCATCGCTTTGCGATTACTGCACATCGACAACGACGCAACAACGCCCAAAAAAAATCTGTACTCGAAGGCATTGTTGGGCTTGGTAGCAAACGACGACAAAAATTATTAAAGCAATTTGGCGGATTACAAGGTGTCTCGCAAGCAAGCATAGATGCACTTTGCAGTTTAAATGGCATAAGCCGACCATTGGCACAACGAATTTACGAACACTTTCACCACCAAGATGGCCATTGAATTTAACCTACCTACCTATATTACACTGCTAAGAGTTGCATTAATTCCCTTATTAATGTTGATTTTTTATGTGCCTTGGGATTATTCCAATATCGCCTGTACCGCTGTATTTATCTTGGCAGGAGTTACTGATTGGCTTGATGGTTACCTTGCTAGAAAATTAAAAATGGAAACTCCGTTTGGAGCATTTTTAGATCCCGTAGCAGACAAACTGATGGTCGCAATGGTATTAGTCATTATTGTAGAACGCCAAGCAGACCCCTTTTTAGCTATTCCCGCCGCCATCATTATTGGTCGAGAAATTACTATTGCCTCACTTCGAGAATGGATGGCGACCATTGGTCAGCAAGCAACCGTTAAAGTGTCCATGTTAGCTAAATGGAAAACGGGCATACAAATGATTTCCCTTGGTTTATTGCTGTATCATGACACCTTATTTAGTATTCCAATTGAGGCAATTGGTTACGCTCTTTTATACACAGCAGCTTTACTTGCAGTGTGGTCAATGATTGACTACCTTAAGGCTGCATTCACTGCGTTAACAAAAACGTAATGGCTATTTTTGTCAAAAATTACCGTTTGATAATAATAATAACTTCCTCAATCATAAGCGTACTAACCCTACCCGTGTGCATTGACCTAACAATACGAGAACAGCACATTAAGTAGGCTGTGAAAGAAGAACATGGATCAAGAATTAGACACTCCTCAGATAATCTCTGAAAAAAAGGCTGAAATGCCCGATAAAATTTTACTTGCAGCACTTAGCTTATTTGCGAAAAAAGGGTATTTTACTACCTCACTTAGCGACATAAGCTCTGCTGCAAACCTGACTAGCATTAGTGAGCTTTATCAACACTACCCAGATAAACGTGCTATTGCATACACCCTTTACGAACATATTTTTGATAATCTTAATGTTTCCATTGACGACATTAGGCGCAGAACAGATAAACCTTCAGAACAACTTCGCAGCATTGTCGATTTATTATTTAAACTAACTGACGACGCACCCCATATTGTTAATTTTTTGCTTATCGCAAAGACCAATGAATTTCTTCCCGAACAAAAAGCGCTATTAGACAGCCCTGCCTTTACAAAAATTTATAAGATTTTTCAGCATGGTATTAAAACAGGCGAAATTAGAAATATAGATCCTATGCTTGCAATGGCCTATTTTTTTGGCATTATTTCAAACACCTTACATTTAATTTTAACAGGTAAATTAGATAAAAAAGCTGACGCGTATCTTGCTCAAACATGGCTTGCTGCGTGGAATTTAATTGAAAAAAAATCAAGCTGTTTTTAATACATGCGCATAACCCAATAAATTTTTAACATCAATGCCTGTTACTTCTTCAAAAACCTTATAAGGACGTTTGATCTAAGCATTTTTTAGGTCTGCTATTTAGCTTATCTACAGCCCTAAAAACGTGCTTTATAATGAAATCAACTAACTTTTTTTTTTGGAAAATAGGTATCACGTTCAAGTGACAGTGCCATGTTCTCATGTTGGGTAAATGCCTTGCCATTATCGAAAGCAATTGTTTTAACCAAGTTTTTTAAGCGTTTACACTTTAGTCTCTGATTTTTTTTGTGCTTGCCCTAGCATCAAGTACACGGAAGGCACTACAAAAAGAGTGAATAAGGTACCAATGGCGATGCCGGTCGCGATAACTAACCCCATATTAAAACGCGATACTGCGCCCGCTCCTGTTGCTAAGATTAATGGAATCACACCCAAGACCATTGCGGCTGTAGTCATTAAAATTGGACGTAAACGTATGCTTGCTGCAGCTTCAATAGCTTCTCGCTTACTTAAACCTTCTTTTTGTTTAGTGTTGGCAAATTCTACAATTAAAATGCCGTGCTTACTGATTAAACCCATCAACGTGACTAAGCCTACTTCTGTGTAAATATTTAAGGTGGCGTGACCAATCCCTAAGGCGATAAAAATTAACGCTCCAGCAATTGACATTGGTACGGATACTAAAATAATCAAAGGATCTTTGAAGCTTTCAAATTGCGCCGCCAAGGCTAAATAAATAATGATGAGCGCGAACAGAAACGTCATCACAAAACCACTGGATTCCTTAACCAATTGCCGTGACTGACCGCCGTAATCAAGCGAATAACTTGGGGGCAATGTTTGTTTGGCTAATTGCTGCAAGGTTCCTAATGCTGCGCCTAAGGTTACCCCTGGAAAAGGTACGCCTGAAATCGTAGCCGAATTTAACTGTTGAAAGTGATTTAATGATTGCGGCACCGTTTGCTGTGTAATCTTGGCAATGGTTGCCAAAGGTACTGATGTGCCGTTGCTAGCACGAATAGGGTAATCGCGTAATTGCTCAGTATTTAATCGGTAACGCTGTTGCACTTGTGGAATAACTTTATACGAGCGCCCCGCCAAACTAAAATAATTAACATAGCCACCGCCTAGCATCGAGGCTAACGAAGCCCCCACATCTTCCATGGTTAAACCTAGTAAAGCGGCTTTATTTCTATCGATAATTACTTCTGATTGTGGCTGGTCAAATTTCAAATCACTATCAACAAAAATAAACATGCCGCTTTTTTGTGCATCTTGTTTAAATTGTTGAGCAATTGCAAATAATTGATCAAAAGACTCGGTGGTGCTTAATACAAATTGAATAGGCAAGCCACTACTGCCTGGCAAGGGTGGGGGCTGAAATGCAGCGACACGCACGCCGGCAATGTCATTTAACTGTTGTTGCACCACAGTTTGTAATTCTGTGGCGGTCATTTTTCTTTTATCCCAAGGCATTAACACCATCCCTGCAATAGATTGACCTGGCATATCTAATTGAAACACATGATCTGTTTCTGGATGAGCGGTAAATTTTGCAAACACTTGTTGCGAATATAACTGCCGTTGTTTTAAGGTAGCATTGGGTGCCGAACTGGAACTGGTAATAATAATGCCTTGATCTTCCTGAGGCGCTAATTCACTGTTTGCTTGACTGTAAAGAAAATAAATACTCACTAAAACAATGGCGGCAAACACTGCGGTAACGGGAAGATAGCCAAGCACGCCATGTAATATTTTTAAATACCGTTTCATTAGCCACGCAAAGGCATTATCAATCAAGATAATAAAGCGTTCTTCCCAGCCTGAGCGTTTATCCAAATGATGTGACTTAAGTAATTTTGAACTCATCATGGGCGATAAGGTTAATGCCACAATTGCTGACACGGTTACTGCGCCCACGACTGTAAAGGCAAACTCAGAAAACAACGCACCTGTTAAGCCACCTTGAAATCCCACTGGCACATACACGGCTATTAATACTATCGTCATGGCAATAATAGGACCCGTTAATTCACGTGCAGCTAACATAGCCGCAGGTATTGGTGCCATGCCAGCTTCTAAATGCCGATTAACATTTTCTACAATAATAATGGCATCATCGACTACTAAACCAATTGATAAAACTAACGCCAGCAAGGTTAATAAGTTGATAGAAAAACCAAACATTAATAACAGACTAAACGTACCAATTAATGATAACGGTATCGCTATGACAGGAATCAATACTGAGCGCAATGAACCTAAAAATAAAAATACCACCACCGATACAATCAGTAAGGCCTCTAGTAAAGTATCAATAACCTCATGAATTGAACTGTCTACAAATTCTGTGGAATCATAAACAATCTTACCCTCCATGCCTTCTGGAAGTTGTCCGACAAGCTCTGGAAATAATGTACGCACGCGCTCCATCACGTCTAATAAATTTGCTCCAGGCGCAATAAGTAAGCCAATGTATACGGCTTTAACGCCATTAAACGACACGCTTGATTCATAATCATCCGAGCCCAAGGTGACCTTGGCGACATCTTTTAAACGAATAAGCGCACCATTTTTTTGTGCAATAATTAATTCTTCAAATTCAGTGACTGAATGCAGGCTTGTTGAGGCTTTTAAATTTACCTGAATCATTTGCCCTTTACTGCGCCCTAAACCAGCAATGAAATCATTTTTTGCTAAAGCAGCACTTATCTCTGTTGCTGTTAAGGCGTAAGCCGTCAGTTTTTCTGGATCTAACCACGCACGCATAGCAAAATATTTACTGCCCAATAATTCTGCTGTTTGAATACCTTCAACGGCTTGCAATTTAGGTTGCACAGTACGAATAAGATAATCTGTAATATTATTAGCGGGTAACACTTTACTGGAAAAACCGATATACATGGCATCAATGGTTTCGCCAATTTTTACGCTAATTGATGGGCGCTGAGCTTCTGGTGGTAATTGATTAAGAATGGCATTAATTTTGGTGTTAATTTCAGTTAAGGCTTTATTCGCATCGAAATTTAAGCGTAAATTTACTGTAATGGTGCTAATACCGTTTTGGCTGGTCGAGGTAATGTAATCAATACCATTGGCTTGAGCGATGGTGTTTTCTAAGGGCGTGGTAATAAATCCAGCAATTACTTCAGGATCCGCCCCATAATAAGCGGTGGTGACGGTAACGATGGCATTTTCGGTATGTGGATATTGTAAAACAGGCAAGCCTAATAACGAGCGCAGACCAAACACCAACAAAATTAAACTTAACACCGTTGCCAATACTGGACGGCGAATAAAAATATCCGTTATATTCATGATGTTTTATTTATCAATGGGTTGTGGATACGCCTCAGCACTGGGCTGTACGCTGTTATCAATGCGCACCGAGGAGCCATTATGTAATTTGATTTGTCCAGCACTGACGATCTGATCACCTTCTTTAACGCCTGTAAGAATAGCGATTTGATCACCGCGAGTGGCGCCGGTAGTCACAAATGCTTGTTCCACCGTTAGCTTATCTTGCGCGTGCTGCTTAACGATATAAACTGTTGAGCCAAAAGGATTAAAGCTAATAACTGAGTGTGGCAAAGTAATCTGCGACTGCACTTCTCCCACTAATACGTTTACCGTGACATACATACCTGGCACCAGTTGATGCTTGGCATTATTTAATTCAGCTCGTATTAGAACGTTTCTAGTGGCTACGTCCACTTTTGGGTTAATAACAGTGATTTTGCCTGTAAAGGTGGTGGCTGAGTAGGTATCACTTGATAACTCAATGCTTTGTCCATGCGTTAATGATGCTAAGGCTTGTTGGGGCACATAAAAATCCACATACACTTTATCTATGTTTTGCAAGGTGACCACACTGGTGCCAGCATTTAGAAACTGCCCAACATTCACTGTACGTATGCCTAAGTTTCCAGAAAAAGGAGCGCGTAAGGTTTTTTTCTCAACTAATGCGTGTTGCTCAGCAAGATTAGCGCGCGCAATATCTAAATTGATACGATCCATGTCTAAGATTTGCTGACTAATAGCACGCGCCTTAAACTGACCTTCACTACGTTGAAAGGTAATCCTCGCTAAATTTACGGCCGCTTCTAAGGCATGTAAATGAGCAATCTCGTGTTCGGCACGTAATTGTAGTATGGGTGCATTTACGGGGATATACGCACCTTGCTGAAAATGAATACTTGTGACTATGCCAGATACTTCTGTACTTAATTCAACGCCTTGCGTAGCGTGTATGCTGCCCACTGCGGTTAATTTAGGCTGCCATTGTTGATAAGAGGCCGGTAATGTGGCAACTGTTTGAACGGGTTCGCCCTGTGCCGTCATAAATTGCTTAATCATCTTTTTTTTAAAGTCAATGAAGCCAAATACTCCACCTAACACCACGCTGACCGCCAGCAACATAATGAGCATTCGTTTAATCATTGATTTATTTCCTGTTTATCTCGTATTTAGTAAAAATATTAGCGGTCAAACGCAGCCAGTAGAGTACCGGCCAAGGTTTCTTCTGCATGTCTTGCCTGTGCTTGTTATGCGTACTTAGGCTAGCTATTGTGTCCCGTATGTCTGAGTGCCGCGCTTAAAAAATAATGGAGTCTCATTTTTTTGGTGTTGGCAATGGATTGATTAAACAGCTTAAAAACTCACAGGGCTCTACTTCTGAAGCCAATTGTTTGGTTAACGAGTGAGCCATACTGCTCCGCTGCCACCAGCCGCCACCTAAGGCTTGAAACAAAGCGGCGGTATCCGCTAAACGCATTGTTTGTGCCTTAATTTTGCTTAAACGAGCGCGCTGAACATTTTGTTGCGCGGTTAATAAGCTTAAATAACTGACACTGCCTAAACTAAATTGCGCTTCTGTTAACGATAAATTTTCTGTTGCTGCGTTGACCTCTGCCTCTTGACTTGCTAAGGCAAGCTCATCGTAATGCAAGGCACTTAGCGTATCTGCAACGTCTTGAAAAGCACCAAGCACTTTGCTGCGATAACTGTCTGCGGCTTGCTGATAACTCGCTACAGCAGCTTTTCGTTTATGCGTAAAATCACCACCATGAAATACAGGTTGCAACAGATTCGCTGTCATACTCCAAATTTCACTGCCCGGCGTAAACACACCTGCCGCTTGAGTGGCAATACTGCCCATATTGGCACTGATGGTGAAATCAGGAAATACACTGGCCATCACCACGCCAATTTGCGCACTTGCAGCATGAAATATCGCTTCTTGAGCGCGTATATCAGGACGCTGTGTCACTAATTGTGCGGGTAAACTGACGGGTAAGGGGGTTGGCAAACTAAAATCATCTAATGAAAATTCTGGGATAGGTTCAGCGTCTGGCATGGTGCCCACAAGCACACTTAATTGATGACGTGTTGTCGTTAACGCGTGTTGCAATGCTGGCATACTGGATTGCGTTTGTGCCACCAATACACGCTGCGCTAATACGGTTGATTTTGGCACACTGCCTAAAGCAAACTGTTGTTCAATCGTGGCTAATTGTTGTTGCTGTGCGGTTAATAAGTCGTTTGATACGCGCAGTTGCGCACGCAAGGAGGCCTCTTGAAATACCGTGGTGACTATATTGGCTGAAAGCGTTAGAAATACTGCTTCTAATTGAAATTGCTGATACTCAACTTGTGCAGAAAGGGTTTCTATTTGCCGTCTTATCGCACCAAACACATCTAAGGTGTAAGACACTTTTACCGACGCATTATATAAATTGAACACTGAGCTTCCTGCATTAGGATTCCCAAATTGAGCACCTGATATTTGTTGCCTAGTGCTTAAGGCCGAGGCATCTAGCGTGGGCAATAATGAGCCTTTTTTTGCGAGCACCAACGCTTCAGCTTGCGTTAACGCTGCGTGTGCCGAATGTAAATCTGGATTATGTGCAATAGCCTGTTGGATTAGTTTCGTTAAGGCTTCAGAATGGTACAGCGTCCACCATTGTCCAGGCAGGGCTTTGCCCAAGATAATTGCCTTAGCTGCCAAGGGTTCAGCGCCATAATGCGCTACTTTTGGTGGTTCGGGCCGAGTAAAATCTGGTCCTAAGGTGCACGCGGACAAGGCTAAAAATCCAGTGCTCATCAGCACTAACAGCCCGCGTAATGGTGTAATTGTAGAGCGTATACATGCAGTGTGTAATGTCATCATTGTTTACTTAAATCATCGCGGCTAAACGTAAGTGTCTATACAAAATTTAAATGTGAGTGTGCTTCACTGATAACTTAAGCCGCCACATATTTAGTGTGCTTGTAATGCCTTTAATACTACTTGGGTCACATGCTCGGCCATTACTTCAACTTGATCATGCTCTGCTTTTCTGCCTGGAAAATAGCGGTTTATTGGTTGAGCACGTAGCGTCCCTTCTACCAAAATAATAATAGTCGTCGCCATTAAGTGTGCATCTTGAGTCGGCGCTAATTGCTGCACCAAACGTATTAATAAACTAAATTGTTGATGAAATACGCTTTGGGCTAATAACTGCAAGCGCTCACCATCTGCTTCCATTATTTCATACTGCATTAATCGATGAAAAGTACGGTCGGCTAACAATACGTCAAATAATGCCCGAATAAATAAAGTTAACGTCTTTTCAGGAGAGCATTGCATTACCCATACAGTGTTAAAAATATCTTCTTTTCCTGAAAAAGCAAAGCGTATCGCATCTAAATATAGGGCTTTTTTATCTGGATAATGATGATAAATGCCCGCCACGCTAACCTTTGCCAGGGTGGCTACTTGGCGCATTGATACCGCTGAATAGCCTTTTTCAGCAAATAAAATCATGGCCTCTTGGCGTATTTTTTCTTTTATACTCACATGCCCAGTCCCAAACAAACGTTCGGTAAATAATAGCATAAAAATACTAATACACCATTGCGCCAAGTAAAGCGCACTAGATAAATCATTGGTTATCACTGTTGATAATTTACAATAGTTAACTATTATGACTCCAGTACACGGGTCTCGCTTTCTCTACTACACACAACAAACTAATGAAAAAATTAAGATGCGCCGTTATTGGCACGGGTTATTTAGGTAAATTTCATGCCCAAAAATATGCTGCTTTACCAAGCTGTGAATTAGTCGCTGTGGTTGATATTAATGCTGAGTCGGCGCACGAGGTCGCTCAACAACACCATGCACGAGCACTTACTGAGTACCAGACCTTAATCGCCGACCATGCTGTCGATGCGGTCAGTATTGTTGTGCCCACCAGCCTGCATTACCACGTAGCGAAAGATTTTCTCAATGCAGGTATTCATGTTTTAGTTGAAAAACCTATTACCGTTACTGTTGCTGAAGCTGATGAATTAATCGCTATTGCTAAACGTAATCACTGTGTTTTACAAGTCGGGCATTTAGAGCGCTTTAACCCTGCAATTCTTGCCTTAGATCATGACGAAAAGCCTTTATTTATTGAGGCTCATCGCTTATCACCTTTTAATCCACGCGCCAATGATGTTAGCGTTGTCTTGGATTTAATGATTCATGATATTGATATTATTCTTGCCTTAGTAGATTCTACGATTGAACGCATTGATGCCAGCGGTACTGCGGTGTTAACACAAGGAACAGATATTGCCAATGCGCGTCTACAATTTAAAAATGGCTGTGTTGCCAATGTCACTGCAAGTCGAATTAGTCTGAAACAAGAGCGTAAAATGCGTTTATTTCGTCCTAGTGCGTATATCTCTGTAGACTTCCAAAATCGTATACTCACAAAACATCGCACGGGCAGTAAAGAAATGTTTCCTGGTATTCCTGAAATTGAACGTGAAGAATTAAGCTTTGCGAATGGCGATGCTTTATTAGCAGAAATAACCGATTTTGTTCAATGTATTCATTCGGGTAAGACGCCTTTAGTTTCGGGTGAAGCGGGGCGACAAGCCTTAGAAACAGCGATTCGTATTACTGACTTATTGCATGTCGTATGACGTTTTTATTTACATTTGTGATCGTCTAAGCTTCTCGAAAAGAAAGCAAAGATAGCTTTGATTATGATAAATCATCTAAAAAATTGTCTGGAGAGAGTAAAAATGTATCACGATCGATTAAGTGCTCATTAATGTACGCCAATTTTTTTAGATACCATCTTCTGCTACACTAAAGCATCGATACTATCAAAAGGACAGTGATGTAATGGAATTTACTTCAGCCAAGGTTTCATGCCCTGAGTGCAGATTAGCAGATTTATGTTTGCCTTATGGGCTTCATATTAATGAGGTAAAGCAGCTTGCCGGTATTATAAAAAATAAACGTCCACTTGCTCCAGATGAATATTTATATCTACAAGGTGATGAGTGTCAAAGTTTATATGTGGTTAAATCAGGTTCGTTTCGAAGCTTCATTGCACACATAGATGGCTCGGAGCAAACGATGGGCTTTTATTTGCCGGGCGAATTAATGGGGCTTGATTCTTTCCAGTATGGTCGCTTTACTTGTTCAAGTATTGCTTTGGAGACTGGGTCGGTATGCGATATACCATTATCTCGTCTGAACGAATTATGTTCTAAAATTCCAGGACTTCAAATTCAGATGATGCGTATTTTAGGTAAAGAAATTGCGGATGATCATGAAAAAATTGTGTTGCTTG
This sequence comes from uncultured Methylococcaceae bacterium, assembly GCA_903944165.1. Lineage (GTDB taxonomy): Bacteria > Pseudomonadota > Gammaproteobacteria > Methylococcales > Methylomonadaceae > Methylovulum. The sequence continues at coordinate 27,620 of CAJAQT010000052.1, read as the reverse complement.
GTCATCGGTCGGCAAAAGAAAAAATAGTGACATTTTTACTGATGTTATCGCAGCGTTATGGCGCGCTTGGCTTTTCAACAACTGAATTTAATTTAAGTATGCGACGTCAAGATATTGCTAATTTTCTTGGTTTAACTATTGAAACAGTCAGTCGTCAATTGGCTGAACTTAGTAAACAAGGCATTATTACGGTTAAACAACGAGGCATACAAATTAATGATCTTAATTTATTAAAAGCAATTATTGAGCATTGTGCTACGCAATCCTTAGTCGCTGAATCGGTATTGAGTTGAGGTCAGCTTTAAATCATCTGTCGTCAACTCAATTCGCCGCAGATGCTTATTTTAAAGACGGTGAAGATGTTGCACTAGTAGGTTTACTAGGACCTTTACCTGAATCACAGGCACTAAGTGTTGCTACGGTAATAACTAACATAAATAAATAGCCAACTGTTTTCATAGACATTTCTCCAAGTAATAAAATATATCCTTTTTTACATAAAAAAAGGAAGTTATATGTCCCTCTTTCAAGGGAGAGGCTATTTTTACACAACTAATTTAATGGCAAGTTGATATAAATCAAAAGATCGCTATATAACGTGTCAAAATTAATCTTGTTTAGTCGCGTCTTTAGATAAAATAAAACAGGTATAAACAATGAAACATGTTTTGAATGGTTTATACTCTTTATCATTTTAAGCAAAGAAAATCTTATGCATATACAACATAAAGCCCACCCTTGGCATGGCATTCATCCAGGCGAAAATGTACCTTCAATTGTGACTGCGTTTATTGAAATGGTACCTACGGATACCGTTAAGTATGAAATAGATAAAACATCTGGGTATTTAAAAATTGATAGACCTCAAAAGTTTTCTAATACAGTACCTACACTTTATGGTTTTATTCCACAAACATTTTGTGCCGAAAATGTAGCTGAATATGCTTCTGCAAAATCAGGCAGAAAAGTCATGCGTGGTGATGGCGATCCTTTAGATATTTGTGTATTAAGCGAACGCACAGTCACTCATGGAAATATTATTTTGCAAGCCATTCCCATTGGCGGGTTTCGTTTGTTAGATAAAGATGAAGCAGACGATAAGATTATTGCGGTGATGAAGGGTGATGAGTTTTATCGCCAATGGAATGATGTTTCAGATTGCCCCGAGTCTTATATCAACAGATTAAGGCATTATTTTTTAACGTATAAAAACTTACCAGGTGAAAAAGGCTCGTGTGAGATAACTAATGTGTATGGTCGAGAAGAAGCGCATGAAGTGATTCGTTTATCAATGGAAGATTATCAATGTCATTATTTAGGAAAAGTAAATCAACATTATGATCAACCCATTGAAACAGTATAAAACTTATTATGTTGGGCTTGAAAGCGCGTGGTTAAGCCTAGTTTTGCTGCTTATCTGTTTGCTAAGTGCGGTTATGTATTCTTTTAATGTTGCGCCTCCTGCTCAATACCTTACTGACTGGACGGAGGCACAACGTTTAATTTTACGCACTGTTTTTTATGGGGTCAGTATTATCTTATTACCCATCACAAATATGTTGCGTTATATTCAATTACGCTTAAATCACACCTTTCCCGTCACGATACCTGCTGAGTATTATCAAATAGCCCAGCGTCGTTATTTTTTCACTACGTTGGTGTCTTTATGTTTAGTTGAAATTCCTGGTGTGTTGGGTTTGATTTTATTCAGAGTGGGGGATGCCGTGAATAGTTTGTATATCTTACTGAGCCTATCATTACTAGGATTGTATTTGTATCGACCCAAAAAAAAGGAGTTTACCAATTTAGTTCAGGCACTTAAACCTGACTCAGAGACTCCTAACTTACTTGATGATTTTTAACCGCATTGACTAATGCAGCAACATGGTCAGGGTTAATATCTGGCAAAATACCGTGTCCTAGGTTAAAAACATGCCCTGATCCTAAGCCATAGTTATTTAAGATAGCCGTTACTTTTTCAGTGATGACTTCTGGCGAAGCATAGAGTGCAACGGGATCTAAATTGCCTTGTAATGCAACCTGATGCCCAACCCGTTGTCGTGCTTGATGAATATCTGTTTGCCAATCTAAACCTAACGCATCAAAGCCTGCATTCGCCATAGATTCTAGCCATAAACCACCGCCTTTGGTAAACCAAATAGAAGGAATGCGTTGAGAGTCTTGTTCAGTAATTAATAAACTACGAATTTTCTCGCCATAGGCTAACGAAAACCTTAAGTAATCTTCTGTACTTAACATACCGCCCCATGTATCAAAAATCATGACGGCTTGCGCCCCTGCTTTAATTTGTGCATTTAAATACAGTGCAACAGCATCAGCTAACTTAGTTAATAATGCGTGCATTAAGTTAGGCTGCTCGTACATCAACGCCTTGGTTTTTTGAAAGTTTTTACTGCTACCGCCTTCTATCATGTAGGTGGCTAACGTCCAAGGACTGCCAGAAAAACCAATGAGCGGCACGCTGCCGTGTAAATTTTTTCTGATTAAACTAACCGCATCCATAACATAGCGTAATTTTTCGTCAGGATCAGGAACCAAGAGGTTTTTAATATCTTGTTCTGTGCTAAGTGGGCGAGCAAACTTTGGCCCTTCATGTTCAGTAAAATATAAGCCCAATCCCATAGCATCAGGAATTGTCAAAATATCTGAAAACAAAATGGCGGCATCAAAATCAAAGCGTCGCAATGGTTGCAATGTTACTTCGCAGGCTAATTCTGGATTAGTGCATAAGTTTAAAAAACTACCGGCTTGCTCTCGTAGCTGTCTATATTCAGGCAAATAACGACCAGCTTGGCGCATCATCCATACGGGCGTGCGCGATACAGGTTGTTTTAATAACGCCTTGATAAAAATATCATTTTTTAATGTAGTCATGAGTGCAAAAGAAAGAGATAAACAATAGGGAAGGTTATTTTTGTAAGGTATTTAATTTTTTAATCAGAGAGTTATTAAATTCACGCGGCAAGTGTTGTTTTGCTTGCTGAGCTGCACTGGCATTTGGATAGAGGCCATAAAATAATAAAAATCTCTCTTGATTATTAATAATTTTTCTAAGGAATTTGATGTCTTGCGCAAGTGCAGGGTATTTTTTCTTAATGTCTTTAATACCCTGTTCTTTAGACAATAACATGACTTGTAAAGTGTAACTGGTTGTAGGTGCAGAGCTTACCCAGTCATTATCATCTGACGAGAGTGTTTCAGCAGTGCTCTTCTGCGGTTCTATTGCCGTGTTAAGGGCTTGCTCTACTTTTGGCGCGGCGACTATTTTTTCTGGGTTCAGGGGTTTAATTTCTGGCACTACCGGTGGTTTAATTGGCTCAAGGAGTATCGGGTCTTTCTTAGTCGTAGGAATATCTTTAAGATCGTTGATAGACGCTTGATTATTCGTTACATTCTGCGGAGTAACCAACAGCAGAGGTGCTGAAACTACTGGATTAACTAAAGGTGTTATGACGGCTGGAGGTGCTTTTGGCTTTATTTCTTCTGTTGCCGCAGGTATCGCAGTTGACACGGGCGCAGTCTGCATCGGTATTATGGCCTGTGCTGGTAAAGCAGGTGCGTTAGTTGGCGGAGGTGTTGGTTTTATTTCAGGCTTAGCAAGAGCGGGGGGCTGTGTGGGTGCAGTCACAATATTTTGCGCACTTAGCCATTGGATAACTATCGTGGCACCTGTTAAAGCAATAACGGTAGCAATTAAAATACTTAACGAATTTACTGTTTTTTTAGTGTTTTTTAAGTTAGGAATTTGTGCAATGATTTTACCAGGAACGCCATGTGATTCTTTATACACAGTTTGTATCATGTGATCATTAATATTAATTAACGCTAATCGCGCCCATGATTTAGTCGATAATTGTTGTAAAAATTCACCACATTGGTATTCAGACAAAGGTGGAATTTCAATAAAATGACATTCATCTATTAATTGATCAGTGCTGCTTTTTATATGTAATTCATCCAGCGTCAATACAAACACCAATCGTATTAATGGATTAGTCCAACTGTATTGAATAAGAGACGTTAGCAGGCCAGGCACTAAGTCGCCGGCATTATCAATTAACACAACAATTTTATTTGCTTTACCTTGAGTACCGCGTTGCTTTTGGATTTTAGTGATGTGTTCATGAATGTTTTCAAAGCTAAGCTCAGCATTACCTTGAATAGGGCAGTAACGCCAAGCGCTCATTTTACGTTCATATAAGGCTTGTAGCATGGTTGTTTTACCAATGCCAGAAGGGCCACAAATAACTAAGGCTTCAGTTAAATGGGTTACAAGATGAATTAATAATTCAAGCTTCTGTTTTCGCTCTTGAGTAATTAAAGAGTGATCGATTTGATTACTTAACTCATTAAGAGACTTTTTTTTTGAGTACGTAAGCGCGCCATCATCTACCATAAGTTGTTAATGCGTGTGTTAAAAGGTCATGATTGATATCCATAGGCAAGGTCGCCAAACCAATATCTTTTAGTAAAATCACCCGAATATTACCGTCAATATTTTTTTTATCTACAGACATTAATTCGATAAATTTTTCACACCCTAAGTCTTTTGGTGGGCGTGTAGGTAAGTTGGCTTGCTGTAATAACGTAATAATGCGCTGCACTTGAGCCTCTGTTAACCAACCTAATTGTTTGGATAAATAGGCAGCTAAACATAAGCCAATAGCAACAGCTTCACCGTGTAGATAAGTGCCGTAGCCCATGCCTGTTTCAAGCGCATGACCAAAAGTATGGCCAAGGTTTAATGTGGCGCGTACACCGCTTTCGGTTTCATCTTCAGCGACGACCTCAGCCTTATTTTTACATGATATTTCAATGGCATAGGCTAGTGCTAAGGGATCTTTATTAAGTAATAAAGATAAGTTATTTTCTAGCCATACAAAAAAATCAGCATCGCGTATCAAGCCATATTTAATTATTTCTGCGATACCTGCTGCAAGTTGGCGATTATCTAAGGTGTTTAAGACGGATGTATCTGCAATAACACATTGCGGCTGGTAAAAAGCGCCAATCATATTTTTCCCCAAGGGATGATTAACGCCCGTTTTTCCGCCGACAGAAGAATCTACTTGGGCTAATAGCGTAGTGGGAATTTGCAAAAAGGCAATGCCACGTTGGTAACACGCGGCCGCAAAGCCGCCCATATCACCAATAACACCACCCCCTAACGCGATTAATGTGGCATTTCGACTAAATTTACTTTCCAGTAAGTGATCAAAAATTTGCATGATAGAGGTCATTGTTTTGTATTCTTCACCATCAGGTAATAATACAGTTTCAACAACATAGTCTTTAAGGTGCGCCAAAATTGTATCAAGATATAACGTCGCCACAGTGGGATTGCTTACCACTATGACCTGTTTGGATTTGATATGTTTGGTCAAGAGTTCAGGTTGATTTAACACGTCTGAACCAATGTAAATGGGGTAGCTACGCGACCCTAAAGCAACATGTAAAATTTTCATTTAGTAAACTAATAAAGTAACTTTACTGATTAAAAGAATGATATTCCGCTAAAATCTTTTCAACAACCTCTTTGCTTTGATGAATGCCGGTATCAATTTTGAAATCAGCACAGGCTAAATAAAGCGGTTCACGTTGTAAAAATAAATGCTCAATACGTTCTTTAGGATTTTCAGTTTTTAGTAAAGGTCGTTGGGTATCGCGGCGTGTTCGTTCTAAAATGCGTTCAACAGAACACTGTAAATACACAATAAAGCCATTATTTTTTAACAGTTCACGATTTTGCTCTCGTAAAATTGCCCCACCGCCTGTGGCTAAGACAATGCCTTTTAATTCGGCTAATTGTTGAAGCATTTTTTGTTCACGATCCCTAAAGCCTTCTTCGCCTTCAAACTCAAAAATAGTTGGAATATCAACGCCGGTTCTTTCTTCAATGGCTTTATCACTGTCATAAAACGGGATAGACAAGGCTTTTGCCAGTTGCCGTCCAATTGTTGTTTTTCCAGCACCCATAAGGCCAACTAAATATATATTCTCTGATTTTGTCATCAAAATACCTTGCTGGTCTGCTCCTACACGAGGAGATATTAAAATAATAACGCTGATTGAAAGCGCTATTGCGTACAAATTTTTTAATTAAGTGCGTTAAGTCTGCGCGCATCTTTTTGATTTGTTTGAAAAATACAAGGATAAATTAAAAAGATAATTTCCTGATTGTATAAGGTAATGCGTTTATTTTGTTTTTTGTTATGAGCAGAATCAAGCATGATTTGAGTATCTGATCGTTAATTAAGAAATTGTAACAGATGAATAAAGTGCATTAATGCTAATTTTAGTTATTTAGCAATATAAAAATCCATATTATTTTTACTGGCAACAAAGAAATATACGATTATCACTTTTTAGCTAATCACTACTTTGGCAAAACCACCCTGTGGAGTATGCATATTAGTGACTTGTCCTTGGTATAGTCTTGCTGTAATCGCAAGTGCCTGTTGATGATAAACAAACACTCTAATATCCGTTTTAAACGCGAGATTATTGTCGTAATAACTTGCTGAGGGTGGGATCCATTGCTGTATTAGCATGTGCTCTGGTGGCAAGCTGTTTAGTTTTGTTTTTGTTAATTTATGTCCTACATATACGCCTTGGCTACCAAAGCCGATCGTAGGTTTAAATACCCATTGTTTGCGTGTAAGCCATGCGCGTTCAAGGCTTAATTCTGATAATAACTGCGTTTTAGGGATGATGTCGGAAAATAATTGGCGCTCAGTTGGGGACAGCTGAAACTGTGCTAATTGCTGTGGATTAGACCATAATATCATCCGCCGTTTATCGGCAAGTAAGCCGTATATGCGGGGATTTGGGCTTAAACAGACGGTATTTTGCAACCACGCCTCTTTAATATGACACATTGATGGTGTAGTTAAATAAAAATCACAATGTCGATTATAAATCATATCAATACGTTGATTATCAATATAAAGTCCGTCATGTTTTAAATATAATTGTGACGGGTCTGCGATTATTGCAGTGATTCCTGCCTGTTGAAATAATGCTACAAAAATAGTCATTTCAGGATACAGAAATTGTGTTTTAGGCTGTTCATCCAAAATAACAAGCGTTGAAGGTTTAGCCGTGGTGGCTTGTTTAAATAAGGCATAATCGCTTAAAAAGGTATTCAATAACCGTTGTGCAAAACGACCACCAAACTGCTTGGCTTGTTGAAAATAACAGCGGTAAGCAAACCAAAGTCCGCCCGCATTAGTATTGATTTCAATCAATTTTGGACCCAGCGCGCTGAGATGAAAATCATACCCCATCATCACCGCGTGATGAGTTAATGGATGTTGCCCGGTGACAGGCAGATCAGTAATGAGTTGAGCTTGATAGTGTTCATTTGTTGCCAGTTTAGTCACGGCAGCAATAAATTTCAGCATTGAGGATAGGTCTTTTTTTGTTATCGAGGTAGCAAAAGCACTGATGGGCAATGGCGCTTGATTCATAATAGATTGAAACGAGAGTAAAGGGCTTTAAACACGATATTGTGTTATCAGCTGGACTAGATTAACAGCCGTGTAAAGCATTAAAATTAATGCTGACGCGGTGTTTGTTATAATGCAGTTAGAGCGAGTTTAAAGGCAAGTGATGTTTTATAGCGCATTGAATAAATTAAATATAACTGAGAAAAATAATGATAGATAAAAAATTATTGGATATTTTAGCGTGCCCGATTTGTAAAAGTCCCTTACGTTACCGACAAGCAGAGCAAGAATTAATTTGTCGAGCTGATCGTTTAGCCTTTCCCATACAAGATGAAATTCCTGTCATGCTGGAGGACGAGGCACGTCAATTAAGCAGTGACGAAGTTGATGCATTATATTCATGAATCTTAGTTTTAAAGTAGTTATTCCTGCGCGATATGGCTCAACCCGTTTGCCGGGTAAACCATTGTTGATGATTGCTGGTAAACCCATGATTGTGCATGTCTGCGAACGAGCAAAAGCAGCCGGTGCGGCTCACATAATTGTTGCTACCGATGACGAACGTATTTTAAATACTGTTGTTGCTGAGGGATTTTCGGCAATGATGACGAGCGCAAGCCATCAAAGTGGCACCGAGAGGATTGCTGAAGTTGCTCGCCAATGCTATTGGCAGGAAGATGATATTATCGTTAATTTACAAGGCGATGAACCCTTGATTCCCGCAGAGTATATTCGTGAGGTAGCTATTGCTTTGGCTACGCAGCAGGCGGCAGGCATTGCTACTTTGGCTGCAAAAATCAATGATACAGCAGAAATATTTAATCCAAATGCAGTTAAAGTGGTTGTTAATAAAGACCAGTACGCCCTGTATTTTAGCCGCGCCCCTATTCCTTGGGACAGATCAAGATTTACCTTGGCAGGTTGTCAGTCTGCACCGGCTATGCCGTATCTTCGTCATATTGGAATTTATGCCTATCGGGTCGCATTTTTACAGCGTTATTGTGCGTGGTCCGGTTCAGTTTTAGAGAATATCGAAGCTTTAGAGCAATTAAGAATTTTATGGGAAGGGGAATCTGTATTTATTAAAACAGTTGCACACACCCCGCCTGCCGGCATAGATACCTTAGAAGATTTGCATCGCGTAGCGCAAATACTGTCTAAAACAGACTAGCAGCATATCGTAAGCGTTTGAAATAAAACAAGTTTAATTAATTGGTTACTTTTTGTTCGAATTAATAAAAGCACTGTGAATACAAGCAGTAAGGGCCGTCTTTAACAGGTTATTCACAACGTTATCCACAGGCTTTGTGGGTAACCTTGTAACTATTTGTTTGCTTAGGACTGTATTAGTTATGCTTGGTTAGGGCGTGGTAATAATATGCTTACAAATTTAATTCATCAGTGTTTTCTATATTTTTGTCATAATTTTAGGTTAAAATGTCTAGCTTTATTAACTGGTATGATTGTGTGTAATGAAGTTACGGCATTAAACCAGTTGTAACGTTGAGCTACATAGACATAAATGTTCGTTATTTTATGTAAATAATATCAGTAGCACTACAGTAATGATTAGCATCTGTAGTTAAAAGAATGAAGTCTGTGTGCGTCAATTTGAATATTTTTACGAGATAGAGACGTCTTTTTAACTTAAAATATTCACCACAAAGTTTTATACCCAATCGTTTTTTATGCCCAACTTTAGAGTAATTACATGAAAGATTTAGCGCTTTATAGAAATATCGGAATTTTCGCTCACGTAGATGCCGGAAAAACCACCACCACGGAACGTATTTTAAAACTTACCGGTAAAATTCATAAAATTGGTGAAGTGCATGATGGCGCTGCGACCACGGATTTCATGGTTCAAGAGCAAGAACGCGGTATCACCATTCAATCAGCGGCAACAACGTGTTTTTGGAAAGATCATCGTTTTAATATCATCGACACGCCTGGTCACGTTGACTTTACCATTGAGGTATATCGTTCATTAAAAGTACTTGATGGTGGTGTGGGTGTTTTTTGTGGTTCTGGCGGCGTAGAGCCACAATCAGAAACTAACTGGCGGTATGCCAATGATTCTAAAGTTGCGCGGATTATTTATATTAATAAACTAGATAGATTAGGTGCTGATTTCTATCGCGTTGTAAAACAAATTGAAGAAGTTTTAGGCGCAACGCCAATTGTAATGACCTTACCTATTGGTACTGAAGATCAGTTTATTGGAATGGTAGATTTATTAACTCGAAAAGCATGGGTTTGGGATGAGTCTGGCGATCCATTGAAATATGAAATCCAAGACGTACCTGCTGATATGGTTGCTGATGTTGAAAAATGGCGCGCAAAATTGATCGATCAAGTGGCTGATCAAGATGACGACGTGATGGAAAAATATTTGGAAGGTGAAGAACCTGACATTGATGCTATTAAACGTTGTTTGCGCAAAGGCACCATTAGCATGGCGTTTTTCCCAACTTTCTGTGGCTCATCGTTCAAAAATAAAGGTGTGCAGTTGGTGCTTGATGGTGTTATTGATTATTTACCTAATCCAACCGAAGTTAGCCCACAGCCTGAAGTGGATTTAGAAGGTAATCCAACGGGTCTTTTTGCAACAGTTGATGCAGATCGTCCGGTTCGTGCGTTAGTGTTTAAGATTATGGACGACCGTTTTGGTGCCTTAAACTTCGTGCGGGTGTACTCAGGTCGCTTGAAAAAAGGCGATATGTTGTTAAACACGTTCACAGGTAAAACAGAGCGTATTGGTCGTATGGTGGAAATGCATGCGGATAATCCTTCTGAAATTGAAACTGCACAAGCAGGTGATATTATCGCCTTAATTGGTTTGAAAAATGTCCAAACTGGGCACACCTTATGTGATCCTGATAAACCCGCTACATTAGAGCCTATGGTTTTCCCTGATCCTGTTATTTCTATTGCAATTGCACCTAAAGATAAAAGCAGCAACGAAAAAATGGGGATTGCCTTAGGTAAAATGATTAAAGAAGATCCCTCTTTCCGTGTTGAAACGGATGAAGAATCAGGTGAAACCATTATCAAAGGCATGGGCGAATTACATTTAGATATCAAAGTTGATATTCTTAAGCGTACGCACGGCGTTGAGGTAAATGTAGGTAAACCGCAAGTTGCTTACCGTGAAACCATTACTAAACGTATTGAAGATGAATATGTTCATAAAAAACAATCAGGTGGTTCTGGTCAATACGCAAAAATTAACTACATCATTGAACCAGGTGAGCCAGGTACTGGCTTTGTCTTCATCTCAAGCGTAACAGGCGGTAACGTACCACGTGAATTCTGGCCAGCAGTTGAGAAAGGCTTTAAAGCAAGTATTGATAAAGGTGTCTTGGCAGGTTTCCCCTGTTTAGATTTCAAAGTGAATTTAACTGATGGTGGTTTCCATGCGGTCGATTCGTCAGCCATTGCATTTGAAATTGCCGCGCGTGCAGCCTATCGTCAAACTATTCCTAAAGCCGCGCCACAATTATTAGAGCCCATCATGAAAGTAGACGTGTTTACACCTGAAGCGCACGTTGGTGATGTTATCGGTGACTTAAATCGTCGCCGTGGCATGATTAAATCACAAGATCCAGGTTTTACAGGTGTGCGTATTAAAGCTGATGTTCCTTTAAGTGATATGTTTGGCTACATTGGTGATTTACGCACAATGACTTCTGGTCGTGGTCAGTTCTCTATGGAATTCTCACACTACATGCCTTGCCCTAAAAATGTAGCGGAAGAGGTGGTTAAAGAAGTCAACGAACGTAATAAAGATAAAAAATAAGTCTCTATTTCGTAGAACAAATAAAGGCTACCAACAGTACACGTTGGCAGCCTTTTTTTTGCTTAAAAGTTAAGTGCTGGATTGTCAAGCGAACATTTTCATGGCGTGAAGGCTTTTGCCGCGTATGAAAAGAGGTTGAGATACTTTCCGTCACGCCTGAAAATATGATCTAAGTTGGCACGTTAAAAATAACAAGTGCAAAATTTATTTAATGTTTTGTAGGATCGCTGCTTAGTTTTTTATTGAAGCGAGCAATTAGTCTTAAATTTACGATAGCTTTTAAAAATTATGAATCAATTAATTTCAAAAAAAAACATTCCTACACATGAACGTTTAATTGTTGCTTTAGATGTGCCTGCAATTGCTGAAGCTGAGTTATTTGTTGAAGAATTAGGAGAAAGTGCCTGTTTTTATAAAATAGGTATGGAGTTATTTATGTCGGGAAATTGCTTCGATTTCATCGAGTCTCTAAAAAAGAAGCAAAAGAAAATATTTGTGGATTTAAAGTTTTTTGATGTTCCAGAAACTGTTGGGCGAGCGATCAAAGCGTTGAGCAGTAAGGGTGTCGATTTTGCAACAGTACATGGCAATGATGCTATGTTAGCGGCTGCAGTAAAAGAAAAAGGTGCGTTAATGGTGTTTGCAGTGACCGCGCTTACAAGTTTAGATCAAGGGGATTTGGCTGATTTAGGATTTAAATGTAACGTGGAAGAGCTGGTATTATCCCGTGCTAAACGAGCCTTAGCATTGGGGTGCGACGGAGTCATTTCCTCTGGTTTAGAAGTAGGGAAGTTGAGAGCGTCTCTTGATAATAAATTAGTAGTAATCACTCCAGGTATTCGCCCGGTTGACAATGCTATAAAGGATGATCAAAAAAGAGTGGTAAGTGTAGGGGATGCGTTTAAAAATGGTGCTGATTATATTGTTATGGGACGTCCTATACGAGATGCTGAAAATCGTAAAGAGATAGTGGACAATATTCAATTAGAAATAAAGCGTATCTTTAATAGTTAATAAAGTAATTTTGTACAACATTTATGTATTTAGTCTATGCCATTTGATCCTGCTTTTACAAGTTCCTATATAGTTGCTTTTGCAATGGGTTTAGCCAGTAGCTTACATTGCATTGGAATGTGTGGGTCTATTATTGGTACATTAACTTTAAGTTTAAGCCCAAATGTTAGAGGCAGTAATTACCTTTTATCGGCTTTTGTACTTAATTATAATTTAGGGAGATTAACAAGCTATATGCTTGCGGGAGGTTTCGTTGGTATTATTCAAACAATTACTGTTATGCCGTTTGGAGAGCATGGCTATCGAATAATACAAATTTTATCTGCAATTATAATGGCAAGTTCAGGGCTGTATATTGCAGGATGGTTTTCTAGGTTTGCATATGTCGAAAAAGTGGGGTTAATTTTATGGAAGAAATTAGAGCCCTATGGTCGAAGGCTTATACCCGTTTCAAATAGATTACAAGCATATTTATTTGGGGTTGTGTGGGGCTGGTTGCCTTGTGGATTGGTTTATACAGCTTTGGTTCTTGCCGCTACAGCAGGAAGTGCAGAGAAAAGCGCATTCACTATGCTGGCCTTTGGTTTAGGGACTTTACCCGCAGTGATGAGTGTAGGTGTAATGAATGGTGTGTTAACTCGGCTTTCCAGAATGAAACAATTTAGGAAAGCAATCGGTTTATTTATGATAACATTGGCGCTGATGGCTGCCATGCCTTGGTTAAATCCAATGGTAATTAATACACATGCTGACATGCATGTAACTAACCATTAGTTTGGAGGTTTTTTATGGATTATTTTAGCTCAATCATTGGTAAATCGCCTGAATTAGAATCCATGATTCGCAGCGCAAAAATTGCAGCGTGTACCGATGTGGCTATATTAATTAAGGGTGAAACGGGAACAGGTAAAGAGGTGTTGGCGCGTGCTATTCAAAAATCAAGTCGGCGTGCAAATAAAACCTTTCTTTCATTAAACTGTGCGGCTTTACCTGAAGGCTTAATTGAGTCTGAATTATTTGGTCATAAAAAAGGAGCGTTTACGGGGGCAAATAATAATTCGCAGGGCATTTTTAAGGCGGTTGATGGCGGAACCTTATTTTTAGATGAAATCAACTCATTACCTTTAGCTATACAGGGTAAATTGTTAAGATTTTTAGATTCTGGTGAGTTCATACCTATAGGCGAAACAACCTTACATAAAACAAATGTGCGTGTAATTGCTGCGACAAATACTGATCTTAATCAATTAATAATAGACGGAAAATTTAGGCAGGATTTGTTTTTTAGATTAAATGTTGTGCCATTGGAGTTGCCTGTATTAAAACAACGATCTGAAGATATTGATTTATTGATTAATCATTTTTTTAAATATTTTTCAGAGTTGCATTCAATACCAGCGCCAAGATTTAGCAAGGCAGCCTTAAAAGTACTAAAAAACTATAGTTGGCCAGGTAATATTCGGGAGCTAAGAAATTTGTGTGAGCGTTTAAGTATTTTATTAGCAGGTAAAATAATTGAAATTGAGAATTTACCTTATGAATTTAAGCAAGTAAGAGAAACTAATAAGTCAGAAGGTTTTATTTTGCCAGAATGTGGAGTACGACTTGATCAATTAGAGGCTGATTTAATTTATCAAGCACTAGATAGAACCAAAGGAAACAGGAGTAAGTCAGCTAGATTGCTTGGTCTTACTAGAGATACATTATTGTATCGAATGCAAAAATATGGTTTTGGGCTTAATTAATTGTTTACTGTTTAGTCGGAGTTGTCTGTTTCTAGTTTATGTTTTAATAAATAAGAAAGAGCCGCAGCAGGGGCAATGTCGGATGGAGAGTATTCTGTGAATTCTTGTTTGAAACAAAAAAAGGAATTAATATCAATATAAGATATTTTTTTTGAATTCGCTATTTCTTTAATTAAAAAATGCCCAATGCCAGCACCTATGAGAGGATAGTGATAGGGAAGAGAATAATAATTTTGGCAGTAATCTAGAGATGCTGATATTTTTTGAATTTGTTGATGCCTAATATTCTTAGCAAACAAATGCCAAGTATCTAATTCCTCAGTTTCAACGTCACAAGCAATCATTCGCGCTAATCGCCTAGCACTTGCCGCAATTGTTTTAGCCTTCCCGTCTGCTGTTTCCGTATGATCCGTATGTTCATTTAGTTCCCCCGTCATTCGATAAACATCTGCCATGCTAGCAAAATACTCAGCAACAACGTTAATTGATTTGTTTTTTTGCATAATTGACTGGGTTATGGCCATTACAGGTGTTCGAATAATGCCTGTATAAACTAGTTCCTGAGAAATAAGGCGTTCGTAATCACTAAGTGCTGTTGATTTTATTTGACCGTCGCTTATAACAATTATATCTGTTGTTGTGCTGCCGATGTCTATCAAAATAGCGTCATCAAGTTTTTGTGCAATGTAGCTTGCACTTGCAAGCCAATTTGCTGATGCAATAGTGGTATAAATAGATGTTAATAAGTCTGCGTCGTTAATTAATCCATTATGGCCAGCATAAAAATAGGTATAGTCAGGCAGTAATAGTGATTTACTTGTTTTAATAATTTCTTGCACGCCTTGTTCTCGATTATCAAATAAATCAACTAATTCTCCAGTCATGGTAATCGCGTGGTAAATATCTTTATCTGGTAATAAATTTAGAATATAGGATATTGCGGATGAAAGATGGTTAAGTCCTTTCCAGAGCGGACAGGGGACTAAAAATGTTTTACAAATAACCCCAGAAGAATTTAATAATGCAGCTTTTATATGTGCGCCGCCTAAGTCCCACCCGACATAATACATAAATTTAGTTATTGTTTAGGTTAATTAAAAAAGAAGCGTTATTTGTTGAATTAATAATATTTTTATTTTTCATGATAAAGAGTTCCTCAACAATATTAATTCCTAAAGAGGGGTAAATTCCAGCAAAAGAAGTGGTGAGTCTAGGATTTATTTCTAAAACAAATATATTATCTAGTGTTTCAATTAAATCAATGCCAATGTATCCCCATAAACCAGGGATTGCTTTTGCTATTTTAGATGCGAGAATCTGATGGTGATGATTATATGGTGAATAATTGACAGTAATTTTTGCAAGCTGGTAGTGATTCTTTATAAGTCTAAATTCTTGTAAATTATATGAAAGTATCTGTGCTTCTTCATTATAAAACAAACAGGATATGCTTGTTGTTACGCCAATTATATGTGGTTGAATGATGTATTTATTTACATGAAACAGCGCGCTATCAAACTCAGCTTTAGATGTAATTAAGATGTTTTCATTACATCCAGCGCCGTCAATAGATTTAAGCATGTGTGTATCTTCATAGTGACAATCCAGAGAAAGCAGTTGTGTTGGTACTGTAGTAATTTCATGCCTAGTTAAGAATTTATAGGTTAAAAATTTATTGCTGGTTATTTCAATTGCAGAAGGGATAGATATTAGTAATTTTTCAGGTGCAACAGATTTGCATAAGTTGAGTAAGATGCTGTTAAATTCAGGTGCGATAGGCCAAACAAAAGAGCATGTTGTTGATAAATAAACAAACTCATGAAAATAATTTTGGTGCTTATAAATTATAGGGCGTGTAATATTGTTAGAAGATAGGTGTGGTTTTACACGAAAGTCTTGCATAACGACTAATTGAACGTTTTTCATCTTAGAAAAACCTTCAATTACAGCGTTTAGCATAATCAGTCCTTCGTTTAGTAATGTATTGGGAAGCGCCTCTTTATTTAATCCGCCTCCTGAAATAAATTCAAAAATTAATACTTTCATTTTTTTGTTCGATGAAAATAATTCCAGTTATAGATATTAAAGACAATATTGTAGTACATGCTCATTTAGGTAATAGATTTAATTATCAACCGCTTGATTCGTGCCTTTATGCTGGTTCGGATATGGAGGGTATTATAAAGGCATTATTAGCATTGTATGGCTTTGATACTTTTTATATTGCGGATTTAAATGCTATAACGGGTCAGGAAAGTCAAACGCAACTAATAGATCAAGTAATTTTACGTTTTTCAGAATTGAGTTTTTGGGTGGATCAGGGGCGTCAATCGTATCAATTTTATACGAAACGACCTAAAAATTATTTGCCTGTGATAGGTAGTGAGTCATATCAAGATAATTCAATTTCAGAAATACGGTTGTTGAAAAAAAATTATGTACTATCGTTAGATTATTCAAGCGCTGGAGTTGCGTTGGGGGCAAGTGATCTTTTTAATACCCAAGAGCATTGGCCAAATGAAATTATCATAATGACATTAGCGCGTGTGGGAAGTTGTTTGGGGCCTGATGTGAATAAGTTAAATGAATTTAGACAATTAAAAGTAAATAAGACGTTTATTGCTGCGGGAGGAGTAAGAAATAGAGATGATTTATTTTTATTACAAAAAATAGGTATTGAAAAAGTTCTTTTGGCAACAAGTCTTCATACTGGAGCAATTACGTCTGAAGATATTTTAGAGGCAAAAAATACCTCGATAAAATTACCGAGGTATTTATAAGGCATTAAACGTTAAGTTTTATGCTTCATTATTTACAGCGAATGGATGTTTTGCTTCTTTTTTAGCAGCAACAACTTCAGCAGCTGTTGGTGTGCCAGCAACAGCACGTTTTAATGCTTCTTTAGTTGCTGCATAATTGAAGGATTCAATTTTTGCGTCATCTTCAGCTTGCCAGTGAATAAAAACACCAACTGAAATGAATAAATCGTCAGCTTCATCAGCTGGGATAGTGCCATCTTCAACACAATCAGCAACCGCCATAGCAACAGCGCGTTGAGCAGGACCAAACATTTGAACTGCTTGTTTTGAGCCTTTTATAGTAACTTTATTGAATAAAATTGTTGCTGGTTTAACCATTAAGTTAGGAGCAACAACTGCTAATAAAGTAGAGAAACCATCTTTATTATTTGTTAAAGCATTTGCGAATGCGCTTTCAGCAGCAGATCCTCTTGGACCAATGATTAAATCGATGTGTGCAATTTCATTGCCTTCGCCCACTAAAGATTCACCAACACACAATTTATTAATTTTTGCCATTTTTGTTTTCCCCTGTGAAGAAAAAGTTGAAAAAATTTGAGCTAATATTGACACTTACGTGTCTCCTTATTTGTTGAATGAACAAATTTGTTAAAGACTTTTAAAGTCTTGTAAAAATGCTGAAAAAATTGTTGCTACAGTTAAATCAGCGGTTGTGCCAGGATTAATGCGTAGAGATTTGAGTTCTTTGTCTGCACTATAAAGCAGTGGAAGAATAGTCTCTGGTCTATCTGCATTATGCAAAGCATTTTTTAATAAATTCATTTTTTCAGCAATCATTAATGTATAACAATCACCAAATTTTCTTTCAATGTGGCTATCTGGTAGTTGAGCTATACAACTTAGATAAACCATTACTGCAGCCCAATTGGGTTTGTTCCATTTACTTACACTATTATAGTATATCGGAGTTAAAAAATCGAAAATATCTCTGTATTGATTGCAATACTGAAAGGCAATTCGGTCTTTAGATGCGGCTAATTGCATGGCTTTTAATAAGGTTATCGTTGCTGGATTATGAACATCTTGCGCAGTATTCGTCCCTAAGCCACCTGGAGCAGCTAAGGCAATTGCTTTAAATGCCCAGTTGGCATCAGTAATTGTCGTTGCTAATAGCGTGTTTGATAGCGCGCTTTTAATCGAGGTGCTTGGTTGTTTAGTTTGCGCACTATGAATTAATGGTGCGCATAATAAGATAATCCCTAGGTTTGTATTGCATCCAACGTTGTTGGCCGTTGCTTTAACAGCATAATAAATTTTTTCGCCAAGGCTAAACTTGGGGTTGCAAAGTGGAGGTGCACTTTTTTCTGAGCTGATTCTAAAGTCGTTGACAGTCATGTCATGGCCGTCAGAATAAATACTTACATTGCCAGGTTTAAATGCCTGTAATTCTGTTTCGCAGGCAAGTAAGTAAAGTTCAGCGAGTTGCTTTGGTGTCATCACGCGGCTGGATATTTAGTTGATGAAGCGGTTAATTAAATCATCAGCAAGAAGTTGAGCAATATTTATTGAACACGTTGACTCCAGACCCTTCCAGGCAGGAATGCTGTTGACTTCAATAATAGTGTAGTGACCACTAGTATCTTGAATAATATCGATACCAGCGTATTCTAAATTTAATGCGAGTGTTGCCTTCGTCGCAAGCTTAGCGAGAGCATCTGTTAACTCGATAGGTTCGCAGTGAGCGCCTAGGGCAACATTATTTAACCAATATTTTCCTTTTCTGCGCATTGCCGAAATTGCAATTTGATTAATAACAAAAACTCTAATATCAGAAAAATCATTGCCGAGGCAGTTTATAAATCGTTGGAGATAAAAAATGCCTTGGCTTGATGTTAGCCAAAGTAAGTCGCTAGTTTTTTCAATTCGACGGATACCTTTTCCCTGAGAACCGAATAGGGGTTTGCAGATAACAAAATGTCCTTGCTGTAATTCATTTTTTGTTATGGCTATAGCGTCGTTAGTATTTTTAACGACCCATGTAGTGGGTGTTGGGAGTTTTGCTTGGTGCAGTAAAAAGCTTGTTGCTGCTTTATCTACAGTATGCTCAATAGCGTTTACTTGGTTATAAACAGGAACATTAAGTTTTTTTAGGCTATGTAAAATATTAAGGTAAAACGTTACTTCAGCAAGTGAGCCGCCTGGAATGCCACGGACAAATACTGCGCAGGGAAGAGATTCTTTTAGTCCTGGAATAATGATTGGAATAGCGTGGGGGGATATGTGTAACTGACAATTGGTCAGTGAAGCAAAAAAGCTGGTGTAGCCTAGATTGGCAAATGCCTGTTGAAGCTGTTTGCCATGCCACCCTGGATCGTCTGTAAAAATAACTATATTTTTCATTAAGAAATAGGGTTTGTTACTGCAAAGCTCTCGCCACAGCCGCATGTACCGACGGCATTAGGATTGTTAAATTTAAAAGCTTCATTGATGCCTTCTTTACAATAGTCCAATTCCATGCCGTCAATAAATTGAATGTCATCAGAAGGAACGATGATATTAATGCCAAAGCTTTGATACGAGCAATCGTTTTCATTAATAGTGTCTGCATAATCAATAATATATGAATATCCAGAGCAACCTGATTTTTTCACACCAAGCTTTAAGCCGAGGCCTTTGCCTCGAGTAGCTAATTGTTTTTTAACTTGGTTTGCGGCCTTTTCTGTAAGGGTGACGGGCATAAATAGTCCTTATAGTGTGTTGACTAAGCTGAGTAATGTATCAAAAAAATGAGCGACTTCTTGCTCTGTATTATCTTTTCCAAAGCTTACTCTAATAGCGGATTCGGCTGTGGAGGCCGGGTAGCCCATAGCAATTATTACTTTGCTTGACGACTTACTGTTATTTGCACATGCTGAGCCACTAGAGACTGCAATGCCTTTTTGATCCAGTTTCATTAGTAGCATTTCGCCATTAATGTTGTCGATGCTAAATTGAGTGGTATTCGGTAAGCGGTCGACGCCATGTCCAAAAATAGTCATGCCAGGAATAGTTGATAGCTTTGTTTCTAAGTGTTGCCTCAATATTTTAGTGTGATTATAACGTTGTTGAAGTTCTGTATGAGCAAGTTCTGCTGCTTTGCCAAAGCCAACAATAGCGGCAACATTTTCGGTACCAGCACGTAGTTGTTGTTCTTGTCCGCCACCATAAAGCATGGGGTGGAGTTGATTTTGTTTAGCGTATATAAGTGCGCCGCATCCTTTAGGACCATAAATTTTATGGCTAGAAATAGACATAAGGTCAACACCTAAGTTAGAAAATGAAACAGGAATTTTACCAAATGTTTGTGATGCATCAGTATGGAGTTTAACGTTTAGTGCTTTGCACTGTTCCGAAATAAAACGAATATCTTGAATGACTCCAGTTTCATTGTTGCCATGCATGATTGAAATCAAATCTGGAGACTGGTTTGCAAAGATTGATTCAAGTTGGGCTGGAGTCATGACACCTTCCTTGCTGACGCCAATAGACTGTAATGAAATACCTTGGCGTTTTAAAACTTGAGCTGGCTCAGCGATGGATGCGTGTTCAATCGTAGAAATAGCGAGTGAAGACTTAGGTGGTAGTGAATTTAATGCAAGATGGTTTGACTCAGTTCCGCCACTAGTAAAAATGATTTGATTAGGGGTTGTTGAGCACGCTTGGGCAATTTGTTCTCGTGCCGTATCAAGAGCGCTTCTGGCAATTCTTCCTTGTCGATATAAGCTTGAAGGATTGCCATAATGCGTGGATAAAAAAGGCAGCATAGCCTCTAAAACGCGATCGTCTAAAGCTGTGGTCGCGTTATTATCAAGATAAATCATGCTGTTTATGGGTTAACAGAAACCTGGCGGTGGATTTCAACAATCTTTTGTGCTTCAAGTTCTTGACGTTTGGCGACCTCTTGAACATTATGTTTTTCTAGTAAATTACCAAGCGTAATGCTCTTTAAATAACCTCTAATTTGATCACTTAAACCCATCCATAAGCCATGTGTTAAACAGGCTTGGTGTTGCTGGCAATTGGCTTCACCACCACATTTAGTGGCATCTACTTGCTCATCTACTGCCGCAATAATGTCAGCAATGTTTATTTCATCTGCTGAACCGCATAAAGTGTAGCCGCCGCCTGGGCCTCTTACGCCTTTAACCATTCCTGCGCGACGTAATCTGGCGAATAATTGCTCAAGATATGACAATGAGATTGTTTGGCGAGCTGCAATTTCAGTTAATGTAACGGGTCTAATTTGACTATGAAATGCAAGGTCAAGCATTGCCGTTACAGCATACCGTCCTTTAGTTGTTAAGCGCATATAAATATCCTTAAAATAAAGTTGTTTTTTGTTAACTATACTTAACCTACTGCAATAGTCAAGATTTATGCCGAGTACCTAGCTGTAATAAAATTTAAAAAACATCTTGTTATTAATGGGTTGGGTTAAGGATGAGTGTTTAGTCTTTAATTTTGCAACCCTCCAAATTGTTATTTGGAGGGTTCTGGCATTGAATGCCGGCCTTATTAAGGGCTTCTTGCATTGATTCAATTTGTTTGTCGAGAGTGTGGATATGATTTAGCATTCGATTAATTGCGATGGCAATGGGGTCAGGCATGTCGGCGGTTAATCCGTAGGAGTCGAATTCGAACTTGGTTGTTAGATTTGTTGAGGAAGGCGTATTTAGCTTGGTTTTGTTATCGACAATGTGTCCCGGAATGCCAACAACGGTTGCGCCGTTAGGTACGGTTTTTAACACCACAGAATTTGAGCCAACTCTAGCATTATCACCAATAGTAATTGGGCCTAATATTTTGGCTCCAGCACCGACAATGATGCCATTTTTTAATGTTGGATGCCGTTTGCCTTTGTTCCACGTTGTGCCGCCAAGCGTTACGCCATGATAAAGCGTGCAATCGTCACCGATGATCGCTGTTTCACCAATAACAATTCCCATGCCGTGATCTATAAAAAGTCGTCGACCAATTTTAGCGCCAGGATGAATTTCAATGCCAGTCCACCATCGTGAAAGGTAAGCAATAAATTTTGCTAGCCATTTATAGCCTGATAACCAGCAGTAATGGCTAATGCGATGAATAATAACCGCATGTACGCCTGGATAGGTAGTTAAGACTTCAAAAAATGATTGTGCGGCTGGATCGCGATCAAATACACAAGCAATATCTTCTTTTAAACGTTCCAGCATATTAGTTACTCTTTTGGTTGTCTTGGGACATTCTTAAAATGCCGCGTAATATATCCAATTCTTTGGTATCAAGTTGGGTTCGATTATAAATGCGCCGCATTCTGCGCATAATTGATTTTGATTTGTCTGGGTGCATAAAACCAATATCAATTAATGTTTGGTGTAAATGATTAAAAAACAAGTCCATCTGTTCGCCCGTTGCTAACGGGAGGGTATTAGCAAGCTTATCAAGCTTATGTTGAGATTGATCAGCAGAATTGTGCGCCATGAAAAGTTCATAACAAATAATCTGAACGGCGGCAGACACGTTTAATGAGCTAAAGTTTTCATTACAGGGAATGCGTAATAAATAATGACATAAATCCATTTCATGGTTTTTTAAGCCAGAATTTTCGCGACCAAAAAGCAGTGCGGTGACGGCATTGGGCGCTTGATTTAGGCAGTGTTCTGCACAGGTGCGGGGGGATATTTCTGGCCAACTAATTGTACGGCTTCGAGCGCTGCACCCAACAATCAGCTGGCAATCAGCAACGGCCTCATTTAATGAGGTCACAATTTGAGCACGACCAAGAATGTCGTCAGCACCAGCCGCTCTGGAGGTGGCGTCGGCATTAGGAAAGTGTTGAGGATTAACCAAGCATAAGTTGGAAAGTCCCATATTTTTCATTGCACGCGCTGCCGCGCCAATATTTCCAGGATGCGTTGTTTCAACAAGAACTATTTTTATTTGAGAGAGCAAGGGAATTCCATTAGCTGAAAAAACAGCAAAGTTTATCAAAAGTTTTGTTATTCTATGGATTTTTAATCATTGAAATTTTAGTAAAGCATTATGCAACCAATGTTAAATATCGCTGTTCGTGCAGCAAGAAGTGCCGGGGATTTAATTCTGCGTTCATCAGATAATATAGGTCAGTTACGGATTGATCAAAAAGGGAAGAATGATTACGCCAGTGAAGTCGATCGAATGGCCGAGCGTGAGGTCATTAATATCATAAGAACTGCCTATCCAGATCATGCAATGCTTGCTGAAGAAAGCGGAAGTCATGCGGGTAATGAGTTTGTTTGGGTAATCGATCCGCTTGACGGTACCACTAATTTTTTGCATGGTTTTCCTCAATACGCTGTGTCCATCGCATTAAAATATAAAAATAAACTAGAGCTTGCGGTGATTTATGATCCCTTAAGGGATGAATTATTTACTGCAAAACGGGGCGGTGGTGCGATGCTAAATAGTCGTCGTTTGCGCGTTACTCAGCAAGCGACGCTAAAAGGTGGATTAATTGGAACGGGCTTTCCATTTAAAACCGATAAGCATTTAGAGGCTTATATAAGCATGTTTAAAAGCTTGACAATGGAGTGTGCTGGAATTCGTCGTGCTGGATCAGCAGCCTTAGATTTAGCTTATGTTGCAGCAGGACGATTAGATGGTTTTTGGGAAATAGGCATCATGGAATGGGATATGGCAGCGGGCATTTTATTAATAAAAGAGGCGGGCGGTGTGGTGACAGATTTTTCCTTCAATGATAATTACTTGGTGTCGGGTAATGTCATTGCAGGCAGTCCAAAAATGCATCAATTACTGTATCAGCAAATTGAGCCTTTTGTGACAGATCAGCTAAGGTAAGCCAGATAGCAACGGGTGTAAGCATTTTGTGGTACTAGATTTACTGTGATTAATCTTGAGAATACCATTTGGCAGTCAGTCTTTTGCATTCTGTTTGCCATTCGCAGTTATGCTCAGAGCACTGTAGTTTATGCTCGCCACCGAAACATGGATAATGATGCGTAGCATTTTGGATGACGTGAATGAGTTCTTTTTTAGAATGCAGGGAATAGGGCTTATTTATGCCAATTGCGTCAGCTAATTTGTGAAGACTATGGAGGGTAATACCATCCTCATTGGCTTGGATTAAATAATAATGAATTTGCTTAAGGACAAATTCATGTTCAGCGGCTAACCAGTCCTCTAGTGCCTTACCTGGCGCAAAGTGTCGGTGTTTTGCTTTGTAATAAGCCGCTATTGAAATCCATTCGTGAGGGGGTATTTCATTCATTTTTAGAGCCTATAAAAATGCAGTTAGGTAATGTTCTGATGATTTTTCATCAAAGCGACAAGTAGTCTAATTAAATTAGCTACTTCTTTAGGATTACCTAATAAGGCATCAATAACGCGCATCCATTATTTTGGTTAATGTGTTGTTATTTTTAGCTTTAATTATACGTTCGATAGTTTTTTGTGATTTTATAGTGCGGAGCATTCCAGGGAGCAGTAATGGCTTAATGGGCCTAGTTTGCTGTAAGGATTACTATTTATAATTTCAAAAATTACATATTAATACAGTGGGTAGTATGGTTAACAATATACCACATGTAAAGCATGGTTGTCAGTACCTTACTGAAGTTACACAATAACGCCACTTTAGGTGATGCTGGAATCGTTATCCAGACAGTGCAAAATAAAGTCGCATCTTAGTAAAGTATCAGGCGAGTAATGGGCTGATGCGCGGTTGTTTACGCGAGACGATTTTGCTGACATCAGACGTTTAAAAAGCATATTTTCTTAGGACAAGTTAATTTAGGCGTTTAACAACGCCTTAGGTAAAAAAATTAGCATTTTTGAGGTAATCCGTTACATTAATGCATGATTAAATAGAGCGTTTATGGACGTAATTCTTGTTGTGTGATGAGGCTGATGCCGTAGTAAAGACTTTTAATAAGGTTGTTTTTCATGATTTAAAATTAACGCATAGACACTTGCAATTTCTGAACAATCCAGATTAGCTGGGTTTAAAGTTTATTTACACACTACTGATAAAATAATGACGGGGTTATTCTGAATGGCTGAAAAGATACTAAGTAAATATTTAATGAATCTTGAAAAACAGTTTGCTAGTGACAATCCAGTATTGCACCAAGTAGCTGAAATTTTTCAAGAATTAGATCAAATTGAATATGACCTAGGATTGATTAATGCAGATGAAACGACGGCATCTAAAGATTCATGGTGGCCAATCGTGAGTTTGATAGGTGGCAGTTCTATAGCCAAATCTAAGTTTATGAATAGTTACTTAGGGTCTGAACAGCTGCTTTCAGGAATACAGGCATCCAGCCATAAGTTTACGGTCTTGATGGATAGTCCTCAGCCCAATTCAGTTACCTTGCAAGGCACTGCCTTAGATGTTGATCCGCGTTACCCATTTTATCAAGTAAGTCGTAAAATCGATCGCTTACAGGCGGGTGCGGGCAGTCGTATTAACGCTTTTTTAGAATTAAAAACGTTGCAAAGTGAACGCTTAAAAGGCAAGTTATTTATTGATGCACCTGCGGTAGTCAGTTCACAAGCAGCACCGGTGGTTTCTTTATTAACACATCACATGATTGATCATTCCGATTTAGTGTTAATTTTTACGGATATTTTCGAGCAAGATTTCCCATTAATAGAGGAGTTAATTGATCAGATTATTGCTTATCAAGATTCGAATAAATTTGTTTATTTAATTGATGATGCCGGAGAAAGTCTGAGTGTAACAAATAGCAATGCAATGATTTCCTTATGGCAAAGAAAATTATCTGATCGAGGTATAAACACCGGGCAATTTATTGTTTTAGCTGAGTTAGCTAATTCATCAGCCATGCCAAAGCCAAGTTGCTTTTCACAGATTGATCAACGCTTAGCTAATGTTGAGCACGAGCGCTCTTATCGCGTATTGGATGCCTTGGAAAAAAATATTGTTGACATTGAAAACACCGTTATTCCTGAAGTTAAGCGTGGGATTATGTTATGGAAAGAACGTTCCACACTGGCTTCTGTCATTGTGCTCAGTTTTGTGGCAATGCTTGCTATTTTTGCCGAAATTGAGCTTGGAATATTGGAATTATTAATTGATCCTATCATTGGACCCATTGCACTGGTTTCATTAATCGCGGTTATGCTGCCTATGCATTTAATTACCAGTCGAATCCTTGCTAAATTAATCATTCAACAGCTTAATGAAAGACAAAAAGAACTTCATTTAATGGAGAATATTGGTGAAATGTTTGAAAAAAATATAACGTTTTTTAGAATGATTTTGCCGGTATTTGAACCCGCTGGCTGGAATAAAAAAACCAAGGCACGGCTATGGCAATTAAGAGAAAGCACCAAAGAGTTAGTGCAAGCATTAAATGATCATTTTAGCTCCCATCAAGATTATCAAAGCTCAAACGCCACCACAAAGGCTAAAGATTTTTATGATAAATCATTGTAAGTGAAGTTTTTTACTTATGGATTGAGAAAGACTTTATTTAATAAAGCCTTCCCTAACCGCGTTCAACAAAGTGAGAGACAGAGTGCTTACACGTCCTTTAATCAACGGGAAATGTGTTTTGTGTAAAGAGGCATTGAGGTGATTTTTTGATCAATTAATGTTGTGATTTTTTTATAATTGTCGGTATTAACCGAGCCGTAATTTTTTAAAAAATCAGTATGATTAATATTTTCAGGTAAATCTCTTGGATCGGGCATAAAGTCGCGGTAATCATTAATTTCCGACATGTTTTTTTGGATAAGCTGAGCTGTTTCAAATGATAAGGTCGCTATGTCACCAAAATAACTGCCAGCTTTATCCGCAGCAAGGTCAATAAAGCTAAAACCACTGCCCATTTTTGCATCGCGTAATTCTTTTTGCTCCCCCAGTGTTACTGAAAGATGCTTATTAAGTGTCGCAGACAGTGAGGCTGAGGCAATAAAGTGTTGCGCTAAATCTCCCCTTTTATATAAAAAAACATTGTAATGTTGCTGCTGTTTTTCAGCTTGAGTTGCGAATAAGAACTGGCTACTGTTTTTATTGACATATTCGTTGATGGCAATAATTGCTAGGCGATTTTCTACAATTGGATTGCTTAAGCTTGAGCGTTGCTGAGCCATTGCGAACAATGGTTTTAATAATTCAGCTAAGGATAATAACCATTTTTGATTATGTAACCGAACGATTTCATTCAGCTTGTTTTGGTAAAGTCGCAACGTTTTTTGTTCAGCGCTACTTAGGCGTGCAGTTGGATTAAATAAGGTATCAAATTGGGAAAAGTAGGTAAGGGCTATTCTTTCAGTGCTGATGTCGAGTGCTTGAAGAGAATGAAAAGCAAGCTTTAAATACGAATTGTTTGTTGAGGCATTGATGAATTGCTGATAGCTAAATCTAACAATATTCTTAGGAATTTTTACGTTACCAATACTCAGTTCATCAAGTAACAGCAGTGGGCTGTTTTTTTGTTGAATGAATGACAGGGAGATAGTGGCGTATTGATTGGCGAGGACGTGAGGAAACTGAATGCGAATATCAAGCTGATGTGGCCTTAAATGCAATTGAACTGCGCCGGCATGATAAAGATTAAATAAGTAGTGAGTGACTATGTTTAATTCATGCTCATTAAGAGCAATAGTATTTAATCCCTTATGCTGCATGCTAGTCATGCTACGAAGGATTTTTTCTGCGTGTGTTTTTTGTGATAAGTTTTGTTCCCAAGGTAAAGGCGTGTCACCGGTATTGCTGAAGGCAAAAAAAAAGCCAGCTACGCTAAGTAGCAGGAGCGTAGCTATGCAAAAAACGATAAAGTTAAGG
>CAJAQT010000051.1 GCA_903944165.1 uncultured Methylococcaceae bacterium | reverse complement strand
TGGAACGAGACACCGCATTCGAGCCCAAACTGTTAAAACCGCGCTAAACGAGTGCGTGGAGAATAGAGATCTTTATTTTCCACGTATACATAAAAATAATTAAACACACTGCTTCAGCCTTCAAGCTCAACCTAGCGCGTATCATTAAGAAGCATGACGATTGGTTGGGCTTGATTGGCACTCATTAAAAACCAAATTCAGACTCATCAAAATCATCAAATTGCTCTCTCAGCATTTTTTTTTCCCAATAAATTTCAATTTTTCTACGTGCGTCCTTTTTTATAGTTTCTTTTTCTAAATTTTCTGGAAGTGCCGAAAACTCGCTGTTATCAAAAAGATCGTCATCATCGTCTATTTCAGTAGATGAAGGTGATGTATTGGCTTTATTTGCAGATTTACTCGATGTTTTACTCATTTCTACCTCAAAGAATCAAATTGTGAACACAGCACAATCCATAAAATACTTAACACAAACATTTAAATAACTTAAATATTCAACACAGCTTAAAAAAATGCATTTACGCATATCAGCCAAACAATTCGCAACCTTAAATTTAATCAGAAACTCGTTATTATGTGCAAAAGAAAGTGAGCTTAAAAAAGTAAACTTAAATTAAGAGCTTAAGACTATAAAAGAATTAATTATCATCACTGACAAAATTCTGGCAACGAAAAGTTATAAAAAAATACCGCATGCAGCCTTCGTTAGATTAAGTATGCCATTAACTTGCTTTTGAACAAAATAACTATAAATAAGACTGTACTGCTTGATTGATGCAGTCCGTCCTTGCTAAAACAAATAAACTTGTTATTCCAGACACGGTAAAACTAAAGAGATAAATCAATCATGCTAAAATTGTCCACGATAACTTTATGAAATTAAGAGGGTAAATGGTATTTTTCACCACTATCTTACGGTTTCACTACAAAATTATCATTTATCAACATTTACTCTTTAGGAAATTTTATGACGCTTAATTATGCTTCTTTAAAAAACCATGATACGCCCATTAAAGTATTATTTACTGGTTACCTATGCACTGTTGGCGTTGGTTATTTTTTTGCTATTTTGCAAATTTTATTTACCCACGGCATGGCAGATGGTCAATTTGGCTTATCTATCAATGATATTGTTTACAGTTATTATGGCAATCGCTCGGGAACAGTCATGGAGAATCAACTTAATGGCGCAATGAAGGCGAACGCGTCTGCCCAAGAACGGTTTGCCATTATCGAATGGGTAAGAAATGGTGCCGATGAGGACAAATATACCGACGATGGGATTGAAAAAATCATTCAAGAACGCTGTGCAACGTGTCACAACAAAGACGCGTCAGGCTTACCAAACTTCAATGATTTTGACATTTTGAAGTCATACACCACTGAAGACAGCGGCGCGACCTTTGCCTCACTCACACGTGTCTCGCATATTCATTTGTTTGGTATAAGCTTCATCTTCATGTTTGTTGGACTCATTTTTAGCTTTGCTGAAACCACCACCATGCAGTATAAATGCTTAGCGATTGGCATGCCCTATTTCTTCCTGATTGCCGACATTATGTCGTGGTGGCTAACAAAAATTCACCCAATGTTTGCTTGGCTAGTTATTTTTGCAGGGATGGGCATGGGAATTTCTTTTATGTTTATGTGGGTGACTTCTATTTTAGAAATGTGGCTATTTAAACCCGTGTTTGTTGATGGCATCGGCGCACATTATATTGAATGGCGTGATGACCCAGAAAATACACCGATCAAAAAGTTGATGATAGTTGTTCAAAAAATTAAATGCGTAATTACTCCCATCTCAAGCTATGTGCACGCACAGTGGCTAGAGAAAGTATGGCCAAAAATCAAAAACCTATTTAAAAAATAAACGTTTCCTACTTAATTTTCTGCTGGGATTGTTGAGGTGCGTTAACTGCTTTTACTCGTGACACGCTAAAACAAAAATACCTTCAACACTCCCTGTTTTTAAACCTACGACAACGTCATAACTAGACAAACAAAATCGATTAACAAAAATCATAGTCACTTCGTAAAAGCTGGACAGCCCCTCATACTTAAGCCTTCCCTAAAATATCTATAAATAACCTATTTATCAAGCATATAAGCTTAAAAATACAGTGTTATACAGCGCTAAAAAATCACCACCAACAAATAAATAACAAATTTTGTTCATGTTTTGTAAAACTATATCTTGACGACTTATTGCCTTATTGTTACATTATGGTGAAATGATTAGTAAACAAATTGGCAACAAAGACAGGTAATTGTCGCTATTATTGAAGAAACTCATCAGTCGTGATTGATAAGGAAGTCTATTACAGCGCAACCGATTATTTTTCTAAACACTTTGTTTTAATGAGGGATTGGTGATATGGCTTATCTAACTGAACATGCAAGCAGACAAAACAGCGCACTTGTTAATAAAAAAATACCCCTTAACCTGGCAAATCAACATTTGCCTAAAGTATCTGAGGGGGTTGAAAATTCAAATTTTGACATTGCCAGAAAACTGAACAATCAAAAACTACACTTAATTAATGCACTTGCACAATTCCCTGTGTGTGCATTATGGCTATTCAATCAATACGAAAAAAATAACTTCAGCGTTGAGGCTGAAGACGAGCAAGAAAGCTTAGCCTCAGATCTGGCTACGTCCTTAGGTGAGATTAAAAAGTATTTTGTTTTAGCAAATCAATACAACAACGAAAACAGCCAAGGTCGCGTTGATTATTATAAACATCAACTTTCCTTAGCACTTCAAAGCTTTCCCTATACCTTTAATGATTTAAACAAACTCACTGATTTAATCGTTTATAGCTGTGATTTACGCGGTCTATGTCAGGCTAATCCTAAACATTCTGATGCGCTCATGCGGCATCTGTCTTGCTTAAAACAAAAAAATCGCTTCAACAAAACTAACTATCCAGAATTATTTTCAGCCATTGCACTTCATGATACTGCATTCCTTTTTCTCTCTAGCAGCGAAATGTATGAGCATGCCCTAGCTATTACCGTTGCTGAAAAATTATGGCAGCAGGCTAGACAAGAACTTGCAGCAGCTAACTCGCGCCTAGTACTTTTCATTGCCAACCAGTATAAATCTGGCTTTTTAGACTTTGATGACTTAGTACAAGAAGGGCAGACAGGTTTATTAAAAGCCGTTGATAAATTTGACTACCAATTAGGCTTTCAATTTTCAACATATGCTGGATATTGGATAAGACAAGCAATTTCACGCGCACTGTCGCGAGGAGAACGTTTAGTGCGAGTACCTTGTGGTCAAGTTGCAAACATAAATAAAGTGTATCGTGCAAAAAATGAGCTATCTGCCCTTACCGGCATTGAGCCAAGCGTGAAAGAGCTTGCTGACTACACCAAATTGTCTGAAGCTGAAATCTTTTCAATTCTTACTTTTGCTCAAACTGCATTGTCTTTAGAGAACCAAGATGACGACGAAGATTCATTTGCACCCATTGATTATTTAGAGCAACATATTTTTGCGCATGCCTTGCAAACCATTGCAGATAAAGAATTAACCGAATTATTATCTAAAGCAATTGATACGCTAAATCCTCGAGAAGCCAAAATAATCTGCGAACATTTTGGCGTTGAAACGGGCACCGAAATGACTTTGCAAGAAATTGGTTCTGAATTAAATCTAACGCGTGAACGTGTAAGACAAATTCAAGTCATTGCGCTCAACAAAATTAAAACAAGTTTTGGTCAACAACTGATGTACTTTTTATAAATTGAACACTTTGGTATGAATTGCTTTAGCGTGAGATTGATGTAACAACGTCAACTGTTGAATGCCCATATCATTTTATAGTAGTTTTATTAGATGACCCGCGCTGCGGTCAGGAGATGAAAAATGAAAAAATACCTAATAAATGCGCTGCTTTGGGGCGTTGTTTTTACTGGAGCGTTCTTAATTTATGAGCGCGTCAATACTACGCCGACCTATCAAGACTCTCTGGCTTATTCTGAATTTATTACCAAAGTTAAAAATGGCTTAGTGGATCGCGTTGAAGTCAGTGGTCAACTTATTAAAATCAGAACAGCTGATGGGCAAAATTTTGAAACCTTTAACCCAGGCGACCCACATTTAATTGACGATTTACTTAACGCCAAAGTACAGATTAGAACGATTCCGCCTGCCCAGCAATCGCTGTTCTTACAAATTTTTATTTCATGGTTCCCCATGCTGTTATTAATTACCGTGTGGATAGTTTATGCACGCAAAATGCAAGGTGGCGGCTTGGGAGGCAATAATTTTGGTAAAAGTAAAGCCAAAATGCTGGAAGAAGATAAATTAACTGCAACCTTCAATGATGTCGCCGGCTGTGAAGAAGCAAAAGAAGAAGTGGCTGAATTAGTTGATTTCTTATCTGATCCACAAAAATTTCAAAAATTGGGTGGACAAATTCCTCGAGGCATCTTAATGGTGGGGCCTCCAGGAACAGGTAAAACATTAATTGCACGTGCTATTGCAGGTGAAGCGGGAGTTAAATTCTTCACTATTTCAGGATCAGATTTTGTAGAAATGTATGTTGGTGTGGGCGCGTCACGGGTAAGAGACATGTTTGCACAAGCGAAAGAACACTCACCCTGCATTATCTTTATCGATGAGATTGATGCTGTTGGTAGACAACGCGGTGGTGCGGGCGTTGGTGGCGGTAACGATGAGCGCGAACAAACCTTAAACCAATTATTAGTCGAGATGGATGGCTTTAACGGTAATGAAGGGGTGATTGTTATTGCAGCAACCAATAGAGCGGACATTCTTGACAAAGCCTTATTAAGACCAGGTCGTTTTGATCGTCAAGTTAATGTGGGCTTGCCAGATGTACGAGGCAGAGAACAAATTCTTAACGTGCACATTAAAAAAGTCCCTGCCGCAGCAGATGTTGAATTGAAATACATTGCTCGTGGCACGCCAGGCTTTTCAGGTGCTGAATTAGCTAACATAGTCAATGAAGCCGCATTATTTGCTGCCCGTGCTAATAAGAAAGAAGTGTCTATGCATGACCTTGAAAAAGCAAAAGACAAAATCTTAATGGGCGCAGAAAAACACACCATGGTAATGACTGAAGATGACAAATTATTAACGGCTTACCACGAAGCAGGGCACTGTATTGTTGGCCAGTTATCCGATGATCATGATCCTGTTTATAAAGTTAGCATTATGCCCCGTGGTCGTGCCCTAGGCATTACCATGTTCCTACCCGAAAGAGACCAATACAGTGCCAGCAAACGTAAACTGGAAAGCCAAATTGCGAGCTTATTTGGCGGCAGAATTGCAGAACTGATGATTTATGGCGGTGATCGTGTCACCACAGGTGCCTCAAATGACATTGAACGCGCTACAGAATTAGCACGCAACATGGTCACTCGCTGGGGCTTTTCAGATAAGTTAGGACCCTTAGTTTATGGCGAAGAAAGTGGTCAGCCGTTTATGGGTTACCCTGGCTCGCAAGGAAGCAAGGTGTCAAGCACGGTAGCGCATCATATTGATGAAGAAATACGCGCAGTCATCGATAAAAACTACCACAAAGCTGAAACCATTCTGCAAGATAACATTAGCATCCTGCATAAAATGGCCAATGCGCTGATGAAATGGGAAACTATTGATAAAGACCAAATTGACGCATTAATGTCAGGCAATGATCCACAGCCTCCCAAAGATATTGATTTAAACAAACCCAGTTCAACCACAATGACAAAACTGGATAAAAACGACACAGTTCCCCCTAAGGCAGATAAAAATTCTATCAACAAACATAAACCTGCCGGACAAGTTTGAGGTGCGCTCATTTAAGGGGAGCTTTGCTCCCCTTTTTTTTTACCAGTAATAATTAGTATTCCTATATTCCCGTCTACCCACGAACTCATCGAGCCATGAAGTGCGCGCATAAGTTCGAGTAAAGACACTCCATTGATGATTGAAATGTCTTCACAAATGCGCATCGTTGCCAAACAGATTGGCATTCTGCGGTGAGCGCTTTTGTCATGATTTCATTGCCGTGGTTAATAAGATAATCATGAAGAGGGTTACACCTCTTTATTTATGTTATGAAGATACATCACGCCTTCTTTTGGCAGTTCCCCCTCCCTGTTTTATAAAATATCTTGAATTTAAGCGAAACGTTCATGGATATTTTAGTAATTCCCCCCCCTTAACTGACACTTTGTCGGTTTTCCTACAGAACAAAAAAACAATAAACAGCTTTAAATTCAATTACTTATTTAATGGCATAGGCTTTGCTTTAGTTTTTAAAAAAACTTTAGGGTATTTGCCATGAAATCGACAAAAGATATTGCCGCGTTGCTTGACGAACCTGCTTGTGAGCATAACAAAAAAGAAAAGTCGGGCTGTGCCAAACCCAAACCAGGTGCTGCGGCGGGTGGTTGTGCTTTTGATGGTGCGCAAATTGCTTTGTTGCCGATTGCTGATGTCGCCCATATTGTCCACGGGCCCATTGCCTGTTCAGGAAGTTCTTGGGATAACCGTGGCACACGCTCTTCTGGCGCGGAGTTATATCGTATTGGTATGACTACGGATTTAACGGAGCAGGATATTGTGATGGGGCGCGCTGAAAAGCGTTTGTTTCATGCTATTAAACAAGCGATAGACAGTTTCGCGCCGCCCGCAGTATTTGTTTATAACACCTGTGTGCCAGCGTTAATTGGTGATGATATTAGTGCCGTGTGTAAATCTGCCCAGGCGCACTGGGGGGTTCCTGTTGTTGCTATTGATTGTGCAGGCTTTTATGGCACTAAAAATTTAGGTAACCGCATTGCCGGTGATGCGATGGTGGCGCAGGTGATTGGGACGCGTGAGCCAGATCCCTTGCCCATGAACAGCCCACTTAACATTCATGATGTAAATCTTATTGGTGAATACAATATTGCGGGCGAATTTTGGCATGTGTTGCCGTTATTGGATGAATTGGGGCTGCGTATTTTATGTACGCTGTCTGGCGATGCGCGGTTCCGTGAAGTACAAACCATGCACAAAGCCGAAGTGAATATGATGGTGTGCTCAAAAGCCATGGTGAATGTCGCTCGAAAATTACAGCAACAATATGGTACGCCTTGGTTTGAAGGCAGTTTTTACGGTATTACCGACACCAGTCAAGCCCTGCGCGATTTTGCTAAGGCGTTAAACGATGCGGAGTTAAGCGAACGGACCGAACAGCTTATTACACGAGAAGAAAGCCGTATTAAAACGCTATTAGAACCATGGCAAGCGCGTTTAAAAGGTAAGCGCGTGTTGTTATTTACTGGTGGTGTAAAAAGTTGGTCGGTAATCTCTGCTTTGCAGGATTTGGGCATGATTGTCGTTGCTACGGGTACCAATAAATCTACTGAAGAAGATAAAGCACGCATCCGCGAATTAATGGGCGAGAACACGGTAATGATTAATGATGGTAGCCCCAAAGAATTAATCCGTATTGTCCACGAGTATCACGCCGATATTTTAATTGCTGGGGGGCGCAATATGTACACGGCATTAAAGGCCAAAATTCCCTTTTTGGATATTAATCAGGAACGTGAGTTTGGTTATGAAGGCTATCAGGGCATGTTGGAATTGGTGCGGCAATTAGCGCTGACTATTGAAAGCCCTGTTTGGCAAGCGGTTAGAACGCCTGCGCCGTGGCGACGCGTCACCTCTCAGGAGCGCAGCAATGGCTGATATTTTAAAACGTAATAAGGCGCTCTCGGTTAATCCTTTAAAAGCCAGTCAACCTATTGGTGGCGCACTGGCTACTTTAGGCTTTAATCGTGCAATGCCCATGCTGCATGGCTCGCAGGGCTGTACTGCGTTTGCTAAAGTTTTTTTTGTGCGGCATTTTCGTGAGCCTATTCCCTTGCAAAGTACGGCCATGGATCAGGGCAGTTCGGTTATGGGTGCTGATGAAAATGTGCGTGTCGGCATTAAGACTATTGCCGAAAAATCTCGCCCTGCCTTGATTACCATTTTAACAACTGGCTTAGCTGAAACGCAGGGCGCTGATGTACAGCGTAATGTGCGTGAGTTTAGAGACGCGAATCCTCAGTTTGCCGACATTGCTGTGGTTGCGGTTAATACGCCCGATTTTACTGGCAGTGTTGAAACGGGTTATGCAGCAACCTTAACGGAAATTATTCGTGCCTTAGTTCCCGATGCCAATGAAGCCGGAACCTGCCCTGGAAAGCGTAAGCATCAAGTTAATGTGCTGGTCAGTTACCTGTTAACACCGGGGGATTTGGAAGCACTGCGCGATATTTTTGAACTATTTCAGCTTAGACCAGTATTTGTTCCAGATTTAGCCGAGTCTTTAGATGGGTGTTTAACAGATGATGATTTTAGTCCTGTGACCATCGGCGGTACCTCAATCTCTGAACTGGCGACGTTAGGCGATGCCTTGGCAACACTGGTTATTGGGGCGTCATTAAGTAAAGCCGCTGAGCTGCTGGAAAGCAAAACGGGGGTGCCCACTTACGCCCTCGATCATGTTTACGGCTTAACAGCCACGGATGCGCTACTGTGTGCCTTGGCAGAAATCAGCACTCATCCCGTGCCTGAACGGTTGGAACGGCAACGGGCGCAATTACAAGATGCCATGTTAGATACGCATTTTATGCTTGGACAATTACGCATTGGCATTGCTGCCGATGCCGATTTACTGGCAGCACTCATCGATTTAGTACAAGAAATGGGTGCCGAGGTGGTGGTGGCCGTCACGTCGTGCGCTACGCCGTTGTTAGCAAAAATCCCTGTTGCCCGCATCAAAATTGGTGATCTTGAAGATATGGAGGTGATGAGTAAAGAACATAAGGTGCAATTGCTGATAGGTAATTCTCATGCTGTCGCCACGGCAGAACGTTTGGGTGTCCCAATTTTGCGGGCGGGCTTTCCGTTGTACGACATGATTGGCGGCTATCAAAAAACGTGGGTTGGTTATCGTGGCACTCGCCAAACACTGTTTGATTTAGCCAATTTGGTGATTAATTTTTCGCACGATGATATTCCTGTTTACCGCTCGCTGTACGCTCAAAAACCTTTCAGTGCAGCGAGTGAGTCGGCGTAGTCATGTCATTAACGCGACGTATGCACCTTGTGCCCGACCTTGCTAAGGAGCAATTTATGAAAACTGCTTTAAAAATCGCGTTCGCAAGCACCGATATGGAAACCGTTAATCAACATTTTGGTTCGGCAAAATGCTTTGCTGTGTACGCAGTGGACAAAGATCATGCGCAACTGCTGGAAGCTGCACAATTTGGTGAGCTTAGCCAAGACGGTAATGAGGACAAGTTATCTGTAAAACTTGAGTTACTTAATGGCTGTGCTGCCGTGTATTGCCAAGCTGTCGGCGGTTCGGCAATTAATCAATTAATCGCGCGCAATATCCAGCCCATTAAAGTGCATGAAGGCAGCAAAATTAAGGACTTAATTATCGATTTGCAAAATGAAATTAAAGCCGGCCCATCCAGTTGGTTGGCAAAAGCACTTAATCAGCATAAGCAGCCAGATCCTGACCGCTTTGCGCACATGGCAGAAGAAGGCTGGGATGAATAATTGGCATGATGGCTTTTAGTGTTAGTCGACCTCTTTTAAACCAAGGGGGTTAAATGATGACCCTTAATTTACAAATCAACTGTTGGGGACGCTTTGCTAACCCATCTTACTTTTCAGGAGAAAACCTATGGCAACTGCCGCATTAGTCGTACCAGAAAATGATGTCAATTTAAATTCAGATATTGTTATAGATTACATCAGACAATTACGCGCTATCGATACTTACGATACTTACGCGGGGTGGTCGGAAGCTAAAATCATTGATCCTGTGATTTTAACCAAAGAGCGCAAGCAAGCGATTCCTGTTATTGGCGATCCTGATGAAATTACCATTGCCCGTTTAAAAGCCTATTACAACTCGGTGGCAACGCTTATTGAAAAAAAATCTGGCTTGATGGCGGCACCAATTGTGCACCTGAGTCACGAAGGTTTTGGCCGTGCTTTAATCATGGTGGGCAAGCTGGTTATCGTCGATAAAATCCTTCGAGACACGCATCGTTTTGGCTTTGCTAGCTTGGAAGATTTAATTGAAAAAACCGATAAAGTGCTTGAAAAAGCCTTAGGTTTAATTGAGAAATACCCTGCTGCTGCCACCGACTGAGGAAGTAAAAATGACTGAAGATGTTCAATACTTGGAGAAAGAAGTTAAGAGGCTTAAACGCTTAGCAAATGAACACGCAATGGCGTTACATGATTTGATAGAAGACAACTTACCGGCAGGCTATCACGAGTTATTAGGCATTGCGCAAGCGACGTATGTTGCCTGTAAAAATTGGGACGATGCCCATCAGAAGTTGCTTGCCGCGCAAGCTCAATTAGCTTAAACGCGAGGTGGCGTATGACTGAATTTGTCACCAGCGTTACCTTTGGCGGCAGTACGTGGACACCTGCTTATGTTACCGAAATTAATCAGAAAATCTGCATTGGTTGTGGTCGTTGCTTTAAAGTCTGTCCTCGTGACGTCTTTGATTTAATTGAAAAGTCCGATGCGCTAGACGCTGAAGAATTTGACGATGATTACGGTGACTTTGAAGACGAGGACGATAACAGCATGGTCATGAGCATTAGCAATGCCCTAGATTGTATTGGCTGTACCGCCTGTTCGAAAGTGTGTCCAAAAAATTGCTTTACCCATGAGCATAAAATTTCCGCCTAACTATCCACACTTAATTTTAAGAGGAGTTAATCATGCCCAGACCCGAAAAACATGTCTTTATTTGTACTCAAAATCGCCCGCAAGGTCATCCCCGTGGCTCGTGTAGCAGCTCAGGATGTGCAGAAATTATGAATGAATTTATGAACGAAATTCAGAGCCAAAACCTGTTTGAAAAAATCGCCCTGACCAACACGGGCTGTATGGGCCCGTGCATGATCGGGCCTAGTGTGTTGGTGTATCCAGAAGGTGTGATGTACGGCACGTTAAAAAAAGAAGATGTTAAAACCATCATTGCACAGCATTTACTGGGCGGAACGCCTGTTGCTGAGTTGATGGTGCCGGCGGATATTTGGTAGCGTTAAGTACTCTTATGGTTTTAGCTGAACAGATTACCTTGCAGCGTGAGTTAGCAGAAGCCATTTGCCTGCGCTTGTGCGCTGAAATTAACGCGCTAGGCTTTGCCGCTACGGAGTGTCTTCTTTATCCTTGTTACGATGAGGCGCTCTTTGAATTAGTTAAAGATCCCTTTACGGGTACACATAATTTACTGGGCTATTGGTACGATAGCTTGAAAAAACAACGCATAGGCTGTCTTAACTTTAATAGTGAAGGCAGTTTTTATGCCGAATTTGATGTGCTTAAAGCGCACCCCACCAAATGTTCGTGGTGTGTGGAGAGTGTGATTGCGTGGGGGCAGGCGGGCAATATTAAAGCTGAGGCTAAATTACTGCCGCTCCCTCAATAACACTTGTCAGTCACACTAATTTACCCATTACTCTAGTTAGGAGAATATTAATGTTATTAGAAACTTATCAAGCTAAAGGCTTATTAACCGTCACTTTGGTTAACGGTGAAACCAGCACGCCAGGCGTTTATGCCTATCGCGGTGATCTTGTGTTAAAAGAAGGCAGCTTGCGTGATGGCTCAAGCACTGATCGTAAACCACCCGAAGCCTTGTTTATTCATTCTGCGCTGCTCATTGAGCATGACCAAATAAAATTTATTAACGGGCTGTTACCTACACTTAATTTATTGCCAATGTTTGTAGAAAAATATAAAGCGGATCTTGCTGCTGACTGCATTGCACTGATTTATGTGGAAAATATCAGCAAAGGTATGCAAGTTGAGTTGGCTGGCATGACCTATACCTTGCTACCTTTTAAAGAAGGTCTGGTGTGGAATGAAATTTTGGAGGAGTTGTACATCGAAAAACATGAGCTAAAAAATCAATCGGCTGAAGATAAGGTTGCGATTGCTTACGCGGCCGCTAAAACTTATCAGGCAAAAACGCCCGTAGTTTCGTATCAGGAAGCTGAGGCAAATACTATTGTAGTCATCAAAGATGCCGCTGTTGGTGCTATCTAAGATTTACCGCTGTTAATGCTTAGCCGTTGGCTAAGCAAGCTTATCCTTAAGCGCAAGGATCATCAGGAGTACAGGCTTTGCTTGCACTCCACCCCCACACCACACACATCATACTATTCATGTTATCTCATCTTAATGAGTAGCCGATTAAGCCGTCTAGTTACGCAAAGACTACACTTGCCAAGCACTGTCTACCCCAAAAAGCCCGCATCAAATAATTTTACCGTCACTAACAACGTCTGTTGTATAGCGCATTTTCCGCGTGGATAAGCGGTGTCCAGCGTTCATAAAATAAGATAAAAGTTGTCCACTATGCTTAATAAAAGGGCTTAGCGTCGTTTTACTTTATTTCCCTTGCGTTTATGTTATTGAAGGATTGATTGTTATTCATTACACTCAGCCACAACGTTGAGTCATCTTAGTTTTAGTTGTAGTTAATGCCATACTCATCGTGTCCCTTAATACTAACGTGTTTTATGGCGTGTTATGTGTAGGGCAGCTACTCAACATCATTTAAGCCACTCTTTATTATGATTCTATACACGATGCGCGCGCGGTCACTATTCAATATACAATGAAATCATCAGCTCCAGACACGATGGATAACAGTGCGCCCCCTGAGTTATCGACACAATCAGCATTTTTACGTATTCAAATTGCTAAAGTTGATCGCTTAATGGATTTGGTTGGTGAATTAAGTTTAGGCATTTCAGAAGTTATTAATAGCCCTGATTTGCGTGGTTTAGAATTGGCAGAATTTGCTAATTCAGCGCATCGTTTGCAAATGTTATTAACCGAAATGCAAGATGCCGCTGCCGAACTTAGGCAAGTTTCGGTGGGTGAAGTATTTCGCCGTATGCGCAGAATGGTACGCGAGCTAGAGCGTCAAACAGGCAAAATAATAGTTCTTAAATTAATCGGCGAAGACACTGAAATTGATAAATTAGTCGCTGACCGACTGTACGAACCCTTAGTGCATGTGCTTAGAAACTGTGCCGATCATGGTTTGGAATCACCTGAAGAACGGATCTTGGCAGGCAAGTCTGCAACGGGCACCATCACGCTAAGTGCTGAGCAGCAAGGGGGCGATATTAGAATTACGGTGGCAGATGATGGGCGTGGCTTGCAACGCGATAAAATTTTAAGCCGCGCACGTGAACGCGGGCTGATGGGCGTAACTGAAGAGCCTGAAGATTGGCGATTATGGCAAGTTATTTTTCAGCCAGGCTTTTCAACTGCCGAGGTGGTCACCAATTTATCTGGTCGAGGTGTGGGCATGGATGTCTTAAATGCCACCATGAAAAGTTTGCGTGGACATATTCAAGTAAACAGTCAAACTGGAGCCGGAACCCAAGTAGTATTATCGATTCCCTTGTCGCTTGCTTTTTTAGATAGCTTAGTGATGCGCATCGGACAACGGTTATTTGCAACGCCCATTGATGTAGTTAACGAAGTCTTTAGACCTGAAACAGAGCAGCTTGCCCATGTCTCAGCGGCTAATGGTGCTGAGTTGATTCGTGTTAGAAACAGCTTAATTCCTGTTTGCCGATTAGCACGATTTTATAATGAAGACAGCACAC
The DNA here is from genome assembly GCA_903944165.1 of uncultured Methylococcaceae bacterium. Classification (GTDB taxonomy): domain Bacteria; phylum Pseudomonadota; class Gammaproteobacteria; order Methylococcales; family Methylomonadaceae; genus Methylovulum. The sequence goes on along the minus strand of CAJAQT010000051.1, from coordinate 39,609 downwards.
AGTTACCTGCTTTGGAAACGCAAATTGTCGTTGTATTTAAAACCACGTTGGGCTTAATCGGTATGCCTGTTGATGAAATTTTTGATCAGCAACAAGTAGTAATGAAGCCATTACAAGGGCAATTAGAGGCAATCAGAGCAAGTCATGGCTGTGCTTTATTGGGTAATGGAGAAATTGCTATCGTATTGGATTGTGAAGAATTGGCGCGAGGAGTTCACTAATGGGAGGGGTTCAAACACCGGCTACTTTGGATTTTAATGAAGCAGAATACCAAAGAATTAATACGTGGCTACGCAATCGAAGCGGAATGATTTTTCTTGATAATAAAAAAGAAAGTTTAATGCTGCGTATGGATAAAGTTCGTGAAACGTACTTACTTCCTGATTTAAACGCCTTAGCAACTGCCTTAGAGAAAGGTCAAAACGCTGACTTAGAAACTGCTGTTATTCATGCAGCCTCTACCAATCACACTTATTTTTTTCGTGAACTATCTGTTTTAAATTATTTTCAGGCAAGTATTCTGCCAGAATTACCTATCACAAATGTACGCATTTGGAGTGCCGCCGCCTCAACAGGCGATGAAGCTTATTCGATTGCCATGATTGCTGCCCAAACGAGGGGGCTAGACTGGGCTAAAAAACAGCTGGCAATTTTAGGCACGGATATCAGTGAGTTAGTGATTGCTCACGCAGAAAAAGGAATCTATGGCGGCTTGCATGTTGATAAAACACCGCCTGAATACCTAGACTATGGTTTTGATCCTGTGGGCATGAATCAATATCGAGTCAAGCAACAGTTTCAGCAAATGTGTACCTTTCGTAGACTTAATTTAAAAAACACACCGTATCCCTTTAAACGTCCTTTTCATGTTGTATTTTGTCGAAATGTTTTATATTACTTCGATCGCGCACAGCAAACTGAAGTTATTGAAGCTATTTATAACGTCACTGAACCGGGCGGTTGGTTAATTACCAGTGTTACGATGTCGTTACGAGGTTTGCAGACGCGTTGGCAACCAGTTGAAGTGGGGGTATATAGGAAGCCATTATGAGCAAAATAAAAACACCAATTCGGGTCTTAATTGTCGATGATTCGGCATTGGTTAGACGCATTTTAGCCGAGGGTATGCGTACCGATCCTGACTTACAGGTCGTTGGCGAAGCGTCAAATCCGTATATGGCCCGAGATATGATGGTGGAATTAAAACCAGATGTGATCACGCTTGATGTCGAAATGCCACGCATGGATGGGGTGACTTTTTTAAAACGTTTCATGCCAATCATGCCAATCCCAACTATTATTATTAGTTCGTTAACACAAAAAGGCGCAATGATAAGCTTAGAAGCACTAGAATCAGGTGCTGTTGATGTCATGGCTAAGCCCGTTATGGGCATTATGGATGATTTACCAAAAATGCGAGATATGATTAACCAACGTATTAAAATAGCGGCGTCAGCCAATGTTGAACATTTTAAAAACAGTACGGTTCGAAAAGATATTGATACCGTCACTAATTTAGGTGAAACAACCGATAAAGTTATCGCATTAGGGTCATCTACGGGAGGGGTTGAAGCCTTGGTGAGAATTTTGCCCGCCTTTCCAGCCAATGCTCCAGGCATGGTCATTGTTCAGCACATGCCAAAAGGCTTTACGACCAGCTTTTCAGAACGTTTAAATACCTTATGTAAAATGCAGGTAAAAGAAGCAGAGCATGGTGATCGAATTTTACCGGGACATATCTTTTTAGCACCAGGTGGGCATCGACATACCATTATTGAGCGTTCAGGCGGTCAATACAAAATAGCGTTAATCGAGGGTGAGCCCGTCAATTACAGTCGTCCCTCGGTTGATGTGTTATTTAAATCAGTAGCTAACATAGTAGGCGTTAATGCTGCCGCAGCAGTATTAACAGGAATGGGTAAGGATGGTGCGCAAGGCTTATTAGAGATTCGTCAAGCAGGTGGGTTTACTGTAGTGCAAGACCAAGCAAGTTGCGTGGTATTTGGTATGCCCCAAGTTGCTCATCAATTAGGCGGAGCCAAGCACATGGTGCCTTTGGAGCAAATTCCAGCCTTATTAATGACAGCGTTTAAGCGAAAATAAAAGCACAACAGACTATATTTACAGTCTCTTGTGCTATTGCATCCTAAATATGATTTAAAAAATTTAACCTACACAGCTAACTATGAGCACCATTACTTTTGATACCTTAGCGCTAACGACAGCACTAACACAGTTTGGTATTGAGCAAAAACAAGCAGAAGTTATTGTTAAAGCACAGAGTGAATGAGTAACGCGGGATTACTTTGATAGTAAATTAGCACCTCTTTGTGCCGATTTAATGCTGCTTAAATGGATGTTAGGTGTACTACTGGCTAGTGTAGTATCGCTGATGGTGACAGCTATTTTTTAACCTTTGCTCGCTTCCAAACGCCAGTTTTACTCTCTATTGTTAGAAGCGAGCATGAAATAAAGTGAACAACTGTGTACCCCGACTCTTGGCAACGTGCTTACCTTATTTCATGCCCATTCCTACGCTACATTTTGCTTAACTGTGGGCAGTGATCCTATAATCCTATTCACTTAATATTTATGATGACACTACGAGGTAAATCATGTCAGAGGTAACAGAACAATTAGGCCATGAAGCACAGTACGATAACGCCGAGTACGAAAATACAACGTTAGTTTTTAATGATGAAGATAACATTGAAGATATGTATTTAACCTTTGGTGTTGCTGAAGAAGAATATGGCATCGGCATTAGTTATGTCACTGAAGTGGTAGGGTTGCAACGCATTATGGGCGTGCCGGATGTGCCAAGTTTTATTAAAGGGGTGATTAATTTGCGAGGTAAAGTCATCCCGGTCATGGATGTTCGCTTACGCTTTAATATGCCAAGCAAGCCTTACACTGAGCGCACAGTGATTATTGTGTTGGATATCGATACGGTTATGATTGGACTGGTTGTCGATCATGTCAGTGAAGTGTTGGAAATTCCAGAAAGCCATATTGATTTACCCACGAGAATGGGCGAAACAAGTCAGCATGGCGTAATCAAAGGTTTTGGTAAACAAGGCAAAAAGGTCGCGATTATTTTAGATATAGAACGCTTGGTTTCAAATCAGCGGATAGAAATCAATCAAGCCTTACACGCTGTGCTAGAAGCGGTTTAACGAGGGCAGTGTTAAGTGAAAATTCTTATTTTCAACCAAAAAGGAGGAGTAGGTAAAACCACCACAGCGGTAAATTTGGGATTAGGCATTGCGCGTTTTGCACAGCAGTCTGTTACCTTAATCGATCTTGATCCACAAACGCATTTAACCGCAGCCTTAGGCTTACGCGCAGAAAATTTATCATGGAATGTAAGCGATTGGTTGGCAGCAGAGCGCACACCACAGCCTGAAGTTGTCGCAGAAAATGTCCAATTAATACCTGGCGATTGGAATCCACATTCCACACGCCCACATCGTGCGACTTTAGCAGCCTTAACCGACTGGGTCATAGTTGATGCGCCACCAATATGGAACACAGAAGTTGCTACCATGATGGCGCAATGTGATTGGGTATTAACACCCATGGAGCCAGAATTTTTAAGTATGCAGGGGATCAGTCGTTTACTGCAACGGATGGAAGCTGAGGCTATCTCATGGCAGCGTTTACGCTTGTTATTGTGTCGCTATGATGATCGTTTAGTGGTGCATCGTGAAGTGCGTGCGCGGCTAACTGAGCGTTTTGGAGAACAGGTATTTAACGGCGTAATTCGTAACAATATACGTTTAGCGGAAGCCCCCAGTTACGGACAAGCCATTTTTGATTATGCACCTAATAGTGCAGGCGCTGACGACTATCAGGCATTAGTTATGTGGGTGTTAGCAGCTAAAGCTCATCTGGTGCAATAGTCGATACGACAGTATGAATGCAGCAGAGGGGTGCTGAGGCACAGCAATTCTCATTATGACAATGACAGTTGACATAGAGTTTAATGTGCTCAACCTTAAGGTTGGATTGATAAGCGGTTAGCGCATCCATCACGCGATGAATGCGCTAACTGCTGCATTCGATAAAGTTCAAGACAGGTACCAACCTACTATATTTTGCGGGAGATAAAATGAGTGCAATGGCCGATGAGATTTGGGCAATTTTGAGAGAAACTGTACAAGAACAACAAGAAAACAGTCGTCAGATTGCAGCGTTGCGAGCATCACACCAAGACATTGCAAAAGAACAACAAGAAAACAGTCGTCAGATTGCAACGTTGCGAGCATCACACCAAGACATTGCAAAAGAACAACAAGAAAACAGTCGCCAGATTGCAGCGTTGCAAGCATCACAGCAAGAAACCAATGACACTTTAAAACGAGTGGGTGTTGATTTTGGGAGCATGAAGAAAAATCAAGGTGATATTGCCGAGGAATTTTTCTTTAATAGCTTGATTGATGATCCGCATTTAGGTGAAATTTATTTTGATGATATTACTAAAAGTCAGTGTAAACATCGTGGCAATGTGCAAGAAGAATACGATATTGTGATGACAAACGGGACAGCGATTGGCATTATTGAGGTTAAATACAAAGCACATGAAAAGGATGTGGACAAATTAGAGCGCAAAATGAAAAACTTTAAAAAGTTATTTCCTGTGTATAACCATTGCCGCCTGTATGGAGCCCTTGCTTCATTTCATTTCTACGATGAAGCCAAAGAAAATGCCTTAGCGCGTGGTTTTTTTGTGTTACAACGTAGTGGCAACGTTGTGCAAACTAAGCATGGTGAAAATTTGTTGGTATTGTAAGCTGAGCAAATGGCTCATACCGCGCACTCGAAGAGCTCACGACAGGCTTCAACGTAGTTCAGGACGAACGGTTGTGTTACTTAACGATGGGCAGTAAAGGGTATAAGGTGCGAGAGTTATTGCGATTGCACCCTAACGGACTGACAATGTTAATTTGGAGAACCAGATGGCAGAAAGAAAAAAACGTGAGACAGGGCGAGTAATGAACGATCCTTTAGATTGGATAGATACACGACAGCAAGAACATACAGACAAACCACCCGCGCCAATAAAAACAACGGTCGTAAAAAAAACACCGCTAACGCAACCCATAATTCAACACGAACAGGAAATCATCATGGCAGAGTCGCAACACACACTAGATACCCATTTACTTGAGCACGTTAGTACGTGCATTCAAATAGCGGATGAAAATAATATTATTACTTACATGAATCCAAGTGTGATGGAAATGTTTGCTAATGCGGAAGAAGGTATTCGTAAATATCTACCACATTTTGATAAAAATAAGTTAATTGGTAGCAGCATGGATGTGTTTCATAAGAATCCTGCTCATCAACGTGACATGATTGCGCACTTAACTCAGCCATTTAAAACACGCATTAAATTAGGTGAATGGGTCTTTGAATTAACCGCAACGCCATTATTTGATACCCAAGCTAAGCGCACCGGCACGATGGTGGAGTGGGCGGACGTGTCCGTTATGGAGCATATTTCTGAGGTATTAGCTGAAGTAGCACATGGGAAATTAGATAAGGTATTAATTACAAAAGAATTTTGCAAAGGTGCCGCAGCAAATTTACATGAAAGTACGCGTGTAATGCGGGAGAATATTCGCCGAATGATTGGTGATATTGATGCTGTAGCCTTAGCAACGCAACAGGGTGACCTTAGCATTCGTGTTGATGTGAGTCAGCACCAAGGAGAATTTGCTAAAATTGTGTCAGCAATGAATGGTGCCTTGGATTCTGTTATTAGTCCTATTTATGACATTATGCACATCATTGAGGCACTAGGTGAAAACGATCTAAGCCTCACTATGGAAGGCGATTATCAAGGTGAGTTTTTACGCATTAAAGACACCTTTGAAAATGCCTTGATCAGTATCAACACTGCAATGCATCAAATTGTTGGCACCGTTGAACAGGTGGGAGATTCTGCCGATCATCTTAATGCCGCCTCTCAAAATATGGCGTCTACCGCAGAAGAACAATCTTCATCTGTTGAAGAGGTCACCTCAAGTTTAGAAGAAACCGATAGCCAAGTAAAAGCCAATACTGACAACGCAAATGCCGCCAATCAATTGGTGATTGATACTTCGCAAGCCGCAAATCAAGGTCAAATTAAAATGGGCGGCATGATTGAGGCGATGGGCGCGATTAATGAGTCCTCACAAAATATCGCCAAAATTATTAAAGTGATTGATGAAATTGCCTTCCAAACCAACTTGCTGGCATTAAATGCTGCGGTTGAAGCCGCGCGAGCAGGACAACATGGTCGAGGCTTTGCAGTCGTTGCTCAGGAAGTAAGAAACTTAGCAGGGCGAAGTGCAAAAGCAGCGCGTGAAACTGCTGAATTGATTGAAAACTCATCTAAACGGGTTATTGAAGGCGTAGAAATAGCCAACGAAACGCGTGTTGCCCTGGATCAAATTGTGGGTAATGTGATTAAAGTCAAAGATTTAGTAGCAGAGATTGCGACAGCAAGTGTTGAGCAATCAACGGGTGTGTCACAAATTAATGTCGCGATGAATCAAGTAGCCAAAGCAGCCCAAGAAAGCAGTCAGCAAGCAGAAGAATTAGCGACAGCTTCAAATGAATTAAATCGAGTCGCTAATATCATGCGCAGTGAAATACGTAATTTCAAACTACGGGAACGCCCAAAACAAGCCAATGACTTAGCAAACATGGGTTTAGAAGGCTTAACTCCAGAGTTATTAATGCAAATCAAAGCGTTATTAGCTAACCCTCAGTTGCTTGGATTAACCACAGCTAAAACACACGCAGTGTCCTTAGCGCCTAGCACGATAAAAAAAACCGCGCCTAAAGCCATCTTACCGTTAGATGCTGATGAGCGAGGCTTTGGTGAGTTTTAAGGTAACGTGTAATAAAAAGTTAAGGTAGTCAATGTCATCAAGGTAGGGTGGATAAACATCGTGTATCCACCAACAGCAATTTTCATTATGCCCCCAAGCTACCCTGTTTCCTGTTGTTGAGGTCGAAAAATTGGGTTTTTCTGTTGGTAAAACCAGTGTTATAGGGGGCGCACCAAATGGTGAACTACAACGCGTCGCAATACGTTCAGGCTATTGTGACCTATGCACGAGGCTTAACTTCACGCTGCTCAGTGTTAAGTGGGTAGCCTATCAATTAAATAAAAGGGCGGTAAATCACGCCCAACAACTAAACTATAAGGTAAGTGATGGAATATAAAGTAATGGTGGTTGATGATTCAGTAATGATGCGTTCTGTTATTCGCACATTTGTTGCAAAAATGCCCGAGTTTAGGGCAGTTGCCTTTGCTGAAAATGGCAAAAAAGCCTTAGAAGAATTAGATAAACATAAAGATTTAGCCATAATTCTCTTGGATATTGAAATGCCAGAAATGGATGGCTTGGAATTTTTACGTTTTGCTAAGCTCAAAAGCAAAGCCAAGATAATTATTTTATCGTCAGTCGCGTTAGCAGGGTCACCACACGCGGCAAAAGCACGTGCTTTGGGTGCTGATGCGATTGTTTCTAAGCCTTCAGGTGCAGTGTCCTTAGACTTAGTCGATGCTCGTGGTACAGAGTTAACTCAAGTAATGCGTCGCTTGGTTGGATTAACGTAATAAGATACCTATACTTTATAGGCTTACTATTGACCGCCCACGCTAACAAAGGGACGACCTAGTTAAGACGGGATGGCTTCATCGCTCACCCTTCAAGAGGCTCAGGGCGAACGGTTAAGTCTAGTGTCTGCCCTCTCTTAAGTCACTGCAATTAAGTTAAGTAACGCCATCGTTCGTGCTGACTCATGGTTAATTGGGTTGTCGATAAGTTTAATAAAACAGTAATGAACATCAAATCTAACCTGCTTCCAACTACACAACTAAAGATAAGACTATGACTGAAGAATTCGATATGAATGAAATCTGGAGTATGTATGCAGATGAAGGCAATCAATCATTAGATGAGGTCGAAGAATGTCTTTTGGCGTTACAGCACACGCCCGGCAATACTGACACGGTGGCGCGACTCTTCCGTGCCATGCATACCTACAAAGGTAATGCCAGAATGCTGGGCTTATCAGTGGTTGAATCTGTTGCCCATCATGCCGAAGATTTAATTGGTTTAGTGCGCGATGACGGTGTGCCTTTTGATCACGATATGCTGCAATTATTATTAGAAACCACGGATAGTTTGCGGAGTATGTTAGAAACAACCGTCGCCTCTCATCATGATGTATCTGTTGAATTATCTGAAGACCTTATCAAGCGAATCAAGCACACGCTGTTAGTCTGCCAACAGGCGAAAATAGTAGAAGACAATACGCGCAATACCACAACGGCGCCCTCTCACCCAGAACCCCCCACGTTGCTAGAATCAATCGTGTTTGAACCTATCGATAAACAATCACTTGCCGCCGACCCTGTGTACCTTGAGATATTCATGAGTATGGCGCATGATATTTTGTCCGAAATGGAGCGTACCCTCGTAGACTATGATGCAGAGCAAAGCATCGTTTTGTTTGCAGAAGAGGTTGATCGCTTGCATCATGCTGCTGAACAAATTGGTATGCTTGACTGGCTACAATTAGTCAATGCCTATCTTACTCTGCAAACACCGTCGGTACGACAAGCACACGCCTTGGTTACCGAACTCTATGCCTTAGTTGAAAATCAAAATAAAGACGATCCTTTTGCCGAATTAGAGTGCTTTAGTGATTCCATCGTGCAAGAAAACAATGATCCTATTTATCATTTTCTGGATAATTTAACCGTGCCTTTGGGACGTTTATCGCAACTGCTAGGCCGTTTAAAACAGGAGCATTCCCCTGAGTTATGCGCGCAACTTTCCACAGCAGCTCATGACCTGAAAGTCTTAGGCGATAGCCTTGGATTTGTACGTTTTTTAGAGGTTATCGACGAAATCATTAGCTTGGCAACGACTGCGTCAATGGCGCCAGCTATTCAGTATGAGCAATTAGAATTTAAACTTTACCTAGAGTTAGTCACCATTGCCGAAGTAATGGAAGGTGAACGTACCAGCTTAACAATTGACCCACTGACTATTTTACGTAATTGGTGTGCTGAGCATATTTTTGATAGTTTGTTAGCAATGCGCTTAATGGTCGATGGCTTACGGCAGCATGAGAATATTGAGAAAAACATACTGCTTATCAAAGATTTATTTATAAAAATTTATCATGCCTGTTGGTTTTATGAAAAAGAAACAGCCGCCCTGTTAAGTATGACCTTGTTAGATTTATATGCCCGTGCCGAACTACACGGTGTAGAACCCGACAGCATGTTATTGCACATGACAAAGTCTTATATTAACGATGTAGAAATTATTTTAGATGCAGCAAAATCAGGCGAAGTACCTGATATGGCACAAATTGAAAAATTATTACAAGAAGCGTCAGAAGCAGTTTTTGTGTCAAGTGGCACCTTATTATCCACTCAAATTGAACACTCGTTAGGCTTGCCGGCGTCCTTTCATAAGGTATTAACGCCAGAAAGTATCACTATGGTGGCGCAAGCAAGAAACAATCAACATTATTTTTATATTTTGCGTGCCGACCTTAATCAGGACGAAGAGCTTGCCACCCATTTTCTTAATTGGCTAAGCTCCAGTGGTATCCAAGCCATCAGCAATGTTACTGTTTTTGAAGGTGATCGCACTTTATTTGATTTTTTAATTTCTGCACACTTCGATCAAGTAAGTTTAGTGGATTCATTAAGCGCACTGGATCCTTCAGGGCAATATTTAAAATTAGAAGCCGTGCTTGCCGATAAAGTAACGCAGGCTAACGCCAATAATAAAACTAGCGTGAACGCTTCAGCTGAAGATAAAGCGCTCATCACAGAAAAAAACCAAAGCGCTTTAGTGGCGACTCCGCAAGGCATGTCGATAGATATGTTGGAAATGATTGGTGAATTAGTGACGGGGCAGGCCATGATGCAGCATGCCTTAGCAAATTTATTTGCAGATGATTTTTTACATACCTTTGATGTTGGCGTTGCCACACTGGAGCAGAAAAAATCTATAGCCTATCAAGCGATTAGGCAATCATTGGAAAATTGCCAAGAGCAATTAGAAAAATTGATGCAACTAGAAAGTCATAATGCCGCGATCTTAACGCGCTTACAAGAAGCCGCTATCACGCAGCGCGTTCGTCCTGCAGCCTTGTTACTTACTCCGTTATTTCCGTATCTTGAAGCTGTCGCCAGACAAGCGGGTCGTGAGGTAAAGCTAGTCACGGAGGGGGATAGCACTGATGTGGATTTAAGCATGGTTGAAAAACTTAAATCCCCTCTGCGTAGCCTAATTGATTTTTGTATCAATCAGAGCATAGAAACGCCAGAGCAACGCATTCAAAACGGCAAATCTCCGCAGGCACACATTACGATAGCCCTCTCTAAGCATGAAGATCATATCAGCGTACATCTTGAAGATGATGGCGAAGGCATTGATATTTCATCAATAACGCAACGCATTCAACACTTAGGATGGTCTGTTGAAAAAATTGAACCCGCGTTGATGTTGAGTGATGGTTTTGGTTCGGTAAGCAAAAATATCGGTGACGACGGCGTGAATTTTTCTGAGCTGGCTAAGCAACTTCGTCGCAATGGCGGCGATTTAAACATCGGCGCAGTATCTCCGTTTCGTGGTGCACATTTCCACTTAACAATGCCCTTAGCAATGGTGGTTGTTGAGGGTATGGTGGTGCGTGTGGGGGATGTGCAATATGTTATTTCTATTAATGCTATTCAACGTATTGTTCGCGCTGAAACGCAGCGAGTTTTTCATATTTCAGCTGATGGGGGGCAATCAATGTTACGTTTAGCTGCCGATGAAGTCTTACCCATACAGTTTTTATCGGAAAGCAATCAACTAAAAAACTCACCGCGCTCAGTAGGGCGGTCAGAAGAGGAGTCGTCCTCAAGCGAGATGCATTTATTTGTTGTGGTGTGTAAACAAGAGCAGCGTATAGCCGTGGCGGTGGATGAGTTAATTGGTCAACAGCAAGTATTAATTAGACCTATGCAAGGATTTTTATCTGATATTCGTGGCGTTACCGGTTGTGCACTGCTCGCCAGTGGTGATATCGGCATGTTATTAGATGTAGCGTATATGTTTGGGTAAGGACTGTAATGCTCATTATGACAATGACAGTTAACACAGACTCCAACACTGTTCACAGTCTATTTAGCTCTTGGCGTTATAATACAAAACAAGCTGAAGCTTTTTTACTCCAAATAATAAAGCAATACAGTCTTTCTGCTGGCGTTTCATCGTTAACGTTAGGGCGGCTATGTGTGATGAGTTTGTCGAATTAAGCGAGTGCAACTGCTCGCTAAGCACTAGCCGAAGCGTAAATTAACCTTGATTGCAATTTTTGGCATTAAACATGCTTTTACAATTAAAAATTGCACAAAGAGAGTTAATTTATGAGTGACATGAATGTTAATCTGATGCTAGCCCAAATGCGGTCAATGTCTTTTGCCGCCAGTGGTGCGAGTGCTAAGCCAATAACGCCAGTAGCAGATACTAATTTTAGTGATTTGCTTAAACAATCGGTTGATTCAGTTAATTCACTTCAACAAAACGCCAAGAATTTGACAGAATCTTTTGAAGCAGGCAAAAGCACTACCAGTATTGCCGACGTGATGGTGGCAACACAAAAAGCAGGCGTTGCTTTTCAGGCAACCTTACAAGTAAGAAATAAATTAATAGATGCTTACCAAAATGTCATGAATATGCCGATGTAATGCGGCTTAAATAAACCCGTTCAAGCACTGATTACCCATGAGTGAACAAGAAAGTACTCCGCCCGCAACTAATTCGATGTTAGCTAACGTTCAGGATGCGTTAGCAAGCGAACGAATTATTCATCCAGCCATGAAAGGGTTGGCGCAAATGACCATTGCTAAGCAGTTGGGCATTATGCTTATTCTGGCGGTAAGCATTGCCATAAGTGTGGCGGTTGTGTTGTGGTCTGATACGCCTTCTTATGCCAGATTATTTGCCGAAATTGGCCCGCAAGATACCTCTGACATCATTACTTATTTAGATACCCTAGAGGTTAAATACAAGGTAGAGCCGGGGTCTGGAGCTATTTTAGTGCCGATGGACAAGGTTAATGAGCTTAAAATTAAACTTGCCGGCCAAGGTTTGCCTCGCAGTAAAAGCTTAGGTTATGAATTACTAGATAAAGATCAAAGCATTGGCGCGAGTAAGAATGTTGAGCTGATGCGTTTTCAGCGGGCACTTGAGGGTGAAATCGCCCAAACTCTCTCTTCTATTCAAAATATCAAATCAGCACGGGTATTATTAGCCCTGCCAGTGCAATCAGTCTTTATTCGTGAACGCAAAAAACCCAGTGCCTCGGTAATGGTTAATCTCTATCAAGGTCGCTCGTTAAGCAAAGAACAAATTGAATCTATCATTCACCTTGTTGCGTCTAGTGTGCCGCAATTAGAAGCTGAGCAAGTGACGGTGGTCGATCAAAAGGGACGACTCCTGAATAGTAAAGAATCCTCTTTAGGGTATTTAACCGCCAAACAATTTGATTATAAAAAAGACCTCGAAGAACATTTAATGGAACGCATAGCCAATATTATGGCGCCGTTAGTGGGTGATGGTATGCGTACTCAAATCTCCGCTGATGTTGATTTTACTGAAATGGATAAAACGCAGGAAAATTTTGATCCCAAAAATACCGTGCTGCGCAGTGAACAATCTTCCGAAGAAAATAATTCTTTACCCGGTACGCAGGGCATTCCTGGTGCTTTATCAAATCAACCTACGGCTTCAGGCAGTTCGCCAGAAACTACGCAACAGCAAAAGCCTACCACGCCTGGTCAAAATCAATCCACCACCAGCAACACCAACACAACTCCTGCCTCGTCCTCAAAAAATGCCACGAAAAACTTTGAGGTTGATAAAACCATCACCCATACTCGTTCAGCTACAGGGCTATTAAAGCGCTTGTCTGTTGCGGTGGTTGTTGATAATAAACACTCGTTTGATGCTGAAGGTAAGCCTAAATCAGATCCTTATAATCAAGAGGAAATTGATCGCTTCACTAACTTAGTTAAACAAGCAGTGGGCTTTGATAACGAACGCGGAGATCAAGTGACGGTGACTAATGTTGCCTTTAAAGCCCCTGATGCACTGGAAGCCTTACCTGAACTACCGCTGTGGGAGCAATTATGGTTTATCGATGCAATGAAGAAATTAGCCGCAGCCTTGGCCGTATTATTCTTAATCTTTGGCGTTTTACGGCCTGCAATGCGTCGTTTAGCCGGACGTAGTGAAGAGGAGATTAAAGCCGAAATTGTTGCTGAACACGAAGCTGAAGTCGCTAAAGAAAAAGAGATTCAAGCGCAGATGTTGGGCAGCGTTGATGCACAAGGCCGTCCAGTGCAGTTTGATGAAAATGGTGTGCCTATCGCCACGCCTGCAGATGATGATTTGTTGTTACAAGCAAATAAACAAGCCGTGGATATGTTGTTATTGGATACCCCACAAACGTATGAAAGTCGCTTAGAATATGTAAAAAAATTAGTTGATAATGATTCACAACTGGTTGCTGAAGTTATCAAAACATGGATTAAATAAACCCCCGTAACTATAGATCGTAATCAACTAACTAACCTCCGTATATGGCAACAAAAGAACTCAATAAAACCGAACGTGCTGCGGTACTGATGCTTGCTATTGGCATGGACAGAGCTGCGATGATTTTTAAAAATATGAACCGTCGTGAAGTGCAGGTGCTGGGTACCACGATGGCTAATATTACTGAAATTACGCCAGAAATGATGGATCAAGTGCTTGAAGAAGTGATTCTTGACGTTAAAAGTCGCACCTCATTAGGAATGGATACCGACAGCTATATTCGTACCGTGTTAATCAGTGCCTTAGGGCCAGATAAAGCCGGCAGTATTCTCGACCGTATCTTGCAAGGCGGCAGCACCAAAGGGATTGAACAATTAAAATGGATGGACGCGCGCTCTATTGCCGATATGATTCGTATGGAGCATCCGCAAATTGTCGCCACTATTTTATCGCTTATGGAAGGCGATCAGGCGGCTGAGATTTTAACCAATCTGCCCGAAAATATGCGCTCAGATTTAATTATGCGTATTGCGACCATGAAAGGCGTTCACCCCAGTGCGTTGCGAGAATTAGATGAAATTATGGAGCGACAATTAACAGGCAGTGAAAACGTAAAATCAACGACCTTAGGTGGCGTTGATGCCGCAGCTAATATTCTTAACTTTATGGAAGGGGCATTAAGTGACACAGTTATGGGTGAAATTTCTGATTTACGTGCTGAATTAGCACAAGAAATTTTAGATAAAATGTTCGTTTTCGAAGATCTAGGCGCTATGAGTGGCATGGATTTACAAACAGTATTGCGCGAGGTATCAACTGCACAGCTCTTACTGGCCTTGCGTGGAGCCAGTGATGACTTAAAAGAAAAAATCTTTACCAATATGTCCAGACGTGCTGCTGAGATTTTACGCGACGATTTAGAAGCCTCACCACCCGCTCGATTAAGCGATGTTGAGGGTGCCCAAAAAGAAATATTGAGTACCGTTAAAAAATTAGTCGACGCTGGTGACGTACAATTAGGCGGCGAAGGTGGCAAAGACGCGTATGTATAAAAATTCATTTACCACGCGTGAGCTTGCTAATTTAGATGTCTGGCAAGCACCCAATTTATGGGATGATGATCAAGGCAGCACGCCGCATCATAAGCAAAAAAAAGAACCTGCGATACCTGAGCCACCCGCAGAACCTGTGCCTATTCTTACCGTAGAAGAAATTGAGGCAATGCAGCAACAGGCTTACAACGAAGCCTATGAGCACGGCAAGCAAGAAGGTTTTGTGCAAGGTTTAGCCGAGGGCAAACAGCAAGGCTATGACGAAACGGTGCCTGTAGTAACACAACAAGCACATGCGTTTACTGATTTAATTAAGTCCTTAACAACATCGTTGCTGGAATTAGATGAAGAAGTAGAAAAAGAACTCATCACTCTAGTTATTGGTATTGCCTCGCAGGTTATTAACACCGAGCTTAAAATTCATCCTGAGCACATTACGGCTACCATAAAAGCCGCCCTTAAATTATTACCACTGGCAAGTCAAAAACTGCTGATTCACTTACACCCTAATGATTGTCAATTAGTACGTGAATGGATCGTGGCGGAAGATTTGTCAGCGGCCTGGAGTCTTATTGAAGACACTAGCATTAGTCCTGGCGGTTGTAAAATTGATACCGAGGTATCGCATATTAATGCCAGTATCGAGCACCGCATCGCTCAGATTTTAAATAATGTGTTAGGCAATGAGTCCGCAGCTGGACATCTCGACACGGCTATTCGCATCGCTACAACGCCAGAAGCAACAATTGAGTCCAGTCATCTGCTTGAGTTTGGTGATGAACAGCATGACGCTGAACTTGAAACCGAAACTGCACTTGTCTCCGACGTTGAAGTTGAAACCGACCTTGACGCAGAAACAGAAACAGAAACAGAAATACCTTCACCTTTAGAACAACAATAATGACCTCTCATGAGCAAACTCAGCGTTGGGTGCAACGCTTACATCCCTACACAGTAAGATTAAACAAAAAACCAGAATTAGTTGTTGAAGGTACGCTGGCAAGAATGGTGGGCTTAACACTTGAGGCGGTAGGTTGCCGTGCGGCAATAGGCTCGCGTTGCAATATTGAGGCAAAATCTGGACGTATTATCGAAGCAGAAGTCGTAGGTTTTGCGGGGACGCGATTATTTTTAATGCCCACCACCGAAGTGCATGGGCTTGAACCTGATTGTCGGGTCATTCCTACTAATAATCACAGCATGGCAAAAGTAGGTTTTGGCTTATTAGGGCGCATCTTAGACGGTTCGGGCAATCCCATTGACGGTAAAGGCCCCTTAAAAACAGACGCGTTTATTTCGCTTAATGGCTCCCCCATTAATCCCTTAACCCGTAAACCCATTCGGGAATCTCTTGATGTAGGCATTCGTGCTATTAACTCTATTTTGTGTGTGGGTCGAGGACAGCGCTTAGGCCTATTTGCAGGAACAGGCGTGGGTAAAAGTATCTTATTAGGCATGATGACTAAATTTACTAAAGCCGATATTGTGGTGGTGGGTTTAATTGGCGAGCGGGGACGAGAGGTTAATGAATTTGTTCAAAAAACCTTGGGGGAAGAGGGCTTAAAGCGTGCCGTATTGGTGGTTACGCCTGCCGATAGCCCCCCGTTAATGCGTGTTCATGGCGCACTAATGTCCACCAGTATCGCTGAATATTTTCGTAATCAAGGTAAAGATGTTTTGTTGTTAATGGATTCGTTAACGCGCTTTGCCCAAGCGCATCGTGAGATTGCTTTAGCCATTGATGAGCCGCCCGCGACTAAAGGCTATCCTCCGTCAGTCTTTGCTAAATTACCGCATTTAGTCGAACGCGCGGGTAATGCCGATCATGGTGGTGGATCAATCACTGCGTTTTATACCGTTTTAGCGGAAGGTGATGATAATAATGATCCTATTGCCGATGCCGCACGCGGGGTATTAGATGGTCATATCGTACTGTCCAGAGCACTAGCAGAATCAGGACACTATCCAGCGATAGATATTGAAGCCTCGGTGAGTCGGGTAATGCCCGATATTATTAAAGGTGAGCACATGCAGCTAGCCCGTGAGTTACGCCGGCTTTATTCACTCTATCAACAAAATCGCGATTTAATCAGCGTCGGTGCCTACCAACCTGGCTCCGATGCGCGTATTGATCGTGCCATTGAAAAGAATCCTGCAATTGTTCAGTTTCTACAACAAGACATGGACGAGGCCGTGGATATTTCTCGGAGTGTTGATGAGCTTAAACACTTATTGATGAGCTAAGTAATCGGGTAATTTGTGTATCGTTGTCATGTTCTGCTCCTTAAGCATATTAGATCTTCTTTTTTTGTCCTTATTCAATTCGCCCACTTATCGTCCATCCCTTTGTGAAAAAATCCAAACGAATTCAAGCATTAGTTGATCTTAATCTCATGCAAGAAAAAAAAGCCTTAGAAGTCATTGCTGAGGTTCAAAAAAGACTGCTTACCAGTCAAACACAAGTAGAACAGCTTAAGCATTATCGCCTAGAGTATGCCGAAAAATTTAAGCGTATGGGCAGCGCCGGCACGGGAATTAGACAGCTTCTTGATTTTCGCGCATTTATGGAAAAGCTGGATTCGGCTATTCATGGTCAAGAGCTTGCGCTCACAAGAATAGAAAACGAGTTACACCATAAACGTAAAGTGTGGGAAGGTTTACATCATCGTACCACTAGCTTAGAAAAAGTATGTGCCAGTGCGCTCCGTGATGAGCAAAAAGTTCAAGATAAACAGGAGCAGAATGCGCAAGATGAGCATGCCTCGCGTTCTAGTAGAAAACATAAAGACACTTAATCTGGCGACCAACTAAAAGTAGGACACTGTTATTAACGTTAAGCCGTTCGTGGGAGATTTTTCGGCGACGCTTAAGGTGAGCGGTCAAGCCGTGCTGAGTGTCCTGTATGCTGTTGCTAGTCGTTAATCTGGTTGTTAAGTGCAAGGAAACACTGTTATGTGCGTTTAATTTTAGGACAAGCGCTTAGCAAAGCTTTATCATAGTGCTTTTTTTTAATCATACTATAGGATTTTTAAATGCAAGTTACTGATAACATAGCAGTTACCATTCATTTTACGCTCACCGATGACGATGGCGAAATTATTGACAGCTCCATTGGCGAAGAGCCGATGACTTATCTACATGGCTCAGGTCAAGTTATTACAGGTCTTGAAAAAGCCCTGCATGGAAAAGCCGTAGGCGAAAAATTTACCGTTAGAATAGAGCCTGAAGATGCTTATGGTATCTTCTCTGAAGATCGTATTGAAGTGATTCCTCGCGATATGTTTGACGAAGGCGATGTCATTGAAGTGGGCATGCAATTTGAAGCCGATGTTGCTGAAAATCCAGCGATTGTTACTATCGTGGCGGTAGAAGGTGATAACGTGACAATCGATAGCAATCATCCCTTAGCTGATGTTGCACTTACCTTCGAGGTTGAAATTATAGGCCTTAGACCTGCTACCGAAGCAGAACTTGAGCATGGTCATGTGCATGGCGAAGCTTGCCATCATTAAGTAGCGGTTCGACCATCAATACCGCTGTTATCCAGCAAGGGCAAGACAGCATATATAAACTAGGGTGTAGGGAGTGCAAGCACCAACAGTAGGCGTTTTAGGCGAAGCCTGCACTCCTGTCTTAGTTGATCATCAAAAGTAAGCGCGTCAAGCCATTACTAAGTTAGTGTTAAGTGCTAAAATACCCGTATGTTTAACGTGTAAGCCTTTTTAAAAAAGGCACAGCACACACAAACTCATTGATTACTCCCTTTATTTACCAAGAGGTCTGTATGCGAAAGCTAACGTTTATACCCGCGTTAATTGGTGCGATACTGGTCATCGCTGTTATCTTCTACGTTGCCTTTTATTTCGTCTTTCTTGATCTATTTGTTGATTTATGGCTGTTTGAATCAATCAAACTAGGGTCATATTTTTGGCTTAAATTGCTGTATAAGTTCTTTCTTTCTGGCGGTGTAACGCTGGTATTTTTTGTCATTTTCTTCTTCCATTTTTGGATTGCATCGCGCTATTTAGGCTTAAATCCACTTGCTGATACTGATGTAAAAACTAAGCGAAGATTTACTTTTTTTGCTGATACTTTTATGACAGGCTCAGTAAAAATTTATACGCCCCTTTCTTTATTACTGGCTATTTTTATCGCCCTCCCTTTTTATAATCAATGGGAAAGTGCGTTATTATTTTTCTTTGGTGAAAGTTCTGGCACCACAGAGCCTGTATATGGTTTAGATGTCAGTTTTTATTTATTGTCATACCCTATTTACGCACTAATTCAACATGAATTATTGCTTACCGCAGTGCTTGTTTTTATGATGATAGGTGCACTGTATGTGCTGGAACATCTGATTGTGCCTTATCAACGTAAAGAGTTTCCGCTGGGTGCAAAAATTCATTTAAGCTTATTGATTGGTTTTATTGTGGCGTTTGTGGTGTGGGGCTTCATGCTGCAACGCTTTGCCTTGCTGTATACCGATACCCATGCGCCCATTTTTTATGGCCCAGGTTTTGTTGAATTACGTTACCAATTACCGTTAATCTGGCTTGGCATTATTACCTTTTTAGCCTTGGCTGGCAGTGCGTGTTTGTTTATTTTTTCTGAAAAACACCGCATTAAAACACCCCTTTTTATCTCCTTAGCTAGCTTCTTATTAGCCTTGTTGCTGCCTAAAATTGAGTTTATTCCCCACATTATTCAAAAATATGTGGTGAACCCTAATCCTGTTCGGGCAGAAAAACCCTTCATCCAACACAATATTGATGCCACGCTTGATGCGTACAACTTACGTAATATCAAAACTATTGATAAAAGCATCAATTTAAATGCGCAAAAAGATATTGAAAATTGGGGCACTCAACAACGCTTTGAAAATATTCCCGTCTGGGATCGTGAATTTATTATTGATAGCTATAAACAATTACAAGAAATCAGACCGTATTATAAATTTAGATCGGTTGATGAAGACAGATACCATGTTTTGGATCATGTGCGTCAAGTTAATATTTCTGCGCGTGAAATCAATACCTCAAAATTACCCAAAGAAGCTCAAAATTGGGAAAATTTGCATCTTCGCTACACTCATGGTTATGGTGCGGTGGTCACCCCCGCAGCGCAAGAGGCAGATCATCCGCAGCAATGGTATTTACGAGATTTAAATTTACAATCTGAAGTGGGTTTTACCGTAAAGCATCCTGATTTGTATTATGGTCAAGAACAATTTGATTACGCTATTGTCCCGAATAAATTAAAAATTGTTGATATTGCAGGTTCACCTGATACTGAGTTAAGCACCGACTATCATGGAATAGGCGGTATTCCCATTTCATCATATTTTAGAAAACTATTGTTTGCTTTTTACTTTAAAGACGAGAAAATTTTCTTTTCCACCAATATTACCAATGACAGCAAAATAAAAATTCATCGTAATATCAGTGAGCGTATTACTAAACTCACCCCCTTCTTACACTTAGATAAAGATCCGTATTTAGTGATGACGCGTGATCGTTTTTATTGGGTACAAGATGCCTACACCTTATCTAAACATTATCCCGTAGCTAAACCTATCGATGATGTTTTCCAAAACGAAAAGCAACATTTTAATTACATTCGTAATTCAGTAAAAGTTATCGTTGATGCCTTTGATGGTGATGTGGAGTATTACCTTGCCGATGAAGCAGACCCTATTATCAACGCCTACAATAATGCTTATCCCAGCTTATTTAAATCGTTGACAGAAATGCCGGCCGAGCTTCGTCAACATTTACGTTATCCCCGCGATTTGTTTTATATACAAATGAAAATGTATGCAAAATATCATCAAACGACGCCAGAGTTATTTTATGAACAAGCAGAGACCTGGGATTTTGCGCACGTCCGTGAAAATATCGTCATGCCTTATTATCAAACTATGGACTTTGGCAACTGTAACGATAAAGAAGAATTTGTCCTCATTGAACCCATGACACCAGTTAATCGTAATAATCTCAGTATGATTGGCATGGCAGGTATTATGGATAAAGAACGCTGTAATGCAGACTATAAACCCAGTATTACGGTGTATAAATTTGGTAAAGATACGCAAGTAAATGGACCTGCACAAATCGAAGCTTTAACCCAGCAAGTTCCTGAAATTTCAGAACAATTCACGCTGTGGGGGCAATACGGATCAGTGATTGAAATGGGGCGTATGGTTATTTTACCCATGGGCAACACCGTGCTGTATGTGCAGCCAATTTATCTTGGCGCCAATAAAAACGCTATGCCAGAATTAACCCGTGTGATTGTTTCTATTGGCAATGAAACCATTATGGATAAAACCTTGCCGGCCGCGTTTGAGCGCTTAAAACAAATTTTTATTGATAAACGCTATTAATCTACCTCACCTTAAATACCATGCGCTTATTACTTGTAGAAGATGATGAAATATTGGGCGATGGCTTAGTCGCAGGCTTAACCATGGAAGGTTATGCTGTTGATTGGCTGACCAGCGGCAAACTTGCCGATGAAGCCTTAAAGCTTAATAGTTATGAATTAATCGTACTGGACTTAAATTTGCCCGACATGGATGGCATGACGGTATTAAAAACCTTAAGAGCGCGTAAAGATGAAACGCCCGTCATGGTGTTAACTGCCAAAGATACCTTACCTGATCGGGTGTTGGGCTTAGACAGCGGCGCTGATGATTTTGTTATTAAACCTTTTGAGCTTGACGAGGTCTGTGCGCGCTTACGAGCATTATCGCGCCGTAAAGATGGTCGCAGCGTGCCCACTATCGATTACAAAGACATTAGCCTTGATCCCGCCGCCCATCAAGTAACCTGCAAAGGTGAAAAAGTTGAGTTATCACAAAAAGAATTCGAAATCCTCAATTTCTTAATGAACAATATCGGTCGTGTTATTTCCAGAGCACGGCTCGAAGAAAGCCTGTACTCATGGCATTCAGATGTGGAAAGTAATACGGTAGAAGTTCATATTCATCATTTACGAAAAAAACTTGATACTGGTTTAATTAGAACAGTGCGCGGCGTTGGCTACATTATTGATAATGAAGACGAGTAATGAATTACTCATTACGGCAATTGTTATTGGTCAGTTTACTCTCTGCCTCCATGCTGATATGGGGTATTGCTGCGTATATTAGTTATCAACACACCCGCGATGAGGTGGCCAGTTTATTTGATGCGGAGTTGTCTCAATCTGGCAAAGTGTTAAATGCCTTTGTAGAAAATTTATTACACGAAGGCTCGTTATCTGCGTATTGGAGCCAGCCGCATCTGGATAATAATCTTCATACTTATGCGTTAAAGCATAAATTCAAACGTAAAAAAGGCTTTCAGCTGTGGCCAGATGAAAGTGGCTTGTTAGCCACGGGTAAAGATCCCTTGTTATATTCACTGCATGATTTTGATGAACCAAATATCGACACACAGTTATGGTATCTGTTTGATGATGTCTTGCAGGCCAATGCCTTAAGTCGACAATACGAGGGCAAAATTGCGTTTCAATTTTGGTCAAAAAAAGAAGGCTTATTATTGCATTCTGAAAGTGCCCCCCGTTTTGCCTTTTCCAGTGCAGAAACCGGCTTTAGTACCGCCAATATCGATAATCATCTCTGGCATGTTTTCAGTATTGCCAACTCAAATGGTGAATATGTTATTCATGTTGCTCAAAAAGAAGAAATAAGAGCGGAACTTACCGATGAAATTTCTGCGCAATTAGTCACCCAATTTCTCATTGGCTTACCTATTTTAGGCGTGGTGATTTGGTTTATTGTTGGGCATACCTTAAAACCACTTGATCGCTTAGAAAAATCCTTAGCCAAACGTGAGGCCAGTTATTTAAAGCCTATTTCGACACGGCAACTGCCCAATGAAATCATCCCTGTTGTTAATGAGATTAATAACTTATTTGTGCAATTAGAAGAAGCCTTTGAGCATGAACGCAGCTTTACCTCAGATGCTGCCCACGAATTACGCACGCCCTTAGCGGGCTTATTAACGCAAGCACAAGTAGCCATGCGCACACATGATGATGGCGTTAGAAAGCAAGCACTCAAGCGTATTGAGCAAGCCGTTAATCGAATGACTTATCTTGTTCAACAATTGCTTACGTTTTCTCGTATTGAGTCCAGTACCGAGTTTTTAAATCGTGAGCCCGCCGCACTTGGACAAGAAATTATTCAAATTATTGCGAATTTAGAACCCGAAGCACATAAAAAACGTATTCAAATGGAATTTCATGAAGACAATCCCATTCATGTCATTGTTAATCTGCCCTTGCTTGCGATTTTAATTAGAAATGTGCTTGATAATGCAATTAAATACACACCTAACAATGGCACAATTTTAATTAGCTTAGAAGGTAAGACGCAGCAGTTAGTGTTTAGCGTAGAGGATTCAGGGCCTGGCATTGAGCCAGATCAATATGAAAAATCTTTACAGCGTTTTCATCGCTGCATAAAAACCGCAAAAGCAGCCCCAGGCACTGGCTTAGGCTTATCTATTGTGCAGCGTATTGCGGCAATTCATAATGCAGAATTATGTTTAGGCGTGTCTTCATTAGGTGGCTTAAAAGTCACTGTCACTTTTCTTTTACATACGCCCAGCGTTGATCAAACCTGGCAGAGTAAATTGAGTTTTTTTAGCAGTTTAAGTGAAAAGCTCAAGCATCATAGTTAAGTTTATTCTGCTCAAATTGCGGTGCTTTTTATAACTTTTTCGTAACAATGTAGCGGCTTAAAGTAAAAAATTATGCTACAGTCCATGCCGTCAAAAAAAACCTATAAATACACTTGGTATTTAATGGTTATCGACACACTAATAACAACAATAACAAAGTGGACACACTATGAAAATTATCAATATCACCATCGTGGCAGCAGCACTGACCCTGTCTTTAAGTTCATTTACAAGTTCAGCTGATCTCTGTTTAGGGATGGCATGTATGTACAATAAAATGACCCCCATGGAAGGGATCGATGCAACCTTAGGACAAATTTCAAAAGCCTTAGCTACAATTAAAGACCAAAGTAAAACAGCAAATAATGATGTTATTGTTGATGATATCAAGGAAGCATTAAAACTTAGCAAAGAAATTAATGCCAATGACAAACTTGATAGAAATCGTAATCGAGCCAATGGGTATTTGAAACAGGCTCGACAAGCGCTTCAACACGGGGATGTAATTAAGGCGACCGAGCAGTTGCAGGAAGCAGAAAAACGCTTTGCAGAGCTTAAAGGTATGATTGATTTATCTCAAGAAGACCGGGTGTCTCAGCAAACCAATTTAATTAATCGTATGTTAGACACACCAGATCCTGCTGCGGGATCAAGAAAGTAAAGCTTACATCCCCCAACTCATCATTGCTTTGATGAATTGGGGGAATCAAGATTTATGCGGATAAGAATGGATAAAGCTTAGACACTTAGCTATATCCCAAGGTATTGGTAACGTAACTTAGTGCCAAACTTCTTACCAAATACCCCGTTGCACACAATGTGTTGCTTGGTGACGCCGTTATGCAGCGTCAACCGTTTTCACAATATCATTAAAGCTTTCGACTCTAGTTTTACCTGTTGTAACCATTTCGACGCCAGTATCCACGACCATTTGACACAGGCCAGGAGTTTTATAAACCAATAGGCATAAATAACCCACCATAGGAATGGCAATTAATGCGGCAATAAAACCGTGTAAACCAAATGTGGTGAGTAATTTAATCAGTAAGGCGATAATATCTAAAGGCAATAAAACCATTGCTCCAAAATATGCAATAACCATAAAGGTGAACAGTACAAATACGACAAATTGAAGCAGCCTTACTAACGCAATGTTGATTTTTTTCATGAGGTTACGTTCCTGATAACTTAATTAAATTGAGTTGTAAGCTGTAATTGAGCCTACTTTTTTTAGCCGCGAATTATACCTTAAAGCAGCTAAATGACTTTATTTTTCTTGTGTAGTTTTCTTAATAAGGAAAAATCGATATAGCACCCATCCCGCTAAAAAACCACCTAAATGTGCCCACCACGCAACATCAATGGGCGTGTTTTTAAAGACCAATGCCGTGGTGGCATTATGCAATTGTAAAATAATCCATACACCTAAAAAGGCAATAGCCGGCACATGAATTACAATGGGGAGAAATAAAATAGGCACCCAAATAACGACACGTTCAAGTGGATAAAGAAAAAAGTAGGCGGCTAACACACCGGCAATGGCGCCTGAAGCACCAATAACAGGAATCGTTAAGGTAGGATCAAACACCCATTGCAGATATGTAGCAAGCACGCCGCACAATAAATAAAATATGAGAAAGCGCCAGTGCCCCATGCGATCTTCAACATTGTCGCCAAAAATCCACATAAACCAGATGTTCATTAACAAATGCCACCATGTGGCGTGTAAAAATAAATTAGTGACGAAAGACAAATAGCCATCAAAGGGTAAGCCTTGAATACCAAGCCAGCCGTGCGTATAGCGGATTGGAACCATGCCATAAAGCGTCATCAAGCGGGTACTATCACTCATTGGCATGAAGTACATGCTGATAAAGATAAGCGTGCAGAGTGCCATGATTGACCACGTGACAATAGGCGTTGATTCGCAAGGAGCAGTATCTCTAATGGGTATCATTGGTCACCTCAGATAACAGGTAATGGCGGAAGAAATAGCTCGTGCTCAGCCCCCATGTTGCCAAGGTGGGGGCGATAATTAAATAAGATAACGCACCCTTATGGCCTACAAGCAAAATCAGGTGATCAATCATTATAAGTACGACGGCTAGCTTAATTATTGGATAATTCGTCTAAATATTTTTCTGCATCTAAGGCCGCCATACAGCCTGCTCCAGACGAAGTAATGGCTTGTTTATACACAGAATCCATCACGTCACCCGCAGCAAAAACGCCGGCCACACTGGTCGCGGTGGCATTACCATGAATACCACTATGGACTTTAATATAGCCATGCTCCATCTCCAGTTGATCGGTAAAAATACTGGTGTTAGGCGTGTGTCCAATAGCAATAAACACCCCATGCACTGAAATATCTTGACTGACCCCTGTTTCAGTATGTTGTACGCGAATGCCTGTAACGCCCATCTCATCACCTAAAACCTCTTCAAGATGATGATGCCATTCGATGCTTACGTTGCCATGTTTAGCCTTCTCTACTAACTTATCAGCAAGAATTTTTTCCGAGCGAAATTTATCTCGACGATGAATAACCGTAACATGAGAAGCAATATTGGCAAGATAGAGCGCTTCTTCAACGGCAGTATTGCCCCCACCAATAACCGCAACAGGTTTATTTCGATAAAAGAAACCATCACACGTAGCGCAAGCCGAAACACCTTTGCCTTTAAAAGCTTCTTCCGAATCAAGCCCTAAATAACGTGCCGACGCGCCAGTGGCGATAATTAATGCATCACAGCTATACGTATCAGAATCACCTGTTAATGTAAAAGGCCGCTGACTTAAGTCCGCAGTGTGAATATGATCAAAAATAATTTCAGTTTCAAAACGTTCTGCGTGTTTAAGCATTCGTTCCATTAAATCTGGCCCTTGCAAACCTTCAACATCACCTGGCCAATTATCCACCTCGGTTGTGGTGGTTAACTGGCCACCCTGCTGCATGCCCGTGATAATAACTGGTTTTAAATTTGCTCGTGCCGCATAAATAGCCGCTGTATAACCAGCCGGTCCAGAACCTAAAATTAATAATCGACAATGTTTTGGGGTAGTCATTAAAACAATCTCCATAAAGTGGTATAAAAAAAGACAGTGTGGTGTCAGTAAGTAGCAGGCTTTAGCTTACAATATAGCATCGCATAAACAAAGTGCCTACGCTGTAAGATCTACGCAAAAGCAGCAAGGTAAGTATGTCACTAAACAGCTTCTAAATAGTGAGAATATGGGTTATGACGTGCGAAGACTATAAGAAGAATTGCGGTTTTGTAATGGCAAGTCTGCGTTAAAACAGTTATAACCGTATAATTACCTTTTATTATTATTTTTTTATGCTTGCTGTAATGGAAGAAAACATGTTTCGAGGTTTACGAGAAGTCGCCGCGTTAAGCTTATTGGCTAGCGCGTTATTTTTATTAATTTCGTTAGTGACGTTTAACTTAGAAGACGCGGGGTGGACGCATAGCGGCACAACGCGCACGATAAGTAATGCTTGCGGTCTTATGGGGGCGTGGATTGCTGATTTAGGGCTCAGCCTATTTGGCTTAACTGCCTATTTATTTCCCATTATTTTAGTATGGCAAAGTTACTTACTGTACGGTCAAATAAAGCACAAACGGGAAAAAATCATTATTTGTTGGTTAGGTTTATTAGCGCTCACGGCATCAAGTGCCGCCTTGCTGCATTTACACATCTTACGCGTGGGGTTCCAATTGCCGCGCAATACTGGCGGCATTTTAGGTGAAGAGACAGGCGAAACAATCTTAAATTTAATGGGTAACTCAGGCGCAACCTTATTTTTGATTGTGCTGTTATTGGCAGGCATTACCTTAGCGACAGAATTATCATGGGTTGCTTTAATTGATATTATCGGCAAATATACCGCGTTAATTTGTCATCGCTTGTGGCAACAATTAGGTCGCTATGGGCAACCAGAGTTTTCTTCAGAGTCGCAATCTGTTAAAAAAGTGAGTGCCAAAATAAAGAAAAAAACCAGCGTCACCACCCCTGAAAAAACACCAGAAAATACGCCACCACACGCAGCAAAAACAACTAGCCCAAACAAAAAGAAATCAGTCTCTTATGACCCCAAAAAAGGTGTACTGCCTAGCTTAGAATTATTAGACAAGCGCGAATCTCATGCTGTTAGTTATTCTGACGCTGATTTAGAAAACATGTCCAGACAAGTTGAAGGTATTCTGGCTGATTTTAATGTCACGGTAACCGTGGTAGGTTTTCATCCTGGCCCAGTCATTACGCGGTTTGAATTACTGCCCGCTGCAGGTGTAAAAGTAAGTCGTATTAGCACCTTAGCAAAAGACTTGGCCAGAGCATTATTAGTCACCAGCGTGCGTATTGTTGAAATTATTCCTGGTAAATCGGTCGTAGGTTTAGAAATCCCCAATCGTGAACGAGAAATGGTTAATTTACGTGAGTTAATCGTTTCGCCTATTTTCACGAACTCAAAATCTTTACTCACCTTAGCCATGGGTAAAGATATTGCAGGAACCTCCATCGTGGCTGATTTGGGTAAAATGCCTCATGTATTAGTCGCTGGGACAACGGGTTCAGGAAAATCGGTAGCCATTAATACCATGATTTTAAGCTTGCTCTTTAAAGCCACGCCGCAGCAAGTACGGATGATTATGATTGATCCAAAAATGTTGGAATTATCGGTCTATGAAGGCATTCCTCATTTGCTTACGCCCGTGGTAACCGATATGAAAGAAGCCAGCAATGCCTTACGTTGGGCGGTTGCAGAAATGGAACGGCGCTATAAATTAATGTCTAAATTAGGTGTTCGTAATATCGCAGGTTTTAATCAATTAATCACCGACGCGACCAGTCGTAACGAAGAAATTCGTGACCCCTTATGGCAACAAGTTATGCCTTTAGCTGAGGGTGAAAGTTATCCAGTATTAACCACACTGCCCAGCATCGTCATCGTTATTGATGAATTAGCGGACATGATGATGGTCGTGGGGAAAAAGGTTGAAGAGTTAATTGCCCGCTTAGCACAAAAAGCCCGCGCGGCAGGCATTCATCTTATTTTGGCTACGCAACGCCCCTCAGTAGATGTATTAACAGGCTTGATAAAAGCGAATATTCCCACGCGTATTTCTTTTCAAGTATCGTCACGCATAGATTCACGGACAATTTTAGACCAAGGTGGCGCTGAGGCCTTATTAGGCAATGGTGATATGTTATTTTTACCTTCAGGCACCAGCATACCCATTCGTGCTCATGGCGCATTTGTTGATGATCATGAAGTGCACCGCGTGGTGGAGTTTTTGAAACAAACAGCCCCCCCCGACTACTTAGATTTAGTCACGCAAGAGGCGGTTGAAGGCTTAGAAAGTTTTGTCAATGGCGGTTCTGCACCAACAACAGGCGAAAGCGATGCGCTGTATGACCAAGCCGTTCAGTTTGTTACTGAATCAAGAAAAGCCTCGATATCCAGTGTGCAACGACGCTTTAAAGTTGGCTATAACCGCGCCGCCACCATGATTGAAGAAATGGAAGCCGCAGGCATTGTCAGTGCGGCAGAAACCAATGGCTCACGCGTGGTATTAGCACCTTCGCCAGTAAAACCATAAGTTATCGTAGGGCAGGCTTCGTCTAAAGAGTCTGCTACTGTTGTTGGGCGTTTAGACCATCGAAACGGTATTTTTGATAAGACGTTAACCGCTTTAATTGTGCCGCATTCCTGCTACGCTCCTTACCAGCTAATCCAGACAAAACCTTATAAAAGCCAACACGTGGATGACTTAAACGATATTAACAACCTACGCCATGTGACTAAATCGTGCACTTGCTTCCGCTGAATAACCCAGCGCTTTTGCAAACCACGGTGGTGGCGCGTCAAACACGCGTTGAAATTCTTTTAGTTGCTCCACTGCCTCGGTGACGTCGGGCACTTTTATGGGATAGATGTCCGCACGTATCACTTTTGCTGCGGCCGGCCCTCCAATTGATTGCACGAAGACAACATGGCAATCATTGATTAAATTAGCACGAAATAAATTTCTATCATCGCTACTGTCTGCTTCAAGTGTGGAACGTATATCAATTAGCGTGCACGCATGTCGAGATAACTGATAAACCAAAAAACGTATGCACGAGCCAAAGTGTCCGTTAATTAATGCGCCACTGTTGGAACCTATGGCAATACGAATTGATTCGGGCATGTCGCCTGCTTTATAGGGCATTATTTCCGGTAAGTCTTCATCTTCCGCTTCATCCCCCCACAAGTAACGCACCGCTAGCTTGATATTAGCCAAGCCAATACCGATATCCTCACCATCTTCCTCGCCATCAAGGCTACCCAAGCCTGTTTTTAAGTTAGTGACAGTAATGGCTTTTAATTTTTCATCATCTAAAGGTGAACCCAAGCGCTCATGTAATATTTCCAATAATCTCGGTACCGAAATGCCAGGTAAAATACGCGCAGCTAAGGCAATACGTAAAGCAAGTTCACGGGGTAATCCGTCCATTTTTATCTCCTAATTTGCGTTAATATTATTGATGTGTATATATGCATGGCGTTATTTTTTCACGTCAACGCATTACCTGCGTTACGGTGTTTTAATAAGCGTTAATCGTATGCGATGTGAAGTAATATTTTGTGTCGTAAAGCAAACAATAACCGCGTTATGTTGTTCTTTTGTCCATAAGATTAAGTGCATTTACAGCATTATTGTGCGTGTTCAGCAGACAGTTTCTTATTGTTAAGTTAGCAAGCAAATCATTTGCCAACTTAACCAATACGTCGTTACGTCGCCTCTTTGCCCATTAGCGTGTCTTAGTGAATAAGCCTCAGTAACAGGGCAATAATTAACTTAATTTGGTATTATTGACGCCTACAAATATGAAGCACTTGCCATTTTTGCGATTACGACACAAGCTAAGCTTTACGCGATATTTTTATCAATACATCGCAGGGTTGAAAACATACAAACTTTGTCACTACGTTATATTTCAGATACATTTATAAGCCTCATTTTATTTACATTTAACTGGACACCGCTTCCCATGGCAAATAAACAGCATCTATTCCATCACATGAGCATTAAGGCACGATTTACTGTGATTCTCAGTACCATGATCGTAGGTTTTACGATGTTTGGCATGGCCGCGTTTACCCTGATGACCACCTTGAATATTAACGGGCCTATTTATCAAGAAATCGTTCAAGGTAAAGATCTTATTGCTGATGTTCTCCCGCCACCTGAATACATCATTGAATCGTATTTAGTTGCCATTCAATTAACACAAAGCACCGATAAGGCAGAAATTGCATCGTTAAATGCAAAATTTATCCAGCTTAATCATGATTATGAAAAGCGTCATGATTACTGGCTAACACAAACACTTGAGCCTAGCTTACGCAGCGCATTGCTGGAGACCGCATATCACCCAGCTCGTCTGTTTTATCAGGAAGCTACGCAACATTTATTTCCTAGTATTGAAAAAGGTGATGCTGCTGCGGTTAAACACAGCTTAACCGTCATGCGTCACGCTTATGAAGCACATCGTCATGCCATTGATCAAGTGGTCAACTTAGCAAGCACGATCAATACGACCATTGAAGCCACAACCAATACCACGCAGCGTTGGTATCAACTAAGTTTACTGGGCATTTTCGTGGGCACTATTTTGCTTACCTTGTGGCTTACTTTAAAAATTAACCGTGGCATTTTAACGTCGCTGAATTCTGCTCAAGATATTGCCCGTGCGCTTGCTAAAGGAGACCTGAGCTCAGTTATTAATAGCCATCATCAAAAAGATGAGCTTGGCGAAGTCTTTCACTCAATGCAGTTGACACAAGACGCGCTTAAAGAATTTGTGGAAGACTTAGAGTACATGGCTAAACAACATAATCTGGGCATGATTTCAGTCAATTTAAATCACCATAAATATACGGGTGTTTTTGCGACGATGGCAATGGATGTTAACCAGCTTATCCAATCAAGAATTAGCCTAAACGATCGGGTAATTGATCTCATGACGGAATATGCGAAAGGTGATTTTTCTACCAATATGGAGGTGTTGCCTGGCGAAACTTTAATCATTACGAAAACGATGAACCGCGTTAAAGAAAATTTTTTAGCAATTAACCACGAAATAAAAACACTTGCAGCGGCGGGCGCACAAGGTGATTTTTCTAAACGTAGCGATGCCGATCACTACGAATATCTTTTCAAAGAAATTTTAACGGACTTAAATACCTTAATTAACACTAATCACGTTGCTTTTACTGACATTTTACGGGTTGCGAATGCTTTAGCCGAAGGTGATTTAAGCCAAACCATTCAGCAACATTATCCAGGTATATTTGGTGAAGCTAAAGAGCGTATTAATCGGACGGTAACTAATCTTAAAGGCCTCATTGGTGAAATTAAATTTGCCTCAACCACCATTGCTACCGCAGCACAAGAAATTGCCGCAGGTAATAATGATTTATCCAATCGCACCGAAGAACAAGCTGCAAGTCTTGAGCAAACGGCTGCAAGTATGGAACAGTTAACCACCGCAGTTGAAGCCAATCGTGAAAAGGCACAAGATGCTAAGCAGCTTGGTTTAGGTGCGACCACCATTGCAAACGAAGGCATTGAGGTTGTTAATCAGGTAGTCATTAATATGAATAATATTAATGTGGCGACTAATAAAATTGTCGATATTATTTCTGTTATCGATAATATTGCCTTTCAGACGAATATTTTGGCGCTTAATGCAGCTGTTGAAGCGGCGCGTGCAGGGCAGCAGGGGCAGGGCTTTGCAGTGGTTGCGATTGAAGTGCGTAATTTAGCGCAACGTGCAAGTTCTGCTGCAGGCGAGATCAAGCAATTGATTGATAACTCAGTTGAGCACGTGAATGATGAAACGCGTTTAGTGGCTAAGGCAGGAAAAACCATGAGCGAAATTGTGCAGGCGATTCATCGGGTCTCGAGTTTTGTGACAGAAATCACGCTCACTTCGGCTGAGCAGGCCTCGGGTATACGCCAAGTTAAACACGCTATAGAGCAAATGGATGATGTTACGCAACAAAATGCCGCCTTAGTTGAACAAGCTGCTGCAGCCACTGAATCACTTGAAGAACAAACACAGCAACTCGCGGACATTATTGCTAAATTTAAATTCTGATACGCTATTTAGGGCGACAGGCTTTGTCTGCAACCCCATAAAACACAATCCATAGGATTGCAATAGGTGATAACTGTATTGCACCGCATCGCTAATGCGCCCTTGTATAATTAATAGGTACTCATGCTCAACTATATTATTCGCCGCTGTTTATATGCCATACCGTTATTAATTGGCGTAAATATTCTAACCTTCGTGTTATTTTTTGTGGTGAATAGTCCAGATGATATGGCGCGTATGCAGCTGGGTCAAAAACATGTCACGGAAGCGGCGATTAATAATTGGAAGCAGCAGCATGGTTATGATTTGCCTTTGCTTTGGAATTCTACGGCTGCGGCGCAAGAAAAAATCACTCATACCATTTTTTTCCAAAAATCAGTAGGGCTCTTTTTTTTCCAATTTGGTATTTCTGATGGCGGTAGAAATATCAATGCAGATATTAAAGAGCGTGCTTGGCCAAGTTTAGCCTTAGCGTTTCCTACGCTTGTTATCGGGTTATTGGTCAATGTTTGTTTAGCGTTATTTTTAGTCATGTTTAGACATTCATCTCTGGCACAATTAGGCACCTTATTAACCGTGATGTTGCTGTCAATATCCTCACTCTTTTATATTATTGGCGGACAATTTGTGGTGGCTAAGGTGCTACGCTTAGTGCCTATTTCGGGTTATGACGATGGTTTACATGGGCTACGTTTTTTAATTTTACCCATTATTATTGGTGTGTTTTCAGGCGTGGGCTCGGGAGTGCGTTGGTATCGCACCTTGTTTTTGGAGGAAATTGATAAAGACTACGTGCGCACCGCACGCGCCAAAGGTCTTAGTGAAATAGAAACATTATTCAAGCATGTTTTGCCTAATGCCATGATCCCTATTTTAACAGGCGTTGTAGTGATTTTACCGTTGTTATTTATGGGCAGTTTAATGATGGAATCATTTTTTAGTATTCCTGGATTAGGCAGTTACACCATTGATGCGATTAACAGCCAAGATTTTGCGATTGTCCGTGCCATGGTATTTTTGGGCTCAGGCCTCTACATTATTGGTTTGTTATTAACAGATATTTCTTATACTTTAGTTGACCCTCGTGTCCGTCTGGCTTAGCCGCGCATAGCACAGCTTATTGGGTATTTGCTAAGAAAAACAATGATACGTCGGGACAGCACGATGATAAAAAACAGTTTTGCGTGGCGAATCGGTTGGGCTATTTTTTGCATGATATTATCCATGACGGCGCCAGCAAGTTCAGAGTATGCAGCGGCGCGGCGCACTCTGGCAGTTGTAGCGCAGCCATTACCGATGACACGTCTGCACTGGGTGCTTAACGACATCCCTACGCGTATTCAATGGGATGGTAATTATGGGTATTGTGGGGAGGTTTCAATGATTAGTGCGGGCTTATATTATGGTCAATATTTATCGCAATATGATGTCCGTGCGATTGCCTCGCCCGCAATAAAACAATATAAACAACATGCACAACTGTTGCTTGGTGTAAATGCAGTTAGCGCGGCACAGCGATTACGCTTAGCGGCGAAGGCGGTGGCCAGCAAACGTCCAGAGGTATTTTATGCGTGGCTAAAAGATCAGGTTGTCAAAGGATACCCTGTCATTATGGGCGTTTTTACTAACGCAGGCGATGCGGAGTATGATCACATTGTGCCTGTTTTTGGGGTTGGCTCAGATTTCCCTTTAAACACAGCTTATCATCCGACTGATGTTATACAATTTAGTGATAATAGTGCACAGTCGCCCTACTATGCGTTTGAAATAAAAGCTTATTTAGCTAATCGACAGGTTGCCAATGCACAAGACGACAATACGTATTCACTGCCAACCTACCCGACGACAAAATATGGGCTTGCGATTACCGGCGTGCTGGATAAATACCACGAAACACTTCCCGTACGATTGACCACAAATGTTAATTACGAACGCCCAGCAATTGTTCACAATACAGCAAGTAGACCAAAGGCTATGCCTATTACGCTAACAATTACGGTCTCTAATTTACACGCAGGCGAGCACTATAATTTATATTATTACCATAATCAAAATGATGTACCGAGCGAGTTTTTTAATAAGACTTCTGCAAACGCAGGTATTTTGCCTTGGAAAACGCTAAGCGCTTCGGGCAACACGTGGACAACATCGTTAACAATTAAATCCAGCGATAAGGCCTTTTTTCGCGCGGTAAGGGTTAATGGCCCTTAGGCGTCACTGCCTTTCATACATAGCGCAGCGAATGTCTTTTATGTCACGCTATTGCGACCTATGCACTGTTTTGTAGGGATTACCATTGCTAGCCGTTACGTTGCTTTAAAAAAATGCTGTAACACACGAATTAAATACTGATGATCAAACACGCCGGCACTTTCACGTAGGCTGTGCATGGCCCACATAGGATTACCAATATCCAACGAGCGTACGCCAAGTTTGGCCGAAGTAATGGGCCCTATGGTGCTGCCGCAGGGTAAATCGCAGCGATGTGAATATTTCTGATAAGGCACGCCAGCTTCTTGACACCAATTAATAAATAATGCCTCAGTAGGGCTTTCAGTGCTGTAGCGTTGATTAGCATTTACTTTTATTACCGGGCCTTGGTTTACAATGGCTTTGTGATCAGCATCATACGCGAGTGGAAAACTAGGCTGATAGGCATGAGCCATGTCTGCACTTATTAAAAAACTGTGAGCCATGGCGCGGGCAAAATCCTCTGCATTGGTCTGCGTGGCGAAAGCGATACGTTGCAAAATATCGGGTAAAAAACTGCCTGCAGCACCTTTATGACTTTCACTGCCAACTTCTTCATGATCAAAAAAGGCACACAGCTGTGTGGCGGGCGATGTTGCACTCTCATTTGTTAATAAGGCAGTCATCGCGGCATGACAAGAGGCTAAATTATCTAGCTGACTATTTGCATAAAATTCATCGTTAGCGCCCCAAAATGTGCCTTTTTGGGTGTCGTAAATAGCCAAATCCCAGGCTAAAATTTTTGTAGTATCAAGCTTAGCGTGCTCGCGTAACAGCGAGGTAAAATAATCAGCAGGGAGCTGCTCTTCAGCTAAGGTGCTTAATATCAAGGGCAGCTCCGCGTGTTTTTGTAATTTCAAACCGTCCTCATTCACGCCTCGATTCATGTGAATGGCTAAATTAGGCAGTCTTAGTAAGGGGGCATCAAAACGAACCAAAGTATTTGCTAAGTCCCCCTGCTCATTTTTATAAGTAAGGCGTCCGGCAAGACTTAAATCTCGATCAGCAAAGGTCGCTAAAATGGGTCCACCATAAACCTCAACATTAACGCGTAAAAATCCCTCAAGATGATTAATTGCCTGCGGTTTAACGCGCAAGCCAGGTGAATCAGTATGCGCCCCCACTATTTTAAAGCCATGTTCAGCAAGCGGTGTCGACGCCATAATCCAAGCAATAATGGACGAATCATCACGAATGACGTAATAGCGTTGAGTTGGCTGTAGTGTCCAGCAATCGGTTTCATCAAGACGCTGAAAATGCTGCGAAAGTAACTGCTGCTCAAGTGACGCAACGGCATGCCAAGGACTTGGGCTGGCATCAATAAAATCCAGCAATTGTTGAACTTGAGCATGGCTACTCATAAGGCTTCTTCGTAAAAATGCAGTGCCGCAGAATTAATGCAGTAACGCAGTCCCGTTGGCATTGGGCCATCGGTAAAGACATGCCCTAAATGTGCCGCACACGCAGCACAGGTGACCTCAACGCGACGCATCCCATGACTAACATCAGCAATCTCAGTCACATTGGTTTTATTGATAGGTGCCCAAAAACTTGGCCAGCCAGAGCCAGAATCGTATTTTGTGGTTGAGCTAAATAACGCGGTATCACAACATACGCAATGATAATCGCCTGCGCTTTTACAGTCGGTGTATTGACCTGTAAACGGGCGCTCGGTGCTTTTTAAACGACAAATTGAGAACTGCTCGGGAGTGAGTTCAGCTTGCCATTCGGCTTCATTTTTAACGACTGTGGGTGAATTAAGTATTAGTTTGCTCATAGAAACTCATCAATTAAGTTAGTACGCTTAGCGTGTTAAGGAAGAAGATAAAAGGGATGTGCTGTCTTTATTCATTTAAGGCTAAGGCGACGGCCTCAGCAACTTTAATACCATCAACAGCCGCTGATAAAATGCCGCCTGCGTACCCAGCGCCTTCGCCAGCAGGATACAATCCTTGGATATTAATGCTTTGATACAAGGCGTTACGTTTGATACGTATGGGTGATGAGGTGCGTGTCTCTACGCCAGTCAATAACGCATCAGGCATGGCAAAACCTTTTATTTTTTTGTCAAACATAGGCAAGGCCTCTCGCAATGCAGTGATGGCATACGCGGGTAACGCTGTGCTTAAATCAGTTAAGTTTACGCCAGGTGTATATGAGGGTGATACCTTACCCAGCGCAGTTGAAGTCTGTGCAGTTAAAAAATCACCTACTAATTGCGCAGGTGCTTGATAAGAGCTGCCACCTAACACAAAAGCATGGGCTTCTAATTGGCGCTGTAGAGCAATGCCAGCAAGGGGATGATCAGGGTAATCACGCTCAGGGGTAATGCCCACCACAATGCCACTATTTGCATTACGCTCGTTGCGTGAATATTGGCTCATGCCATTAGTTACCACGCCATTGGCTTCCGAGGCTGCTGCCACCACGGTACCACCTGGGCACATACAAAAACTATACACTGAACGCTGATTGTGACAATGATGCACCAGTTTATACTCAGCAGCACCCAATTTAGCGTGACCCGCATAAGCACCATAGCGTTGAGCATCAATTAATGACTGCGGATGTTCTATTCTAAAGCCAATGGAAAAGGCTTTTGCTTCGACATACACGCCCCGGTCATATAGCACCTGAAAAGTATCGCGGGCACTATGGCCAATGGCTAACACGACATGATGACTATTAATAATCTCACCATTAGAAAGTTGCACTCCACAGAGGCGTTGGTTTTCAATTAAAAAATCATCGACACGACTTTGAAAGCGTATTTCCCCCCCTAATGCAATGATGCTTGCACGCATTCGCTCAACCATCGAGACTAACTTAAAGGTACCGATATGCGGCTTATTGACCCATAAGATTTCTTCAGGCGCACCAGCCTTAACAAATTCAGTGAGCACTTTTCGACCGTAATGATGGGGGTCTTTAATTTGTGTATAAAGTTTGCCATCAGAAAAAGTGCCCGCTCCGCCTTCGCCAAACTGCACATTGGATTCAGGATTTAATATGCCTTGTCGCCACAAGCCAAAAGTGTCTTTGGTCCGTTCACGAACGGCTTTGCCACGTTCTAATAAGATTGGCTTAAAGCCCATTTGCGCCAAAATCAAGCCCGCAAATAAGCCACAGGGTCCTAAACCAATAACCACCGGACGAAGTGCCTGCGTTGCTGCCCGCGTTACCTGTCGATACGTCGTGTCTGGTGTTAATACCAGCTGTGGGTCTTGAGGGTTACGAGCAAGAATAGCGGCTTCTAATGGTGTCTCAACATCTAAGGTATAGATAAAAAAAATGTGTTGTCGAGTGCGTGCATCAACACTGCGACGAAAGATACTGTAACGCGTACAGGCCTCAGCAGGAATGGCTAAGCGCTGTAAAATTGCGGTGTTTAAATCATCATCAGAATGATTTAACGGAAGTTTGAGTTCAATAATTCTTAGCATAGACAAGCAATAAAAACGGTAAGTAAGTAGGGGTTGATAACCGCGTATCTCGCATAAAGAAACCTAGCGACGTAGGGTGTAAGTAAATGTGCAAAAATTTTTTAACAAAAGTGGGAGAAGCTTCGCTTAAAGCGCCCCTCCCAGATTAATACTTTCACAGTCTCAATAACTTATTTCCACTCTAATAATTTCCATAAATTAACGCGACTGCCTTTATCTAAATCACCGCTACGCACATCGAGTTGACCATCGTTATTGGTATCAAGAAAATAATACGGTGCGCCAATTTCTGGAATGATTTTAATCATATAAAGCTGACCATTACGACGAAACTCTTGAACGGTCTTTTTTTCTTTACGATAAATTGTAATATCAGGTTCGATAGTTTCACCGTCGTGCAGCGCACTAGGTGGCTCGGGCACTTCTGGCAAAGCTTCTAAATTATCTTTATAAACACCCTCAACTGCCAGACTCATTAACGGCAATAAAGTGCATACAGACAGCACCGCTAAACGACATAAACAACTGCGCATAATAGGTTTCTCATAGCAAAAAATAATAGGGATTATTGGGCGGGATCTTTTTTAAGCCCTGTGGTAGCGACTGCTTACAAGCAATCGCCATATTCCATCACTAACAAACGGCAATCAAAGAGTGTGTGTGGATATTGTGTAGCAATAAAAAAACGTAAGCATAATTCAAGGATAAGGTAAACCGTGACGGTGCGTGCGGCAGCGGCCCATATTTTATATCGACAATAACGCGAACAACGCCACACCGACACAATCCACCAAAGAATAGGGAACAGCACCATGCCATGCACCGTTTTCCAACTAGCAATGGTATAGCTTACATTACTAATGCGGTAATCAATATAAAACAGGATGAGATTAATTAATACAAAAAAAGGCCAGAAAGCACGCCATAACGACAACTTGCCAAGCCATGCTGAATGTAAAAAATGATACCAATTACCAAGCTCTTTATCTTGCCAATGCCGATCAACCTCATGAGTATAAAGAAAGGTTAACAAAAATATCGCCGCACAAAAAATCAGTGCTTCATAAAGAGTAAATAAATGCGTGTAAGTAAAAATAATAGGTAACGTATGAATAAACATAATTGCTCATCCTTAAATTAAATAAAACTAAGCGTAATTATTCAGCCCCTGCCAAACATTACATTTTAAGCATAGAATCCCCCCCTTTGAGAAAAAAAAGGGAGGGGGGGAGAATACTTACAACTAAGCTTGAAGCGTTTTGGTCAGGACAGTTTCGTCCACCCTACTTGGCTTCAAGCGTATTGCTGTGTGTTATAAGAAAAACCATGGGTTTTTGGTGACGGCCACCATGCCCATGTAAGCAAAACATAACATCGCCCCCGAAAATGCCAGCCACCGCTCTTG
>CAJAQT010000050.1 GCA_903944165.1 uncultured Methylococcaceae bacterium | reverse complement strand
GATACCTTTGTTGGAAAACGTTAAAACCTCAGCCGTTTTGGCAGACAAAGCCTACGACACAAACGAGTTGCGGAAGTGGTTGAAAGAGCAGGGAATAAAAGCAGTTATTCCACCCAAATCGAACCGAAAAGAAACAATTGCGTGTGATTATTGGCATTATAAGGAACGACACGCGGTCGAATGCCTATTTGGAAAGCTCAAACACTACCGCAGAATTTCCACGCGTTATGAGAAAAAAGCCATGAACTACATGGGGATGCTGTCATTTGCATCGGTGCTTTTATGGCTGAGATGAAACGTCAACAAAACCTAATTCCTAGCACAATAAATTGTTGCTTAATGTCAGTACAAAAACAATTACAATTAATCTCTAATTTTAATGAAAAGGTAACAAGATGAAAAAAACATTAGCCATTATATTATCGATTGTTTGTTTAATTTTCGCCGTTGGCTGTTCAGATGGTATGAAAATGGACAGAAAGAATCAGAAAGAAATTACAAAGACGGAAAACAAGAAGGCTTGGTAACCTTGTGGTATGAAAATGGGAAGAAACTAGGAAAAGACAATTACAAAAACGGCATTTTACAACATTAAATAATTTTGCATCACTGGGTTCAGTATCGTAGAGCTAACCGGGCGCGGCACGGAAAGCTGAAAAATAAAACCGCATTATAACCGCTCTCCGCTGGAGCATTGGGTTAGGCATTTAATTTTACTCTGACCCCAGTTATTTGAGTAATTGCCCAACGCGAAGCTTCGCTGGAACGTTGTGTTAGGCGTTGATGTAGGTTTTATGCAACAGATCTCAACAGCGCTACATGTTGCCGTGGTCGCTGTTCCGCTTGCCAAAGGTCATAAGTAGCCTGCATTCTAAGCCACAAACCAGGAGGTTGCCCGAAAGCTTCAGACAGTTTTAAATCCATTTCAGCAGTAATACTGGCTCGTCCATTCAATAGCTTAGAGAGGTGTGGACGGGAAATGCCCAGATGAGCAGCGAAACCCCCAACCGTAATACCTATTTCAGGCAGTACATCTTCTTTTAGAATTTCACCTGGGTGAGGTGGGTTAAACATGTACATAATAGTCTCCTAATGGTAGTCCACATAATCCAGAAGCATCGCTTCACCATTCTCGAAACGAAAAATTACTCGCCAGTTTCCACTTACTGTAACCGCCCAGAAGCCAATTAGATTTCCAGTAAGTTTGTGCAACTTTAATCCTGGGATATTAATTTGTTCGACCTGCGTAGCCGCATCAAGAATACCAAGAATGCGTTTTAGTCGCGGCGTATGTTCTGGACAGATACCAGCCTTAGAGCCTGTTTCAAAGAAAGATTGCAGTCCAGCATGGCGAAAGTTTTTAATCATGCTTAATTGTAGCTTGTCAGCTTACAGATTACAATCTGTAGCTTTTAAGCGTAAACTCATGGGTAGAATCGGCATTTAACTTTACTATGCCCCCGTGATTTTTATAAATCACGACCAGAGTACCGACAGAGATTCGCTTCTGTTTTTATTATTTCGGCACAATGCGGACACTTCTTTCCGCCTCGTAAGAGTGCTTTTTTTGTAGGACGCATTAGCAAAGTAACTGGTAGTGCGATTATGAATAATACAGTACCAAAAATTCAGAATTCGAAGAAACTACGCCCCTTTTTTCTAGCTATCATAGCTGGAATTAATCCGAGTAAAATTGCCCAAAATATAAAACTTTGATCCATTATTATGTCCCGTTGAATTTGAAATACTCTAAAGGCAAAGTTAATCTAGTGAAAAATTACCACTTTGCCTAACGTTACGGTAAGGGGCGCGCCGCTAACAAAAGCCAAACGAAGCCGATGAACCTTGATAAAAATCAAAACTTCAAAACCGCCAACGGGCGGCGCGTCCCTGACTGACTTGTTGGGCTAGGTAATGCCCACTAAAGCCAAGCCGCCACCGATCAAAAATAACAACCTTGCGGTTAAATCAACGACACTGACTCCATTGATTTCAATCATGGTTTGAATGCTGTTCCATTCAACGCATCGACAATGTATGTTTTTTGCGCTTCTCCTCCGCCATATGCAATGCAAGCAACCTCATACTTACCTGAGAGTTCTAGCGGAAGTATATGGACAATTTGGGCGCACAAAAAACCGTTTAAGTTGAGTCCAGATTGCACCATCTCCTGGACTTTATTCTGTGGCATTACATTCACTATATCTTCAACTTTGGCTTGATTTCCTGCTGCACGTCCGAAAAATACGGTTAGCTCCTTCTTCTATTTAACCGAAAGATCCGATGAATAAGCTGCTGAGGCAGAGGCATTAGTATTCCCATTTTCCTTTCCCTCATCAACCACCGGCATCTCTATGCCATTTTTGATGTTTTTTTCAGTTTTGTTTTGTCCAGTTTCATCCCATAAAGTCATCAATCCATCAAATTTTCCATCTTTAATATGTGCCACACCTTTTTTATTTCCATTTGGATAATATGTTTCATATCTCCCCGTAAAGGGCTTATCTTCATTAGGTAAATAAAAAAGATCATTGTTAATAACAGGGTCTTCTGTGGTAACACGTTCGTCCGACTCACTATGTGCCGATAAAATCATTGCGTTGGAGATTAGAAACGCCATAAAGAGCTTTTTTAGATTGTTGATAGAATTTTCCAAAATTGAAGGGTCTAACTAATATTAGACAACCTAATGGACGCAAAAATCTATAAATAAACTCAAAGCCACCTGAATCTATTTTCCTTCCATTCAGCCCCATCAATCAGCCCTTGATGATAGTAGTCTGGGTAATCCCAAAAG
>CAJAQT010000049.1 GCA_903944165.1 uncultured Methylococcaceae bacterium | reverse complement strand
GTTTAACGACTTCTAATTTAAACGTGGTATCAAATACTCGACGTTCTTTATTCATGATAATGTCCCCATTTTGATTGATTAAGTATATCAACCTATCTGGGTGTCTGTTTTTATTAGACCACTACAGGGTGGGTAGGGGGGATTTATCAACATAACTATCTGCTTTATTGACGATTATCCTTAACTTAATGGCAGTGACGCTGGAGCGTGGGAACGATAATAAAAATGTCGTTAAAACCAATGCCATTCAGATTCTCAAGCAATACGGCATTGATGATGTAAAAAGTTTGTAACCCTTTCTAAACAGGACATTACGATGAATAGTCAGCAATAGTGCATGAGTTTGAAGTTTTAGCGCCTGAATTACAAAAACAGGTCTTTGATTTTGTGGCTTTTTTAAGGAAGCAACAGTTACGGCAGCAATCATCAAAAAGAACTGTGAGGGAATATAAAGATAAAATTCGTATCAGCGATGATTTTGACGCACCCTTGGGTGATGATTTTTGGTCAGGTCAACCATGAAGCTGTTACTGGATACGCATGTTTTTTATGGCTAAGAAATGCCCCTGAAAAAATCCCCCTACAGGTAATGAATCTCTATGAAAACATAGATAGCGATGTTTTCATGAGTATGGCCAGTATTTGAGAAATGCAGATCAAAAATCAACTGGGTAAACTCGCTCTTGATTTGCCGGCTTAATGAACTGATTGAACAACAATGTATGGAGAATGGTTTACACATACTAGCCATTGAAGCGGCGCATATTTATGCCTTGAAGAACCTGCCTCCCCATCATAACGATCCCTTTGATAGGTTGATATTAATACAAGCGCAATCAGAAAACTTAAATTTAGTCAGTGCTGACAGTGTTTTTAAACACTACGATATTGATTGTGTATCGTGAAGATATTTACTATACAATCAAGCCCTCTTCAAAAAATTGGCCTATCAATGTTAGAGATCCGTTTTATTAAGCAATTATTCAGTAGTTTTCTTGATTTGTTGCCCATACTTGCCGTTGTTTTGATTTTTCAGGTTCTGATAATTGGTCAACCGATACCTGATATTACCCGTCTAATTATCGGTACGCTTTTTGTTATTCTTGGCCTTACCCTTTTTATTCAGGGACTGGAACAAAGTCTTTTCCCTCTGGGCGAGGCAATGGCTTATGCCTTTGCCAAAAAAGGCAGTTTATTTTGGCTACTGACGTTTGCCTTCTGTTTGGGCTTTGGTACCACCGTCGCCGAACCGGCGCTGATTGCCATTGCCAAGGAAGCGGCAAACATCGCCAGTAAAGGCAATATCATTGAGCAAACCGAAGCGGCCAGAGACAGTTATGCTTTGGGACTGCGTATTACGGTTGCCCTGTCCGTTGGTTTTGCCATTGTAATCGGCGTGTTAAGAATCATCAGGGGCTGGCCTTTGTATTATTTAATTATTGGCGGCTATTGTGGCGTGCTCATTCTAACGCCGTTTGCACCCGCAGAGATCATCGGGATCGCTTATGATTCGGGTGGCGTTACTACCTCAACCATTACCGTTCCCTTGGTAACTGCGCTGGGTGTAGGACTCGCCACTGCCATTAAAGGTCGTAATCCAATGATTGACGGTTTTGGACTGATCGCTTTTGCATCGTTGACACCGATGATTTTCGTAATGGCTTATGGGATTCTTTTATGATCGCTTGGTCAATTCATTTCGCGCTGTCTCTATTGGCAACCTGCC
Source organism: uncultured Methylococcaceae bacterium (assembly GCA_903944165.1). Taxonomy (GTDB): domain Bacteria; phylum Pseudomonadota; class Gammaproteobacteria; order Methylococcales; family Methylomonadaceae; genus Methylovulum. The sequence goes on along the minus strand of CAJAQT010000049.1, from coordinate 52,136 downwards.
GGGATATTCTCCCTATCGCCGGTATTATCATTGGCTTTCAGTTATTGGTGATTCGCAAACCCTTGGCTCACCCCAAAAAAACCCTCATCGGTTTTTTGTATGTGTTATTGGGCATTGCCTTCTTTCTGGAAGGTCTGGAAATGGCCTTGTTCCCACTGGGGAAATTGATGGCCACCCAACTGACCTCGCCTGAATTTCTGGGTTTTAACCCTAATCAACAACCGCTGTCCTGGCAAGCTTATAGCTGGGTCTATGTCTTTGCCGCCAGTATTGGTTTTGCAACGACCCTTGCAGAACCCTCCTTACTCGCTGTCGCCCTTAAAGCCGAGCAAATTTCAGGGGGCGCTATTCATGCCTGGGGGTTACGTATTGCGGTTTCCATTGGCGTTGCTTTCGGTATCGCTTTAGGCGCTTTCAGGATTGTTACGGGTATCGAGCTTTATTATTTTATAATATCGGGTTATGTTGTCGTGCTGATACAAACTTTTTTTGCACCTAAAATGATTATTGGCCTGGCTTATGATTCTGGCGGGGTAACAACCTCGACCGTTACCGTGCCGCTGGTGACTGCCTTAGGCTTGGGTCTGGCCGAGGCAGTGCCGGGGCGAAACCCGTTACTGGATGGTTTTGGTTTAATCGCCTTTGCCAGTTTATTCCCTATCATTGCGGTTCTGGGTTATGCGCAACTTGCACATTGGCTTGGTACCCGCACTCGCTCATCAAAATCCTGAGAAAAACCATGCATTTCAAATTAATTATTGCTTTTGTTGAAGATAATAAAACCGACCTGGTGCTTGATACCGCGCGTAAAAATGGCGCTAAAGGCGCGACCGTCATCAATTCAGCGCGGGGCGAAGGGCTGAATCAGTCAAAAACCTTTTTTGGGCTGACCTTGGAGACGCAACGTGATGTCCTGTTATTTCTGGTCGAAGAACACCTTAGTCGACACATTCTGGAAACCATTGCCAAGGCCGCACAATTTGATAATAAACCTGGCACCGGCATTGCCTTTCAGGTTGATGTTGAAGATGCCATTGGCGTCATGCGTCAAGTTGAAGAATTAACCCATGAACTGGAAGATAAAATATGATGGTCAACAAGCTAATCCGCGTTAAAGATGTCATGAAAACCGACTTCGGCACCATTGACGGTATTGCCACGGTAGCCGATGCCTTAAAAAAAATGAAAACCCTTAAAACAGCTGTTCTGATTGTTAATAAACGCAATGAGGATGATGAATACGGCATGGTTACTTCTGGTGATATTGCTCGTCATGTGCTGGCTAAAGACCGGGCGCCAGATCGGGTTAACGTTTATGAGATCATGAGTAAACCAGTAATATCGGTGCATCCCGATATGGATATCCGCTATTGCTCCCGACTGTTTGCCAATTATAATCTGGTCAGGGCACCCGTTCTTGAAAACAAGCAGATTGTTGGTATGGTGAGTCCAAATTCATTGGTGCTGGATGGGCTATACAAAACGGTTCAATAAATAACATCCTGTTAAAAAGACAAGTACGATGTGTATTCTCAGAGTAAGGATATTGAACGACGGGATATCCTTGTTATCAATGTTGTAGTTCTGTGTTAACCATAAGGTTTTATTTTAGGATTTTTTCAGAATGAAAACAGGCATTGTAAAGTGGTTTAACAACATTGAAAGAACCGTGTATAGACTGTCATAAACGACATAAACTGCTCGACATCAAGTTGTGCAGTTAGCTGTTGTCAATATGCGTTATGGTACTCACGAGTTGTCCATCACCCACTCTAGTTTCTATCCTTTCTCCAATTGTTAATTGCTTTACACTACGAATAATTTCCCCGCTTAGAGGATTTAAAACTAGCGCATAACCGCGCTCAAGTGTTGCTAAAGGGCTGATTGCCTGTAATGTTTGGCTATTGCGCTGTATTTCTTGCTGTAATTGCTGGAGCTTAGTTAAGATTAATGTGGGCAAATAATGGTGTAAATGGCTTACTTGATGGCGATAGAGTTGAATTTTTTCAGTTGGACTTAAGTGCTGTAAACGTATTTTTTTTCGATCATAAGCATGGCTAAGTGCATTGATATTGTGGCAGATAGCTTGTTTTAGTCGTGTTTCTAAGTCATCCAGATGTTGGCAATTTCTGCTTAAAGTTTGTTGTGGATGTTGTTGTTCCAAGCGTTTTGTTAGCCAATTAGTGCGATTTTGTTGGTGTTTGATGTGCTGAACCATGGCGTTTTTTAAGCGGTTATGGTGGTACTCGAATTGATTAAACCATTCTTGACTATCTGGGCTGGCTAATTCGGCTGCGGCAGAGGGGGTGGGTGCACGAAGGTCAGCAATAAAATCAGCAATGGTTATGTCGGTTTCATGGCCTATTGCAGCAATAATAGGTATTTCACTGGCAAATATAGCGCGGGCTACGATTTCTTCATTGAATGCCCATAAATCTTCTAATGAACCGCCGCCGCGACCAAGAATAAGTACGTCGCATAATGGGCTATCATTTGCTTGTGTAATGGCGAGAGCAATCTCTGTTTTGGCCTTTTCGCCTTGAACGCTCACGGGATAAATAATAATAGGTATGGCGGCAAAACGTCTTTTTAGAACGGTTAATATATCGTGTAAGGCAGCTCCTGTTGGTGAGGTAATAATACCAATGGTGGTGGGGAGTTTAGGAATGGATTTTTTATGGTGATTGGCAAATAAACCTTCTTCAGCCAGTTTTGTTTTTAACGCTTCATAGGCTTGCTGTAATTGACCATTACCAGCGGCTTCGATAGCCTCAACAATTAATTGATAGTCCCCGCGTGGCTCATAAATGCTCACTTGTGCTTTAATAACCACGGACAAACCCTCTTTGGGTTTAACACTGGTTTTTTTTTGTTGATGTTTAAACATTGCACAGCGCACGTGAGCATTGGCATCTTTAAGTGAAAAATACCAATGTCCTGAGGATGGTGTGCTTAAGTTTGAAATTTCACCAATCACCTTAATGTTAAATAATTGTGAGCTAAGTAATTGATTACTTAATTTATTTAACTGAGATACGGTAAGTGTATGGGAGGTTGCTTGCGGTAAGAAGGTGGTCATAAAGGTGAGGTATGAATTGCTTTGATGTGCCAATTGGGCGTGCTTTACTGGTTTATACATTTACAGTATTATCCTAATGATAATAATACAGGTTTTATTTTTTCTAGCCACTCAGTGTGGTTTTCTTTTCTAGCGGATGTTTTTATAGCCATGTCGACTCAAGATACTCCAGTTTCATCTAATTTTATTCGTCACATAATTGCCGAAGATCGTAATAATAATAAACATAATGGGCGCGTGGCTACGCGCTTTCCTCCAGAGCCTAATGGCTATTTACATATTGGTCATGCTAAATCCATTTGTTTAAATTTTGGGATGGCAATTGAAAATAATGGCTCATGCAATTTACGTTTTGATGATACTAATCCTGAAAAAGAAAGCATTGAATATATGGAAGCTATTCAACGTGACGTGCAGTGGTTGGGGTTTTCTTGGGATAATTTATGTCATGCATCGGATTATTTTGAGCAGTTGTATGCGTATGCAGTGCAATTAATAGAGCAAGGTTTAGCGTATGTAGATAGCTTATCGGCCGATGAGATTAGAGCGTACCGTGGGTCATTAACAGAGCCTGGCAAAGAAAGTCCTGATCGTTCAAGAACTGTAGCTGAAAATCTGGAGTTATTTGCGCGTATGCGTGCGGGTGAATTTAACGATGGTGCTTATGTGCTGCGTGCAAAAATTGATATGGCTTCGCCTAATATCAATATGCGTGACCCGGCTATTTACCGTATTCGGCGCGTCCATCATCAACGAACTGGAGATGCGTGGTGCATTTATCCAATGTACGACTATACCCATTGTCTTTCTGATGCGTTGGAAAATATTACCCATTCTTTATGCACCCTAGAGTTTGAAGATCATCGACCATTATATGACTGGGTTTTAACGCAGTTGAATACGCCAAGTCATCCTCAACAAATTGAGTTTGCCCGCTTGCAACTGGAATACACTATTGTTAGTAAACGAAAATTAAATCAATTGGTCATGGAAAATCATGTGCAGGGCTGGGATGATCCGCGTATGCCAACCTTAGCTGGCTTACGTCGAGCAGGATTTACACCCAAGGCAATTAAAGATTTTTGTGAGCGTATTGGCTTAACGAAGCAAAATTCGTGGATTGAAATGGGGGTATTAGAGTATTGCATTCGTGAAGATTTAAATGAAAATGCTTTGCGTGCGATGGCTGTATTACAGCCTTTGCGGGTGGTCATTACAAATTACCCTGAAGAGCGGTGTGAACAATTATGCCTTAGTAATCATCCTCAACGTCCTGAACTTGGTCATCGCGAGGTGCCTTTTGCTCGGGTTATTTTAATCGAGCAAGATGATTTTGCTGAGCTGCCACCACCAAAATATAAACGCTTAATCTTGGGTGGTGAGGTACGTTTACGTGGTGCGTATGTGATTCGCTGTGATGAAGTTATCAAAAATGAGCACGGTCAGATAGTTGAATTGCACTGTACCTACGATGAAGCGACGTTAGGAAAAAATCCTGAGGGTCGTAAAGTGAAAGGCGTTATTCATTGGGTCGCACAAGACTATTCTTATCCTGCTGAGATTCGTTTGTATCATCGTTTATTTACGGTGCCACAACCTGATAATGAAGAAAACTTCTTATCGGTGCTAAATCCAAATTCATTGGACGTGTTGCATGATTGCCGTGTTGAAGCAAGTTTAGCTGTGGCAAGCAGTGAGCAACGTTTTCAATTTGAACGGACGGGATATTTTTGCCTTGATTCATTAGACGCAAGTAAAGAGCAATTGGTTTTTAATCGTACAGTGACGTTACGAGATGGGTGGGTAAAGGATTAAGCACCGTTGCACTTGCGTACTAAATAAATAATAGTTTGTTATGGTTAAGGGCGAAACCGCTTAAGGGCGAGCTGCTCAATGTAATTTTTGGGGGAAATCATGTTCGAGATAATAAAACTTAATCCTAGACTGTGGTTTTTAGTTGGATTTTTAGGGTGTGCGTTATTGTTGGTAATGGGGGCTTATTTTCAGTTTGTAGATGGCTTAGAGCCATGTCCGTTGTGCATATCTCAACGTATTGCTATTTTTGCGACGGGCCTATGTTTTATTGTTGCGGTTATTCATAATCCACGTGCCAAGGGGATAAAAATATATAGTCTAGCAGGTGGCGTTATTGCTTTATTAGGCGCTACGATTTCACTGCGTCATGTGTGGTTGCAACATTTACCACCTGATCAAGTACCTGAATGTGGTCCAGGCTTAGAATATATGTTACAAAATTTCCCGATAATTAATTCTTTAAAATTACTCTTGAGTGGAACAGGAGAATGCGCTGAAGTTAATTGGACATTATTGGGCTTTAGTATGCCCGCCTGGACATGCTTAGCTTTTTTATTGTTAGCAGGGTTAAGTTTGGCGCAATTACGGAATATTAAGACATAGATTACTTAGCATCTAAGACGTTTAATCACAGCTTAATTGTGCGTATATTATTTTTAATAAAAACGTTTTTTAATGTCAATGTTTTTCATTTTTATTTTATAAGTTATTGATTTAAAATGGATAGTTTGTATTGATTGCTTATTGGACAATTTGAAAAAAAGCTAATAAAAACCGTTACTAAGCTTTTTAATAACGGTGTTTTACACAGAGTTATCCACAGCTTTTGTGAATAACTCTGAAGTGTAATGTTCACAATTACTTAGCGGTATTACTTAACTTATTTTTTTATAGATTATGGCTAAGTTGCACAATATGACGGACAGTATTTGTAAAGTTGCGTTAGATTTACCGTTGTATTCCCTATTTGATTACTTGGCGCCGCTTGACGGTCAGTTGCTGCTGCCAGGAACTAGGGTGGTTGTACCGTTTGGGCGACTAAAAAAAGTCGGGGTATTGATAGAGCTAGTGTCTGCAAGTGATTTCCCCATGCATAAACTCAAACGCGTACTTGAGGTGTTAGATCAGCAGCCATTGTTAACAAAGCTTGATTTACAGTTGTTAACGTGGGCAAGTCACTATTACCATTATCCTTTAGGTAGCGTAATTGCGGTGGCTTTCCCAGCGTTATTGCGGCGTGACGTTAAGCTTAATGCTAAGTTACCTGCACAAGCTGTGGTGTATTACTCACTTACTTTGGCAGGTAAGGCTATCTCCAGTGAACAGTTGCAACGCGCACCTCTACAGCGTGAACTTATCCAGCAATGTCTACACTGCAAGCAATCTATTTCTACTGACGAGTTAAAGCGTTGGCATAAACATTGGCGTGCTCCGTTAACACAGTTACTTAATAAAGGTTTTATTGCCGAAGTGACGATAAGTTCAGCACAAAGTTTGCCTATGTCGGTCAGTAAGCAAGCTCATTTACAATGCAATGCTGAGCAGCAAGAAGCAATCACTGCGGTGACTGAGCAAATAGGAACGTTCAATGTGTTTTTATTGGAAGGCGTGACGGGAAGCGGTAAAACTGAAGTCTATATGCAAATCATCGATGCCGTATTGACACGTGGTTTACAGGTGCTGGTATTGGTGCCTGAAATTACCTTAACCCCTCAATTAGAAGCACGCTTTCGTCAGCGATTTTCCGTTGAAATTGTGATATCACATTCAAAATTAACAGATAAACAACGTTATCATGCGTGGTTAAAAATGCAGCAAGGAAGCTGTCAGTTTTTATTAGGTACACGTTCCGCCTTATTCACGCCGTTAACATCGCCAGGGATTATCATTATCGATGAGGAGCATGATGCCTCGTTTAAACAACAAGACGGCTTTCGTTTCTCAGCCCGAGATGTGGCGGTGGTGCGTGCTAAATTATTGCACATTCCAATTTTGTTAGGGTCAGCAACGCCGTCATTAGAAAGCATCCATAATGTTAATTTACAACGTTATCAGCGCTTGCATTTATCCAGACGTGCTGGACATGCTATCCCACCTATTTTTCAGGTGTTGGATATTCGTAATAAACAATTGACTGAAGGATTATCAGAGCCATTGCTCGCTGAAATGGCGCAGACTTTAGCAAAAAAACAGCAAGTTTTAGTGTTTTTAAATCGTCGAGGTTTTGCACCTACGTTAATTTGTCATGGTTGTGGGTGGGTAGCAAGATGTTTTGCGTGTGACGCAAATTTGGTTATTCATCGTCATGATGGTGTCTTGCGTTGCCATCATTGTGCGCAAGAAAGTAGCTTACCAACACAGTGTCCGGCGTGTCATGTACCGGGGGGGTTAATACCGTTAGGCTTAGGTACTGAGCGTGTGGAAATCAGTTTACAAGCTTTATTTCCCACTAAGCGTGTGGTGAGAGTCGATCGTGATGCAATTGCCAAAAAGGGACATTTAGAAAATGTTTTAGAGCAAATAAATCAAGGTGAAGTGGATATTATTTTGGGTACGCAAATGCTGGCAAAAGGTCATCACTTTTCTAATGTAACGTTGGTCGCTTTGTTGGATGTTGATAGCGGTTTGTTTAGTGTGGATTTTCATGCTGAGGAAAAATTAGCACAATTGATTGTCCAAGTTGCCGGTCGTGCGGGCCGTGAAGACAAGCCAGGTAAGGTGATTTTGCAAACTAGACACCCAGATCATCCGTTATTAATGCGCTTGATTCAGGAGGGGTATCCTAGTTTTACTGCCAGTGCATTAGCGCAACGACAGTTAGCTCAGTTACCTCCGTTTAGTTTTCAGGCTTTATTTCGTGCACAGGCTGAAGTAAATAAATTAGCTAAAGATTTTTTAACTGAGGTGGTCAATTTGGCAAAAGATTTAACTCAGCAAGAGGTTGCCTTATTAGGGCCTGTTGCTGCACCCATGATCAGGCGTGCAGGTGTGTATCGATATCAATTGTTAGTCCAAAGCAGTTCACGTCAAGCATTGCAGCGCATGTTAACGGCACTGGTGCCCAAAATTGAGCAATTAAAATTAAGTAAAAAAGTACGTTGGTCGTTGGATGTTGACCCTATTGATTTGTATTAACTGATTTGTATTAATCGGCGGCGATTAATTCTTCTGCGGTTAACCAGGCTTCTTCAGCACTTTCTAAGGCGTTATCAACAACACACTTACGAGCCAAAAGTTGTTTTAACTGTGCTTTATTAGCGTCGTCATATAGGCTTGGGTCGGCTAAGGCGGCTTCAAGTTGGCGTTGTTCTTGATGATACTTTTCAACATCGTGTTCGGCTTTTTTTAAGGCATCATAAATTGGTTTTAGGCGTTGTCTGCGTTCTGCATCCTGTTTACGTTGGTCTTTGCGCGAGACTGATGTCGTTTCAGTAGAGGTAGAGCTTGGTTTGTCGAGGTCTTTTCGTTGATCGTTCAACCATTGTCGGTAATCGTCAAGGTCGCCGTCATAGGCGTCTACTTTACCGTGGGCGACCAAATAAAATTTATCGGTTACTGTGCGTAACAAATGTCGATCATGAGAGACCACAACTAGCGCACCTTCATATGCTTGTAAAGCGATATTTAAGGCATGACGCATGTCTAAATCTAAGTGGTTTGTGGGCTCATCAAGCAATAGCATATTAGGGTTTTGATAGACCAAAAGCGCGAGCACTAAACGTGCTTTTTCTCCTCCAGAAAAAGGTTTAATGGCCTCTAATACTTTATCGCCCTGAAAGTTAAAGCCACCTAAAAAGTTACGTAAGTCTTTTTCGGTGGCTTTTTTATCCAATTGTTGAAGATGCCACAAGGGGCTTTCTTCAGTGCGTAATTGTTCAAGTTGATGCTGGGCAAAGTAGCCAATTTTTAAGGCATCAGCTTCCAAACGTTCGCCTGATAACGGCTGCATTTCGCCTGCAAGTACTTTAATTAAGCTAGACTTTCCTGCACCATTAGAGCCAAGTAAGCCAATGCGGTCACCTGGAGTGATGGTCAAACTGATATTTTTAATGATTATTTTAGTACCGTAGCCAATGCATGCTTTGTCTAGTTTAAGCAGAGGATTTGGTATTTTATCAGGCTTTTTAAAGCTGAAATCGAAAGGGGAATCAACGTGCGCCATGGCAATAATTTCCATCCGTTCTAAGGCTTTAATTCGGCTTTGCGCTTGACGTGCTTTGGTTGCTTGGGCTTTGAAACGCGTTACAAAACTTTGAATATGGGCAATTTCACGTTGTTGTTTTTGAAAAGCAACCTGTTGTTGAGCAAGTTTTTCTGCGCGCATACGTTCAAAAGCAGAATAATTGCCCGTATAAATTTCTGCTTTGTTATGTTCGATATGCACGATGTGGTCGGTAATGGTGTCAAGAAAATCACGATCATGTGAAATCAACATCAGTGTGCCTGGATATTTTGTTAGCCAATCTTGAAGCCAGATAACAGCATCTAAATCTAAATGGTTGGTGGGTTCATCCAGTAATAAAAGATCAGATCGACACATTAATGCTTGTGCTAAATTTAAGCGCATGCGCCAACCACCTGAAAAGGAATTGACGGGAAGCTGTTCTTGATCTACTTGAAAGCCTAAGCCATTCATTAAGCGTGAAGCGCGTGCATTAGCGGTATAGCCATCAATTTCTTCTAATTGGGCGTGGTATGCAGCGATTTTCATACCGTCGTTGGCATGTTCTGCGATTAACGTATCGCGTTGTAAGGTGCGTAATTCAGTGTCGCCATCGACAACATAATCTAAAGCAGAGCAGGTAACCGCTGGTGTTTCTTGAGCAACATGAGCAATATGCAGGTGTGGTGGGATGAATAATTCACCTTCATCTACGTGTAATTCATTTTTTACCAGTGCGAATAAGCTGGATTTTCCTGCACCATTAGCGCCAGTGAACCCAATCTTTTGACCTTTATGTAAGGTGAACGTGGTATCGCTAAAGAGAATGCGGGTACCTCGACGTAAGGTGATATTTTTAAAGTTAATCATAATGATAAGGAGGATAACCGTAAACGTAGGTGTAGGTTATAAGCAAAGGGTGATGAGTTTAACTGTTGTTTAATTGGGTGGCCCAGGCAATTTGTTTGGGTAAACAGCGTGTTGTTAAGTCATAGTTATTTATCGCAAATTCACGTGCTTGGCGGCCTAATCGCGCGCGCTCAGTGGGATCATCGAGTAAGGTATTCACTTCGTTGGCTAAGGCATTAACATCAAAAAAATTAATGAGTCGACCTGTTTCATTGTGCATGATTGCTTCATGTAATGGTTGGGTATCGCTGGCAAGAATGCAGCAACCGGCACTCATTGCTTCTAATAAGCTCCATGATAAAACAAAGGGGTAGGTCAGGTAAATATGCAGTGAGGATAGTTGCAGTAAGCTAACAAAATATGGATAAGGTATTCGGCCAACAAAATGCACGCGGCTACAATCAAGTGTATTTTTTACTTCATCAAAAAATAGTGAGCGCCACGTTTGTCCATTGGCGGGGCGTTGACCATAACTGACATCATCGCCACCAACAATGATTACTCTAGCATTAGGGCGCTGTGCCAGGATGGTGGGTAATGCCCGCATGAAGGTATGGTAACCACGATACGGCTCTAAATTGCGATTAACAAAGGTAATAATTTCATCTTTTTGGCTTAACACTAAGTGATTATTAAGCGTTAATGTCGCATTTTTATTAGGCTGGATAAGTTGGGTATCAATACCATCATGAATAACTGATATTTTTTGCCGAAAGGGATCTGGAAACGTGCTGGCTTGCCAGTGTGTTGGTGAAATTCCTGCATCGGCAATTTGAAAATGCACTAAATTATTAACATTTTTCAAGCGTAAGCGGCACACATTATCAATATTTGGCGTGGGAAATTCAGGATCAAAGCCAACATCATGACCGTGCGAATGATAAAAAAATTCGCAATACATACCTAATTTGGCGGTGGGCCAGACATCTTTTAGAAACAGACTTTCTCCCCAACCTGGGTGAGCAATGATAATGTCTGGTGTAAAACCGTCTTCTTTAAGTTTTAGTGCGGCTTTAAAAGCTGCGTCACCGCGTATGGTTTGAGTTTCAAAATCAGCTACCCATGGATGAATATTAGGCGTGGTGCCGCGCGCAGGTTGATAGTTAAGGATGCGAATACCTTGTTGATGGGGCGTAGCTCGTATGGACAAGGCGACAACTTCATTAGCAGGTTGTGCAGCTAATGCAGGCGCAAGATGTTTAAATTGACCAGGAAAATTCTGGTGGACAAACAGTATGCGCATTGTCAGTTAGCTTGTTTATTAAAGTGGTAGGGTTAGTTAGTAGGTGATTTGATCAAGAATTGCTTGTCTTGATGTTTTACTTATTGAGTGTCGAGATTGATCTGTTGATGCTAAGGGAGGTAAAAAAGTAATCCGTGCTTCAATTTTTTCTAAGCGAAGCATATTAATTAAATGCGGTAGAAAAATATCATCATTTATAAATGGTGCACTATCTTTTGCAGCGCCTTCATATTGAAGAGCTACAGGTTGAATAATCGCATTGCTTGCTAAAGCTGGTTGAAATAACGAAGCATGGAAATTTAGTACGTTATTGCCGATTGTTGTCGTGCCTTCAGGAAAGGCTGCGATAGTACAATTGTTTTGAAGTAACCATGCCATTTTATCTGAGGTTTCCATGATGTGCTTTTTTTCACCACGACGAATAAAAATAGTACCTGCATGTTTCGCAATAAAGCCAACGACCGGCCAGTGAACAATGTCACTTTTAGCCACGAAGTAGGTTGGAAGTAGTTTGCCAATGATGACAATATCTAACCAAGAAATATGATTGCTTATGATAAAGCAAGAGGTCGTAGGTACTTCACCTTCAATAGTGATCTGTAACTTAATAATACGAGCAAGCCAGTCGAACCATTGTTGCTTTAAGCGATCACATTGCGTGCGCGTGTCGTAAAATTTATTTAGTATGCTAACAGTTGGGATGATAATAGCAGTAAGAAATAATCCATAGATAAAAAGTAATTTAATGAGTGATAGTTTATAAAGCAGCCGCATTTTCAATTTCATGTCCTGCTTGATAATCTCTCATATAATGTTTGCTGTAACGTTCTTGTAATTGATCAAGAGGTAGTAAAACAAATAAATCCATACAGTTAAAGTCTTCATCCCAGCACGGTTCGCCGCAAATTAATGCGCCAAAACGTAAATAAGCTTTAAGCAGCGGGGGGATTCCAGATTCATCACGATCACAGCGAAGTGCGTTGGGTACGGGAATGCTTGGGGTGACTTGAATGGATGTTGGTGCGATATTTTTAGCATCGATATTTCTATAAACGGCATCGACTGCAAAGCCACTTGGACCAGGTGTAATACTAGCGCAGCCAAGTAGATAGTTAAATTTGCCTTTAAGCGCATAGTCAACTAAAGCTGACCAGAGTGTTGTTAATACAGCACCACCACGAAAATCAGGGTCTACACAGGTTCTGCCAATTTCTAAGAAACGTCCTTCTAAACATAGCACTTGGTCTAAGTTAAACTCGCCTTGCGAATAAAATCGTCCTAAACGCTCGGCTTGATCTTGCGTTAATAATCGAGTGTACCCAACAATTTTTTTATGGTTGTTATCAAACACAACTAGATGGTCGCAATAGTCATCCACTTCATCATGATCCAGCCCTTCTGATTCAGACTTTAATTTTGCCCCCATTTCTTTACCGAAGACGCGGTAACGTAATCTTTGGGCTTCTTTAATCATTGCATCCGAATCTGCAATGAAACACTCTAGTCGTTTTGCTGATTTAATTTCAGGTTCGGCAGTAAGTTTTTTCATAGTGGTCCATACGTTCAAAATAATCAGTTTTACAGAATAGTGTTGAAAAATGTCAGTTTAATGACAATTTTATTAAAAATAAATGACAGCTAGTATGGGGTATTAATATGGTTTTGTTAAGAAAAGCATTGTCATTGTTCTATAAAATAGTTTTATTGAGTGAATAAATTGTCGCATTGAAGAAAATAGTTTTATGCTATGAGCTTAGTTTAATTTATTACGAGGATTTATTCATGTTTTATACTCAAGATATTCTAGAAGAGCTTAATGTTTTAGTTCGTTATAATCTTGATACTACGTTAGAGGGAATTAAGGTTCATGCTTCAGTGGCTGATGTTGATGTAGTTTCTGCAACTCGACGTTTATTTGAAAAGGGTTTAATAACACAAGTAGATGGAGGTTATTTAACAACTATGGGGCATGAAGCTGCTGAACATGCGCACGCTGTGTTACATTTACTTCAGCCTGCATAGCAAACGTTTTTATAAACAAGGCTTAACAGGTCATTGTTAAGCCTTGTTATATCGTTATAAATTATGCGGCAAGGGTTACTGCATTTTTCAGCTTCTTCATTGCATTTTGTTCTAATTGTCTAATGCGTTCAGCAGAAACGTTGTAACGTTCAGCTAATTCATGCAACGTGGCTTTTTTCTCTGAAAGCCAACGGCTATTAAGAATGTCTAAGCTACGTTCATCTAATGTTGCCATTGCTTCTGTTAGTAAGTCTTGTTCATGACCATCCCAATCAGCATTTTCAAGTAAAATAGCGGGATCAGCACTGTGTTGTTGTAGATAGCTAACGGGGGCAATATAGCTGTCATCGTCAGATTCATCGCCAGAAAGATCGAATGACATATCACGATTGCCTAAACGTTTTTCCATTTCATATACAATGCTTACGTCAACGTTAAGATCCTTGGCGATAGCAACCGCTTCATCATGAGTAAGCCAGCCAATGTCTTCTTTAGACTTACGTAGATTAAAAAATAATTTACGCTGTGCTTTGGTGGTGGCTATTTTAACAATCCCCCAGTTTTTAATAACATATTCATGAATCTCAGCTTTTATCCAATGCACTGCAAACGATACCAGACGAACCCCCATGTCTGGATCAAAGCGTTTGACTGCTTTCATTAATCCCACATTACCTTCTTGGATAATATCAGGCATTGATAGACCGTAGCCACTGTAGCCTCTCGCTACATGGACAACAAAGCGTAAATTTGTCATAACAAGCTGACGCGCTGCCTCAAGGTCACCTTCATCTCGGTATTTTAGCGTGAGTTCGCGCTCTTGCTCGGAAGATAATTTTGGCATTTGTCTTACGAGATTTAAATATGCATCGAATGAACCTATCGATAAATTAACTGGTAATACGAGAGCAGTATTCATAATGTGTTCCTACATGGTTAATTTTTTCTTTATTTTAGCACTCTGAATTTAAGAGTGCTAATAATTTCAGCACGGTATTATTTAGGTCGTGTAAGTTGAAGTTGATAGGTTAAAACGCTCCATGAGCCTAAAATACCCAAGCTTGAAGAGATTAAAATTAATACCAAGGTTTCAAAAAAACTAAAAAAAAGTAAGTGAAAATTACCACCATATAGGCTTGATAAGTTTTCTACGGAAGTGCGTAAAATTAAGAACATGAGTGTTACCGTAAACCAAGCAACAATTCCTGAAATAAAGCCAATCCAAAATCCTGTGTACAAAAATGGTCGTTGAATAAAATTACAGGTAGCACCTACCAACTGAGCTATTACGATTTCTTCATGACGACTTTGCAATTCAAGGCGAATGGTATTGCCAGCAATAAATAATACTGAGAGGCCAAGCATAAGGTTTAATAACTGTGCGGAGCATTCAGACACTGACATGATTGATTGCAAACGTGCAACCCATTGCATATCTAATTGGGCCGAATCTACTTCGATTGATTGTTGAAAGTTTTGCAGAAGCGCTTCTAACTCTTTCTGATCTTCAAAGGTATGTTTGGGTAAAACTTGCAGTACATTTGGGAGAGGGTTGCTTTTTAGTACCGTTATTGCTGAGCCAAAGCCGCTAAATGTTTTAAATTCCGCCAACGCTTGATCTTTAGTAATTAAATTAACTGCTTGAATGGCTGGGTTTTGTTTGATTGTTTCCGCAAGTTGAATGGCGTGCGCTTCAGTGATTTCATTCTTTAAAAACAAAGAGATTTGTGCGCTGGTTTTTAAATTTCCAGAGAGTTGTTGAAGATTTGCGACAACAAGGTAAAAGCCACTCGCGAGAGAAATAGCAATGGAGAGAACAGCTATGGTCATCATTGAATTGAAAGGCGAAGCGACTAATCGCCCTAAGCTAGAAAACAGTGCATGAGCATGATGATCACGATAGGCTTTCAATTTATTAAGAAGGCTTCCGCCTGACGCTTGAGTTCGTCTAATATCTTGTTTTATGTATCTTATTTGTTTAATTTCTTGGGTTTGTCGACGGCGTTTATTAGTTCTCATTGGTTAACTCGATATAAGGTTGCCATGATCTAATGTAAGAATACGATGATTCATTTGGGTAATAAGAGAAATATCATGGGACGCGATCAGTACAGTAACGCCAACTTGTTGAAAGTTTTCAAACAGGCGCATGATTTCGGCAGCTAATTCTGGGTCAAGATTTCCAGTAGGTTCATCAGCGATAATCAGCGGAGGTTTATTGACGACAGCCCTTGCAATACCGACTCGTTGCTGTTCGCCGCCAGATAATGCCATCGGAAATTTTTTTTCTTTTCCTAATAGTCCTACTTTATCGAGAGAAGCTCTTACGCGCCGACTAATTTCTTGATGTTCAAAGCCCGCGATAACTAAAGGTAAGGCGACATTATCAAAGACAGTTCGATTTTTTAGTAACTTAAAATCTTGGAAGATAAAGCCCATCTTTCTTCTTAAGAAAGGTATTTGTCGTTGTTTTGCTGAGCTAAGGTTTTCGTTATCAAGAAGAATCGTCCCGCGTGTACAACGTTCCATTACTGCAATGAGTTTTAATAAAGTGCTTTTTCCCGCTCCAGAATGACCCGTTAAAAAAGCAATTTCACCATGATGGAGGTGAAAGCTGACATTCTTTAACACTTCTCCAGCATCAGGATAGCGTTTTGAAACATTATCAAATTTCAACATAAGTCATAAGAGGATGTTTACTCGTTAACAAAAAGGGCATCTACAAAATCTTCAGCATTAAAGCTTTGTAAATCATCAATGCCTTCGCCAATGCCAATAAAGCGGATTGGAATTTTTGCTTGTTCAGCTAAGGCAAAAATAACCCCACCTTTTGCCGTACCGTCAAGTTTAGTGATAACTAAGCCAGATAAGCTAACGGCTTCATTAAATAACTTGGCTTGTGACAAGGCATTTTGTCCAATACCACCATCTAAGACTAATAATACTTCATGAGGAGCGTGTTCATCTAGTTTGCCAATGATACGTTTAATTTTTGTAAGTTCATCCATTAAATTAGCTTTGGTATGTAATCTTCCTGCAGTATCTGCAATTAATACGTCAATGCCTTTTGCCTGAGCAGATTGCACGGCATCATAAATAACGGAGGCTGAGTCTGCGCCGGTGTGCTGTGCGACCACCTGAATTTGATTGCGTTCTCCCCACATTTGTAATTGTTCTACAGCGGCAGCACGAAAGGTATCGCCTGCTGCAAGCATGACACTATGACCTTGAATCTGAAGTTTTTTCGCTAATTTTCCAATAGTCGTCGTTTTGCCAGCACCGTTTACGCCCACCACTAAAATAACAAAAGGATGCGCTTGTTTGGGAATAATTAAGGGCTGGCTGTAGGGGATTAAAATAGATAATAATTCTTGTTGAACTGCGGCTTTAAGCGTTATTGGATCGGTCAGTTGTTGTTTAGAGAGTTGAGTTTTAAGACGAGCAATAATCTTAGCCGTGACTGAAATACCCAAATCAGCCATGATTAAATTAGCTTCTAATTCGGCAAGAAAATCATCGGTATCTTCGGAAGAAGATGTTAAGTTGCTGAATAATGAAGTTAAACCGACACGAGATCGTTTCAATTGAGCATTTAGCCGTAGTAATAACGACTCAGGCGCAGTGCTAATGTGCTCATCTGAAGTAACGGTAACGGTAATGGTTGCGTCGTTAGTCTTGTCTGGACTAGGTATTGCGTATGGGTTGAAGTTGTAAAGGCTATAAAAATCAACAGCAATTAACGGCAGCATTAGCAAAACTGCAAACGCTTCATGGAGTACATAGAACTCTGTTGGCAAATTAAGCAAGATAGTGCTGATACCTGAAGCAAAGGCTAAGGCATAAAAACAAATTATGAGGCCACCTGCTTTTTTTATCGCAGGTAATGGTTGTCGTAACGCCCATAGTGAAAAACCAAAGATTACCAGTGTATTAAGTAATGCGAAGCTTAGGTGTGTGCTGGTTAATAATGTTTGGGTTGGAATTAAATAATCTGTAGTGTTTTGGGTAAACCATGCAATAACAGCATTAAAATCACCGTCATTATGGGTAAAAAATAGCCAATCAATGTTGCATTTTAAGAGTTGATCACAGGATAAAGATGTTTGTGTCACGTGTATAACATTGCCAGAAACTACTTGAATAAACACTAATAGCTTGATCGTATGCGCTAGGAATAGTTTATAGACAGGCTGTTTTTGGTTGCTGTAAGTGGCTGTGTGTAGATGAAAAAACACGCCGATGAGTAACCAAAAACTTAAGGTTTTACTTAGCGAAACAAAAATTTCTGCATGGGGTAACGTTAAAAATATGTCAGGAAAGAGGGTTAAGCATACAGGGACTGTGGCAAAAATGAGTGCAGTCAAGCTTAGTGCAATGATTTTTACCGCTGGTGTTGGTTTACTAACGAACAGCGCAATACTATTGCTTAACAGCAAAACACATAGCAGTAGTTCTATACCGTGAAAACTGACGTTTATTAAGGTTGAGGCAGCATTGAAATCAAGTGTTGACCACTGAAAGCAAGAAGCATTGTCATGACAATGTAAGTCTGGACTAAGCCAAGGTAGACTGTATTCAAAAAAAAGACTAATGAATGACAGCGTTGCATTAAGTATGGTGAGTTTTTTAATCATGTTAATTTTTTATCTAATTGTCTTATTTAACCAATTTGCGATATTTTTAATAAGTGCAGTAAATCATTTTTTACTTTATATGGATCAAATCCTGGCTCATATTGCATCATTAAATTACCTAAAGGGTCGATTAAAAACAGCATCCCTTCAGGTAAGCTTCCTTGGTGTAATAAATTTATTTTGTTAATTAATGCTGGGGTTGGTTGAACTCTAATCAGGTCTGAGCGTAACGCGCGTTCTCTATTTTCTTGACCAATTAAGCGGGTTATTAAGTGTTCATCCAAGGGATATTTTTCATCGTGTAAGCGTATAAATAATGCTTGATCGTCGGTTGTTTGTTTGTCTTGATGTAAGCGCCAAAGCAAACTATCTTTCAACCACCATTGTTGCGCTGTCGTTTTTGCAATGTTATTAAAAACCAAGGCCACGCGTCGAGTGCGTGATAAATCTTTATTGAGCATTAAGCGTAATTGTTTGGTTTTAAGAATAGCTTCCAAACATACAGCATTGCATGATGAATTAGGAATGATATTAACAATTAACCAATGTCCTGTGAGTTCTTTTATATTCGCTGAGGAAAAATCGTCAATGCCACGCAAGTCATCTTTTTGGGTGGAAATAACGGGGGTTATTAAATGACCATTATTGGTAGTATTTGTTAATAATTGGGTATTGTTTTTAATAAACCAAGCACTTAATAAGGGAATAATAGATAAAGCAAAGACACCTATAATTAAGAGTCTATTTTTTTGTTGTTGAGTCATTTTTTTTAAAGTTAAACCAAAGAAAAAGAAGTGTTAAGGTGAGGGCAAGTAACAGCCATTGTATTGCATAAGCAATGTGTTGTTCTGGAGATAATAAGGTTGTGGTCGTCCATTCACGCTTAAAGCCATACGCTTCAGTTTGATTTAATTCTAACTGAAACGGGTACAAAGATTGAGCTAGTTTTTTCCCCAGTATCTCAGTATTTACAATTTGAACAATAGTGGGCTCTGTATTTGTTGGCAGGTCTGCGCCTTTGAGTTTTATGCCAACACTTGGGAAATAATTAATTCGTCCTGAGATACGTAGTGTTTCTGGTTCTATTTTACCAAGCGTAGGTAATTGTCGTCGATCTGGATTCATTAATACCCAGCCACGATTAACAAGAATGGTCTGAGTTGAATTATTGAGTATAAAAGGTGTTAATACAAAATACCCTGCTTTTCCAGCACTTATTTGATTATCAATTAATACTGTATGTTGGGTATCGTAATGACCCACAGCAACAATGTTTTGGTAGCGTATTTTCGCTAAGGGAAGGTGCTGTAAGTTGCTAATATCTAAAGGTTCAGCTTGTTTTTTTTGTGTTTGTTGAGTCAGCAATAGCTGTTTTTCATGAGCTCTTGTCCATTGCCAATAACTTAGGCTTAAGAGCAAAATAATGAGTCCTAGTAGACTTAGGTATTGGATGATTTTTAGTGCTGTCATACAGTCGTTAAATTAATTGGCATATTGTTATGAATAACAGAAAATAGACGCAAGTTATTATTAAGTAGTGAGAGGATTATGATTATTAAAATGTTGGCAATAGCAGTTTTTTTTCTTATCGTGAGTAGCTTAGTGTACGCGTTGTACAATTTAATTAAAGGTAAGGATAGCGTACATTCAGCAAAAGCACTCAAGGCATTGACTTTTCGAATTGCTGTATCCGTTGCGTTATTTGTGGTGATTGTTGTTGCTATGGGATTAGGTTTATTTCGTCCTCATGGCATAGGTGTTGTGGTGCAAGCGCATAAGTTATCCTCAGCTGCTGTGGTAGATAAATAGTTACAAGACATTATTGTAACGATGAACAAAGTAACGATGAACAAAAAAAAAGCGTTACCCAAGGGTAACGCTTTTTTTGTAATTGCTAGCGTTTATTACAAGATATAAACAAAGATAAATAAGCCTAGCCAGACAACGTCAACAAAATGCCAATACCATGCCGCAGCTTCAAAAGCGAAATGGTTTTCTGGTGAGAAGTGACCTTTAGTCGTTCTAAATAAAACCACACTTAAAATAATTGCACCAACACATACGTGGAAACCGTGGAAGCCAGTTAACATAAAGAATGTAGAGCCATAAATGCCTGTTCCTAAGGTTAACCCCATTTCAGAATAAGCTTCATGGTATTCAATGGCTTGGAAGATAACAAATAAAAATCCTAACGCAACGGTTGCCGCTAAGCCTTTAATTAATTGAGCACGATTTTTTTCAAGTAAGCCATGATGAGCCCAGGTGACCGTTACGCCACTGCTTAATAACAATAGCGTGTTTAAAAAAGGCAAGCCCCAGGCACTCATTTTTTCAAATTCGCCATGCTCGGTAGGCTTTCCATCAAGTAAATGTCCAGGTCCATTTGTTGGCCAATGGGCTTCAAAATTTGGCCATAATAATTCTTTTGTTGCCGCACCAATGCCTTCGCCACCTAACCAAGGCACTGAAAGGTTACGGGTATACCAAAGGGTGCCAAAAAATACCGCAAAGAACATAATTTCAGAAAAAATAAACCACATCATGCCCATTCGGAATGAGATGCCTACTTGTTTGTTGTACAGGCCCGTTTCACTTTCGGTAGCTTGTAAAGTAAACCAGCCAGCAAGCATGATAATAAAAATAGTAAAGCCAATAATCATCATGGGTGATCCGATGGACGAACCATTAAGATAATTAGCAAATCCAGCCAATAATGTTGCTAAACCGAAGGTAGCCATAACAGGCCACGTCGCTTTATGGGGTATGTAATAAGTATCACTTGAAGACATAAGTTTTCTCCTTTACTTCACTATGTAGTTTAGTTTAATCAGATTTAGTTTTATCAAAGAAGGTATAAGCAAGCGTGATTGTTTTGTATTGTTTGGGTAACTTGGGGTTAACCACAAAACGCACGGGCATTGTTCGGCCTTCTTTAGCTTTAAATTTTTGTTCTGTAAAGCAAAAACATTCGGTTTTTTCAAAATATTCAGCGGCAAGTCCAGGTGAGATGCTTGGAATAGCTTGCGCAATCATTGCCTTATTCGTGGTGTTTTCTGCATAAAAATTAACAGTTTTGTATTCACCAGGATGTAGCGTTATTTTTTTTGTTTCAGCTCGAAATACCATTGGCGTGGACTCATTAAGTTGAGTTACTAATTCAACAGTAATTTCTCTTGAGTAATCAATAACGTAGTTTTTTTCAGTCGGACTTTGCACCGCAGCCTTGCCATTTATGCCAGTAATATCACATAAAACATCATAAAGAGGGACTAAGGCATAGCCAAAACCAAACATTGCGACAGCAATGAGAAGTAATTTACGAACCAATCGAGAATTTTTTTGGTCGATGTCAGCGTTCATGGCGTTATGGCCTTGATGACGGCAAATGCGTAAATACTAATCGCTATGATGGCGAGTAGCAGCGCGGTTAAATAATTTTTAGTTTTAATATTCATTAGAATAAGTTAATGCGCTATCAAGGATAGCGCATTGCATTAATTAAAAATTACGCTTAAACGTGTTCGGTAGGAATTACGTTTGGCGGTGTAGTAAAGGTATGGTAAGGCGGTGGTGAAGGTAACGTCCATTCCAAGCCATGTTTATGAGCATCTTCCCAGACTTCATCTGTTACTTTTTCACCAGTGCCACCACGAATAGTGTCAATGACAATGTATAAAAAGAGTAACTGACTGGCGCCAAAAATGAAGCCACCAATGCTTGAAATCATGTTCCAATCAGCAAACTGTACGGCATAATCAGGGATTCTGCGAGGCATCCCTGCTAAGCCAAGAAAATGCTGTGGGAAGAATAAAATATTGACTGAAATAACAGATAACCAGAAATGTAATTGACCAATTTTTTCGTTGTACATGTGGCCAGTCCATTTTGGTAACCAATAATAACCGGCAGCCATAAGAATGAAAACAGAGGCCGGAACTAAGGTGTAATGGAAATGCGCGACAATGAAATAAGTATCATGATATTGGAAGTCTGAAGGAGCAATAGACATCATTAAGCCGGTAAATCCGCCAATGGTAAATAACACCACAAAAGCAATTGAAAACAACATTGGTGTTTCAAAAGTCATGGCGCCTTTCCACATAGTTGCAGTCCAGTTGAATAC
Source organism: uncultured Methylococcaceae bacterium (assembly GCA_903944165.1). Classification (GTDB taxonomy): domain Bacteria; phylum Pseudomonadota; class Gammaproteobacteria; order Methylococcales; family Methylomonadaceae; genus Methylovulum. The sequence goes on along the minus strand of CAJAQT010000049.1, from coordinate 30,149 downwards.
TTTTACTCCTGTAGGAATGGCAATCAGCATGGTGGCATACATAAAGTACAACTCACCAGCAACTGGCATCCCCACGGTAAACATGTGATGTGCCCAAACAATAAATGATAAAAAGGCAATGGCTGCTGTGGCATAAACCATCGAGCTGTAACCAAATAGCGGTTTGCGAGCAAACACAGGGATAATAGTAGAGGCGACGCCAAACGTAGGTAAAATCATGATATACACTTCTGGATGACCAAAGAACCAGAAGATATGTTGATACAATACTGGATCACCGCCACCTGCTGCATCAAAGAAGCTGGTGCCAAAGAATTTATCAGTTAATAGCATGGTGACTGCGCCAGCAAATACGGGCATTACCGCAATCAATAAAAACGCAGTGATTAACCATGTCCATACAAATAAGGGCATTTTCATTAACGTCATGCCAGGAGCACGCATATTAAAAATGGTTGCAATGATATTGATCGCACCCATAATTGAAGAAATACCTAATAAATGCACTGAGAAAATAGCAAAGGGAAGTGCGTTACCCGTTTGTAATACTAACGGTGGATACAAGGTCCATCCACCAGCAGGCGCACCACCTTCCATAAATAAGGTGCTGGCCAGTAACAAGACGCCAGCCACTAAAACCCAGAAGCTCATGTTGTTCATTCTTGGCAATGCCATATCGGGCGCGCCAATCATCATAGGAATCATCCAGTTAGCTAAGCCCACAAAACCTGGCATAACTGCACCAAAAACCATAACTAAGGCGTGCATTGTGGTCATTGAGTTAAAGAACTGAGGCTGTACAAATTGCATTCCTGGTTCAAATAATTCAGCACGGATAACCATTGCCATCGCACCGCCAACAAAAAACATAGCTAAGGCGAAAAATAGGTACAAGGTACCAATATCTTTATGGTTGGTTGTAATAACCCATCGTAACAGCCCTTTTTCAGGACCATGATCATGATGTTCATCGTGATGCTCATCATGCTCTGAAATAACAGCAGACATAGTTTATACCTCGAAATTAGTAAAAAAAATTGAGTGGATCATCAGGATTTAATCATCGTCATCGTTTGCTTCCGCAGGCAATTCAGCTTGCAGCTTTTGAATAGCGGAAGGTTGGATTAAATCGTTGACTGAATTACCCAAATTGTTGCGAGTAAAGGTCACTACTGCCGCAAAATCAGTCGCTGATAAAGAATGACCAAATGCGGGCATCATGCCTTTGCCTTTTAGTATTAAATCGATTTGAGCATTGATATCACCTTTCACTAAAGCACTGCCTGTTAAGGCAGGAAACATTGGTGGCATGCCTTGACCTTCAGCTTGGTGGCATGAGGCGCAATTACTTGCATACACGGCTTTGCCAAGCGCGTTTAATTCCTCTTTAGTTTTATCGGCAACAGGTATTTGTTCAGCTGTGCCAGTTTTAGGCGCAATTTCTTTAGCTGTCTCTTTAGGTGCTGATTTAGAAGGAAGCAGTGCTTGAATTGCATCAGGTTGAATTTCATCGCCAACGTTATTACCTAAGGCATTTCTGGTATAAGTGATAACTTGCGCCAATTCATCTGCTTTTAACATTTTGCCAAACGCTGGCATAGCTGCTTTTCCATTGATGATAAACTTGGCTTGAGCATTAATGTCACCCATCGCAATCGCACTGCCGCTGATTGCAGGGAAGGCACCTGGTACGCCTTTACCATCAGGTAAATGGCAGGTAGAGCAATTTTTGGCATACACTTCAGCGCCTTCTTCCATTAATTGCGCATGTGATTGAGCACTTAAGTCAGCGCCTTTTTTAGCATCGTCTAATGATTTTTTGACCCAGGCATCATAATCAGGTTGATCCATTGCAATAACAACAATAGGCATAAAACCATGATCTTTACCACATAACTCAGTACATTGACCGCGATAGGTGCCGGCTTGCTCAACAGAAGTCCACGCTTCATTGATAAAACCAGGGATAGCGTCTTTTTTCCAGCCTAAATCAGGCACCCACCAAGAATGTAAAACATCCGCAGCAGTAAACACAAAGCGTATTTTTTTCTTTGTTGGGATAACAAGAGGTTTATCAACATTTAATAGATAGTGAGGAACTGTACGAGGATCAATTCCAGAGCCTACTTGACGAGCTTTGTTGCTGGCTTCATCTAAACTACTAAAGAAATGAATGCCATTATCAAGGTATTCATATTCCCATTTCCACTGCCAGCCAGTAACCTTGATTGACATGTCAGAATTTTGCACATCTTCTAATTCTAATAGCGTTTTTGTAGCGGGGATAGCCATGCCCACAAGGATTAAGGTGGGAATAATAGTCCAGATAATTTCTACAGTGGTATTTTCATGAAATTGTGCGGCTTTATGTCCCTTTGATTTACGATGATGATAAATCGAATAAAACATAGTACCGAACACACCAACGCCTATAAAAATACAAATCCATAGAATTAGCATGTGTAGATCATAAACGTCATTACTGACTTTTGTGACCCCTTTCATTAAATTGAGCGTGTAGTCCGCATAAGCTGATTCTAAGCTTAAGGCTAACAGAATCAGACCAGCGAAAAGTTGCTTTGTTTTGTTCACGGAGCGACCCCTTCGATAGTTGTTATAAACTCTTGCGTTGCGTTAAATCGTTGTCTTGCAGCATGAGCGGTTAAGACGATTTAATTACTTAGCGTATAAATAATCACATTTAAACTGAGAGATTTTAACTCAACACGTTAGTCTATACTAGCTGCCCTTGTTATAATTTTGTGATGCTGACCTCAACGCTTAGGCGTATAGAGTGTAAAGTGTTGAGGTGTTAATCGGTAATTTAAATGCTTTCATTGATATTATTTTTAGTTTGAGTGCCGAAACTTAGCGCGCTACGTAAGCTGTTTATCTTAGTAAACGTGCAGGTCAATGTGGCGCGAGGGCTTAAAATAAGCTGTAACATTTTAGCTAGGAAAGCTAAGAATAGTGCTCACTCTGCTCAGCTTTTTTAGGGAAATATTACTTATCTAAAATTATTGGGTAGCCAACCGCGTTCAACACACTCTCTAAAACACCATGCTGGGGTGGTTTCGGTTTTATAACTCCAAAAAAACCAGCCTAAATGATGTTCAAAGGTAGCTAATTGTGCTGCGGCATAGAGACGATAAGCAATATTAGCCTGACATTCATCAAGTCCCTCTAGGGCATGATTAAAAGGGCCATCTGCCCATAATGACACGACATGTAAATCAATGCCTAAGCTCCATTCACCCACATAACTTGCCACGCCTCGGTCATGATTGATGTCATCTGCTTCCTGTTTCCATTCAGTAAGTGTTTTATGGGCATGACCAAAAATATCTAAATCAATATCTTCTCTGACAAAACATTGATAGCGATGAATATCAAATACGGTATTGGTAAAATCTGGCGGCATTAAAAAACCACTGTATTCTGTAAAGGAACGAAAGCCATCATGAAAGACCACGGCGACATTTTCTGGGGCACAATGTTTGCGAATACGTTGATAGGCTTCAGTGGTAAAGGCTTTTAAATACTCAGTAGGAATATCCCAGCGTGGTTCATTTAGAACCTCGATACCGTGCAAAGCAGGGTGCTGTTGATAACGTTCAGCCAAGCGTTCAAGAATAGTGAGGGTGTGCTCAAGATAAGCCGTTTGGGTATGCCATTCGCACACGTCTTTAATACCACCATTATCAAAACCATTTTGGCAGCCTGGCGCAGCATGTAAATCAAGAATAATGGCTAGCTTAAATTCCTCAGCCCAAGCAAACGCCTGATCTAAAATATCAATGCCTCCAACGACAAAAGGATAGGGGTTAGTGCCGTAGGCAGGATGATAAGGATAGTCAGCGCCAAATAACCAATGCCCCACTGGAATGCGTACGGCATTAATGCCCACTTCAGCTAACCACGCAAAATCATCTCGGGTAATAAAGGTTTGCCAATGGTGAGTTAAAACAGAAGTGGCGCGGTCGCCTAATTCAACACAAAAAGAGGTTTCATCCGTAGCATTTGTTCCTGCAAATAAGCTAGGAACCATCCATTTTTCAATGACTAACCAACTGCCTAAATTAACGCCGCGTAATTTTTTCCCTTGCTGTGAAGGGGAATGATGAACAGTATTCATGATCTATCTCCTAGTGGTATCTGTATGGGTTTTATAAAGCGTGTTAACTGTTTAAATGTCAATTTGTCGTGTGTGAAATTGCTTAGCCGTAGGTTGATTAGTAATGGTTAACATCGTGGCATTGGGTAAGTGTTGACAAATAATTTCAAACATTTGTTGTTCACCTTCAGGGTCAAGAGAGTCAAACGATTCTTGCAGTAAAATCCATTTTGGTTGACGAATAAGTAAACGCACCAAGCCCAAGCGTTGTTGATGATCGCGTGGGAGTGATTTTTCCCAACAATCAACCGTGTCGAGTGCTTCACTGAGTGTGGATAAACCAACTAAGCTAAGTGTTGCTGTTAATTCTGCCGTGCTCATGGCAACTTCGCTGGAAGGATAGCAAATAGCATTGCGTAACGTGCCTGTGGGTAAATAAGGTCGAGGCGGCATAAAAAAGATAGGTTCATCATCAGGGAGTTCAATCTGGCCAGAGCCCCAAGGCCATAAGCCAGTAATAACCTTAAATAATTTTGAGCTACTAAAAGTATTTCCCGTAATTAACACACGTTCGCCAGCGCGTATTTCTGCGTTAACGCAAGAGACGCATACCGTATTATCTAGTTGTGTAATACATAGATTAGCAATGCGTAAGGTGGAGTCTTGTCCTTTAGTAAAGCTAATGCGATTGGGAGCAGGTTTTGCCAATTCACCTTCTAAATCATCTAAGGCTTTGATTAGGCTTAATACTCGTTCTACCGATGCACGCCATTGCGCCAAGCCAGACATATTATCCACTGGCCAAGATAAGGCTGAAGTCATGTGTTGAAAAGCTTGGGCTGATTGCATAAGTGCGCCTAAACTAATAGAGCCTAAGATATAACGAGGTGCTGAGACTAAGATTGGAAAGGCCGTTGATAAAACAGAATAACCCGAGGTAAATTGCATAATTGCCATCATTGCATGAGTTTGCGCAATAAATGCCGTGTGCACATGTTGAAATAATGACGCAAAACGCGAACGTTCATCTTCTTCGCTATGAATTAAGGCAATGGCAAGAGAGTGATCGCGTGCTGTTGCTAAATCAAATCGAAAATCTGCTTCGGTACTTTGTTTGCTATCGGTTGCGGTAATTAATGGCTGACCAATACGCCAGCCTAAAAAAGATGCTGCACTAGCATAAGCAATCGCGATAAGAATTAAATGACCATGTAATTGCACAGAAAAAAGCCCTAAATCAATCTGTACTACGCCAGACAAAGACCATAATAAGGTGGTGAAACTAAGTAACAGTAGCACGCTATAAAAAAAAGAATGGCTTAAGCTAATGGCCTCTTCCGTCGCAATGCGGATATCTTCAGCGATTCTGCCATCTGGATTATCATGAGATGCAGTTTGAATATGCGTCACCTGATAGTGATGAGCATGGTTCATCCATTGCCTTAGTACGCGTTCGGTTAACCACTTACGCCATTCTATTTGTAAGTTACGTTTGATTTTTAAATGACTGGTCGTTACGGCAATATTGCTCAAAAAAATCAGGACTAAAAACCCAATTTGAGTTAAAAGTCCTGACATAGAATGTTGTTCTAAGGCATTAAATAATGCTGAACTCCACGCGGTAATGATGACGGCAATAACCATTTGTAAAACAGTTAACGTGATAATTGCGAAGCTTTGTGTACGAATTGTAGGCGTGGGAGCTTGCCAAAAAGGACCAGCTAGGCGCCAAAATTGCCAAAAAAAACTATCTGTAAACTGCATAAAGCCCTCCAGTAACAGCGAATTAAAACTGCTACGGTCTGTTGTTATTATTGTTTTTGGATACTTATGGGTGAGTCATTAACGCATTAGCATTATCGCCTTGCAGATGAATATTCATTAGCTTGCTAATAGAACAGCGTTAACTCGTTTAATAATGAGCTATTTTGTCGTGTGATTAAAGTTATTTTTAGCGTTGTTAGGCGAGTTGTAAATGAGCAAACGTGCGTCGTAAGTTTTTTAGCACCATGGCGGTTAAGCTTGGAATGTCTTGGGTATGCGCAGACAGATAATACGTGGCTTTGCCCTGTTGTAGCGCGTGATAAATCTGTTGTGCTATGCAAAGGCTAAGCGTATTGCTTAAGGTAGGGTAGGTGCTGAACAATTGTTCAATGCTGTGGTAATTCATTATTAAAATAAGCGCTTCAGTTTGGGTGTGAATCGAGGTCTCACACACCGCGCCCGCAAGAAAGGCGACACTATTAATTAACTCGCCTGGACCTAAACAAGTGCTGGCCTCTGCTGGCTTCTGATTGCCCTGCTGACGCCAAGTGTTGGCAAACACTAAACCTTCAATAATTAAACACATAAACTCAGCCATTTCACCGCCTTCAGTTACTGCTGCGTGCGCGGGTAAGTGAACTAATTTAGCCGCAGTCGCCAGCACCTCAAGTTCCGGAGCAGTAAAGTCAGCAAATAATTCAACACCACTAAGCAACTGACTTAAATGTGTTATCGAATGGATAGTGTGCTTAATTTCAGGAGCAATGAGTTCAACAAGAGGACTTAAGCCTGCAAACGTTAAATGTTTTAAGCAATGCTGATGCACCGCGTGTCTGCCTGCGGTACGTGATTTAAACGTTGGATAATAAACAACTCCATACTCAACACCTTGCAAGGTAATGGCACGCAGAACCACTTTGGGCGCAGGCGCTTGAGTTGGCGAAAACTGTAAGCTCGCTTCCTGTACAGCACTAAGTAAAATGCGTAAGACTTTATTGACGGGCGTATCAATGGCTAAAAAAACACTGATCGATTGCTCCATGTAATTATTGGGTGAGGAGTAATTAGTGATCACGCCCGCAGACATCAAGCTGTTTGGAATAATCACTAAATTACCTTGTAAGGTAACAATATGAGTGGTTCGCCAGCTAATTTCTTGTACTACCCCTTCAAAACTATCAGATTTTTTTACCGAAATAAAATCACCAATATTAATGGAGCGATCTAAATTAATCGTTAAGCCAGCAAATAAATCACGAATAATGCCTTGTAAAGCAAGACCTATCACGATGCTTGCACCGCCAAACGTAGCCAGCACAACGGTTAAATCTTTTTTAAAAATCACACCAACAATTGCGGCAATGGCGATTGTGTAAATAATGATTGCAGACAATTGTGAGAGTAAACGGGGCGTGGGAGAGCCTAATGCCTTGGCAATGAAACGATCTAAGATAAGCAATTGCACAATGCGTTGAATTAATAACGCTAATACTAAAAACTCAGCAATGCCCAGTACATAGCCAAACACCACAATCGTGCTTTCAAGCGCAGCCAAGCCCATGATTTGATACGCGTCATTGCCATAAAAAATAACGCAACCCAAAATAATACTGATGATAAATGGCAGTAATAATTTGTGTAAGATTGATTTATCGTGCGGGATAACCACGCTGGTCATATTATTTTTCAGTAAGTTGGAAGCGTTTTACATCATCTGCGGTTAGACGGATAGTCTGTGCTAACTGCGCCATTGTGGTACTGATTTGTTCAGACGCTGCCGCAGTGGCTTCGCTACTGACACGTATCGTTTTAACGCGCTCATTAAGTGATTGCATGGCCTCTGATTGTTGGGCAATAGCCACCGAAATACTGGCAACATTAAGTGCATTGTTTTGTGCTGCATTAGCAATAGCATTCATCGCTGCTTGCGTTTCTAACGTGGCATGAACACTTAGTCGAATATTTTGTCCTGAGCTATTAATTACGTCACCAATCGTGCGCGCAGAAACTGAGGCTTCTTCAGCCAAACGTCCAATTTGTTGCGCAATAAAGCCAAAGCCCTCGCCGTGCTCACCTGCACGCATGGCTTCTAAACCTGCATTGAGTGATAACAAATGGGTTTTATCTGCAATACGCGTTATTTCATCAGTGATTTTTTCAATGCGTAAATATTCAGCGTCAATATGCTGAATTAACTCAATAAGCTTAGTGAGTTCATCTTGACCAAGAAGCGTTGATTGTGCAGTTACACGCGCCAAGTCATCATTTTCTTTACCTTTATTGGCAATGGCGTGAATAGAGACTGCGGTTTCGGCAAGCGTGATTTGTGCGTGTTCAATGGCGCTGAGTTGCTGCGCTGATTGTTCAGCCACATACTGCGATGACGAAGAAGCTTGGGTAATTGCAACCGCCGCATCAGCAGTATTAATAATAATTTTGCCCATAATCAGAGTGAGTTGAGCGATGGTTTTGTTCGTGTTAGCTTTTAATACAGAAAATTCACCTTGATAATTACCGCTCAGTTGCGAGCGTAAATCACCCGCCGCCATAAGTTGCATGGCACTGCCCAGTTCGGTTAATAAATTGACTAAGGCATCTAAACTACGATTAACATTGGTTTTTAAAATGCGCAATTCCCCTTCGTAATGCCCATGCATGCGTGCCTCCAAATCGCCTAAGGCAAGATTCTGCATGATTTGTACTAATTCACCCAAGGGTTCACTTAAGGTTGCAATGATCGTATTCATGCCCTCGGCAGTATGAGCAAACTCACCAGGATGTCGTGATGCCTCGACTTTTGCTGACAGTATGCCGGCTTTAGCTGCACTAATTAAGTCAGTTGAATCTTTACTGACATTGCGTAATATTTGGCTAACTTCGAATAATGCGTCTGCCATTTCGCCAATTTCATCATGGCGATGCGCTAAGCTTTGCTGCGTAAAATTTAGCTCGCCTCGTGCTAAGCCGCGCATAGCTGCGGTTAATTGTTGCAAGGCGACAGAAATATTTTTATCAAAAATAAGCATAAACAGAATCGCTGTTAACAAAATAATTAAAATAACAGCAAAAATAATGAGTTGTGCTTGTTGGTATATGTATTGGTTACGTTGAGCTGAATCAAAACCGCCTTCAGAATTTAGGGTAACAAGTTTGTTTAGATTTTTACTTAAGGCATTAAATAATAATTGATTATTTTGCAGTAGTGGCATCATTATCTGGAGTGCGCTCTGTTGACGCGACAAAATTAACATTTTATCGCTACGCAGTTGATAGTCTTCATAAGCGGTTAATAAAATATTATAAATATCGCGTTCTTCGTCTGAATAAATAAGGGCTTGGTAATTATGCAAGGCTTGATTAATTTTTTGTTTGCTGCGTAGCAGATTTTTATCCCAAAATAGTTTGTCGATAGTGTCATGCGCCAAAATATGTTGTGTCTCAGCAATGCGGTAATCACTGGTTAAGGTATTAATTGTATTGATAATAATAATACTAGGCAACCAGTTACGGGCTAAGGCTTGAGATTCATAATTAACAGTTAACATTAGTTTATTAATCAACAAACCAAACAACATAAAGGTGATGACCATGCCAAAAAACGCCATCCGTAATTTAAGTTTAATAGAAAAGGCGCGCGCGTGTTGTTGCGGCGTGTTATCTAAAGGCAAGTCATGAAGCCAAGTTTGTATAGTTGTCGCGCAGATAACTAATAATATTAATAACGCACCACCGCCTCCTAAACTAATGATTTTTAACGTTTCTAAGGTGCTGTCAATAATTTGATTAGTCGTTAACCAGCCTCGCTCATTAAGCATGATGAGATCAGTGAGGTTAATGCGAAAATCAGCAAAAATAATATTGTTATGTTTAATTTGCTTGCCAGCTTCAGCAGTTTGTTTATTTTGGATTAATTCAGTCGTATGGTGTATTGCCGATTGGTATTCGCCAAATAGATTTAAAAATTCAGCATAAATAGTCCGTTCATTATCGGTTAACAAGCTAGTCTGATAGCTTTTTTCTAAATCCTCGATATCTTGCGTTAATTGCTTGAATTGATTAGTCCAACGTTCAATTTCCTCAGCAGTATTTGACAAGACAAGTAACGCTTCAGTAACGCGATAATTACTGATTTTATTGTTTAGATTATTAATAGTGATAATTTGCGGCAGCCAATGCGTATTTAAAGCACTGATTTGTTGGTTGGAGCGTTCTAATTGCTGATAAAAAAGACCATCAAATAACCAAAAGGCAAAAATAACCACAAGATATAGCAGAATGCTTTTTTTGCGAATCGCGGCTTGTTTAATAGGGTTTGCGTGTTTCAGTGGCGCATGATAGAGCAGCACGGCAAAGCTTATTAACAACAGACTAAGCAACACACCACCCGTTAAACAAATGGTTTGAGCCTGCGAAAATATTTTATTGCCTTGGGTAACCGCGTCATGACTGCCAGTATTATTAAAGTTAATCAAGTGCACATTTTTCTGGCTTAATTCCGTAAAAGCATTGCGATTTCGTCGAAATTGATCCATGGCTTTTTGATGTTCTTGGTTTTGAGAAAACACAAGGGATTGCCGGCTGAGTGTTAAATAGGTGTTATGACTGCTAACAAAAGCTTGAAATAATTGGCGCTCATTATCTGAGCCAATCAGCTGATCATACTTGCTTTGCCATGTCGCCATTTCATCGTTAAGCGTGCTGATGACTTGTTCATACTCATCCATTTCAGAGGCGCTAGTTGAATTAATATGTTGTGCAATGGCAGCACGATAATCGCTGATAATTGTATTCATCGCATTGCTTGCGACGATGCGTGGCATCCACCGTGTGTCAATGTCCTTGCTAACATTTTTTATGTTTACACCCTGATTAAACAATAAAAAAGTGAAAAAAATTAAAAAGCCACCCAAGCTTGCAAAGCTAAGGTAAATTTTATTTTTGGTATATAAATTCATCATAAGTAATCCATCTTTGGCAAAGAGTACCCAAGGGGCATTGTAAAAATGTAGTGCCTGCGCTCAATACTCATTTCATCGTTAATGAGACGTTCACTTTTAACTCAGTTAATGTCCGTTGGGCAGCTCACCTCCTCAAGCTATTCAGAATATGACAAAAAATAGCCCTGAATTATTTATTAAATTAGGGCCGCAATCATGAGGGATTTAATAAAGCTAAAGGAGGCGTTGATTATCACTGGAGTAAAAAAGCTTCAGCTTTTTTCGTGTTATTTGGCCTCGTGTTTACGGTAATGGTCATAATAAAAATTGCTGAAACTATACGGCCTATGTTTAGGTCTTAACCCAAACGTCAATGATCTTGGTTGGGGTTGCCTTGTACAAACGAGGCATTGGGATCAATCAAAAAGCGATTGCTCATTGCTGTGCGTCCAATTAATAAACGAAATAACATACTATCCCGATTGGTTAAGGTGACTTCTGCCTTCAGCAAGTGCGTCCCTAAAATAAGAGGCGTTTCTATCACATAGCGTTTTTGTTTGTGTCCACCTGAATCTGAGACAATACGTCGGTCTTTTATTTGAGCATGGCATTCAACAATCGTAGTTACGTCATGTTGTATAGGATGAATGGCAAACATCACCCATTGTTGACCGTTCTTTTTATAAGGCTCAATGGCAAACGCGTGCAATGCAGAAGAGCGCGCACCCGTATCAATTTTGGCTTTAATGTCAGAAAGTTTGAGTTCGGGCAATGTTGCCCATTCTCGCCAGCCTAATATGGGTTTTGTTAATGCTTCAAGTGCGGTAGAGTGCGTAATGATATTTTCCATAAGTCAATTTTAGTCAATAAGAACAATGAACTGGTCTGTTTATATAATTTTATGTACGGATAACACGCTTTATACAGGGATTTCAACAGATGTGTCCAGACGCTTTCATCAACATGCAGCACAAAAAGGTGCCAAATATTTTCGTGGACGCAGCCCTAAACAATTGCTGTTTATTGAAGCGGGACACACTAGGCAGTCTGCTAGTCAGCGCGAAGCAGCAATTAAAAAACTCACTCGCCAGCAAAAATTGGCGTTAGTGTCATCAACTAATATGTTAGATGATTGCGTGTGTTGCCACGCGTTTAAAAAGGTTTCACTACCGCTAAAATAATAATGCCAAGTAAACATAGCACAGGCACTTCGTTCATCCAGCGATAGTAAATATGAGAGTGCATATTGCAATCATGTTTAAACAACTGCAACCATACCCCGCAGTAATAGTGATAAATAACTAAACCTAGCAATAACAGTAATTTGGCATGTAGCCAGCCACTGTGTCCATACATTGCCCAGCCGCCCGTGCTTAACATCCAGATACCAAAGATTAAGGTGGCTATCATGCCTGGTGTCATAATGCCAAAAAATAGTTTACGTTCCATTACCTTAAAACGGTCGTTACTAATCTCATCGGTACTCATGGCGTGGTAAACAAATAAACGCGGTAAATAAAATAATCCTGCAAACCAAGTAACCATGAAAATAAGATGAAATGCTTTTAACCAGAGCATAGCTTTAGCCTTTAAGGTAAATATCAAGTTGAGTGGCGACGTCGGTCATATTTATTACACCCGTGTAGCGTTGCACTATGTGTCCCGTTGGGCTTAATAAAAAGCTGGTGGGCGTAACCTGCACATTGCCAAAGATGCGTGCCAAAGTTCCCGTAAGGTCTAAGGCAATAGGGTAGGGAAGTTGTTTATGCTGGCTCATTTCAACGACGTGACTAGGAATGTCGTAATACATGCTGACCGCAATGCTTTCAAAACCTTGTGGGTGATAGCGTTGATACAATTGAATAAGGTCGGGAATTTCTTTAATACAGCTAGGGCAGTCAGTTGCCCAAAAGGTGATCAGTACAGGCTTACCGCGTAATGCACTTAGCTGTAATAGCTTGCCTTGTATGGTTGTAAAGCTTGCGTCAAGGGGCGCTTGTGGTGAACGCAATTGCGTGACAAGGGCAATAATAACAAGGCCTCCTAATGTTAGCAGCAGTGCCGTTTTTGTTATGTTGCTAAGCGTGGGCGTTTTCATGGTGTGTGGGTGCGTTCGGCATTTAATAAGGCGATAACGGTTTGCGTATCTGGGCGCACCTTACGCCACAGAAAAAACGCTTCTGCTGCTTGCTCCACCAACATACCTAAGCCGTCCAGACTTTTTTGGGCTAATTGCTGTTGCCCCCAGCGAACAAAGGCGGTGTCTTCATTGCTGTAGGCTAAATCGTAACAAATACCTTGTGGAGCCAGTAAATAATTACTTAAGGGCGGTAATTGATTTGTTAAGCTCGCAGAAGTTGCATTGATAATAAGATCAAATTGATAGCCTGATAAGTCTGCAAAACCTAGTCCTGTAACAGGGATACTATGATTAAATTCATGCGCTAATTGTATGGCTTTTTCAAGGGTGCGATTGACGATGATAATACTGGCAACATCTGCCGCGATTAAGTGCGCAATAATGCCTCGACTGGCGCCGCCTGCACCAATGATTAACACCTGTTGTCCTGCTAGCGTAATCTGATGATTAACCGTTAAGTCGGTGAGTAAGCCGCAGCCATCGGTGTTGTCACCTAATAAAGTAGCATCGTCTTGTAAAATCAAGGTGTTAACTGCTTTACTTAATGCGGCTCTAGGCGTGCTTTGACATGCATATTGCCATGCTAATTCTTTTAAGGGAACGGTGCAGTTAATGCCTTTACCGCCGTTCGCAAAAAAAGTGCTGACGGCGTGGTGAAAATGTTCAGGCAAAACCTCTTGGGCCGTGTAGCTAAGTATTTGTCCCGTTTGCTCAGCAAATAAACGATGAATTCTTGGCGATTTGCTGTGTTGAATTGGGTGACCAAAAACCGCATAACGATCGATAACAGACATTGTGGCGTCCTTTTTAAGCTGTGACTGATGAGCATGAGTACGTTGCTCAGTAATTATTATGGGTAACGTCGTTAGGGATACAGTGCTGGATTAGTTAAACCGGTGGTTTCGGGTAAGTCGTACATTAAGTTCATTATCTGAACCGCTTGCCCTGAGGCGCCTTTTACTAGATTATCAAGCACCGATAATATAACTAATGTCGTTGAACCTTGCGGCTGATGAAGAGCAATCTGACAATAATTACTGCCGCGCACATTACGGGTATCAGGATGTGAATTTACCGGTAATACGTCAACAAAGGGTTCATTCTGATAACGCTCTTGATAACGCGCATGAATTTCTTCTAATGATATATTTAAGCTGATTTTTGCGTACAAGGTGGCATGAATGCCGCGAATCATTGGTACCAAATGGGGCACAAACGTTAACTGTATTGGTTGTCCAGCGGCATCCGTTAAGCCTTGGGTAATTTCAGGTAAATGGCGATGACCGCTGGCTGCGTAGGCTTTAAAGCTTTCGCCCGTTTCACTCATTAATGTGCTGAGTTCTGCTTTACGTCCAGCGCCACTCACCCCAGATTTTACATCGGCAATGACGCTGTTTTCTGTGCACAGTTGTTGTTCTAAGAGCGGTAAAAAACCCAGTTGTACAGCCGTTGGATAACAGCCTGCACAGGCTACCAAGTGTGCCTGTTGAATGCGTGCACGGTGAATTTCTGGTAAGCCATATACGGCATCTTTTAGTCGTGCTGGGCAGGCATGGCTCATGCCATACCAGCGTTCCCACTCGGCAACGTCGCGCAAACGAAAGTCTGCTGATAAATCGATGACCTTAACGCCTTTATTTAATAACGCATCAACCATTTGCATGGCGATGCCATTGGGTGTTGCAAAAAACACAAGATCACATTCTGCTAATAAATGTAGCTCAGGTGAGCTAAAGCTAAGATTAAGATGGTGACGTAAGTTTGGGTAAACATCTGCAACAGGTGTGCCCGCATCAGTGCGTGAAGTTACAACACGAATGTTAACGTTAGGGTGATGGCTTAAAATGCGGAGTAGTTCAACACCTGTATAACCCGTGCCGCCAACTATACCTGCTTCAATCATGTTAATTCCTTGTGATGAGTAGTAAAAAATGGTGCGGTATTATAATACTATTCAAATTGGAAAATACGGAGTCCAATGGCTTTAGTCATTGCTTAAAAACAGGCTAAAGCCTTTTTACTCCTTTTTACAGTTACTTAACTGTCATTGTCATACTAAGAATTACTGAAGGCGTGGTTTATTATTGATTATGGACTGTTATAGCCATAAGGATTTTTAGTTTGCCAGTTCCACGTGTCTGCAACCATATCATGAAGTGTTTTTTCTACTTGCCAGTTAAGTTCGTTAAGCGCGAGCTTGGGATTGGCAAAATATTCTGCTAAATCACCCGCACGACGTGGTGCGATGCTGTACTGAATGGGTCTGCCAAGGACTCTTTCAAAGGCATGAATTATTTCCATGACACTGTAACCGTGTCCGCCACCTAAATTATAAGCTTTGCAGCCACCGTTGTTAAAGTGCTCCGTGGTTAAGGCCGCCAGTGCTTTAAGGTGCCCTTTTACCAAATCAACTACGTGAATATAATCTCTAATACCCGTGCCGTCTGGGGTTGGGTAGTCATTACCAAAAACTGATAATTGCGCTAATTTACCAATGGCAACTTGGGAAATATACGGTAATAGATTGTTGGGAATGCCATCGGGATCTTCGCCAATCATGCCGCTTTCATGGGCACCAATTGGATTGAAGTAACGAAGCAGGATGATTTTCCAAGGATTTTCTGCATTAATTTCGGTATCTGCATTAGCTAAGTCACGCAAGATTTCTTCAATCATGGCTTTAGTGCGACCATACGGATTAATCGCACCTAAGGGATGGTTTTCGCTATATTGCCGCTGATCGGTTTCTTGATAGACCGTGGCTGAAGAACTAAAAATAAGATTTTTAACCTTAGCCGCTGCCATTGCTTCAAATAACGATAAGCTGCCATAGACATTATTATCGTAATACAGCTGTGGCTTTTGGCAAGATTCCCCGACCGCTTTTAACCCTGCAAAATGCATCACTGCATCAATGGTTTCTGTGGCGAATATAGCGGCTAAAGCAGTTTTGTCGCGCAGGTCCTGGTGGTAAAAACGAAGCGTTTTACCCGTGATGTATTCTATTCGTGTGAGTGCTTCTGGTTTGCTGTTGCAGAGGTTGTCAATGACAACAACTTGATAACCGGCTTGCAAAAGTTCAACGCAAGCATGACTGCCAATGTAACCTGCACCTCCTGTAACCAAAATTGTAAGAGGGTGTTGAGTCATAGTTAGAGTATTTTCAGTTTAATTAAGTGGAGGCGGCGACTATCAGCTTGAATGATTTGAAAACGTAAAGTATTAATTTCAAAGCTTTCACCTTTTTTAGGCATGTGTTCTAGGTGACTAACGATAAAGCCTCCGATAGTATCAAATTCATCTGAAGTAAATTGTGTGGAAAAATAGATGTCAAATTCTTCAATGGGCATTAATGCTTTAACCATGAATTCATGCGCATTTTTTTCAATGACGTAATTTTCATCTTCATATTCGTCATGCTCGTCTTCTATTTCGCCCACAATTTGTTCAAGTAAATCTTCGATAGTGACTAAGCCTGCGGTTTGTCCGTATTCATCAACAACAATCGCCATGTGATTGCCTTTGGTACGAAGCTCTTTTAACAACACATTGAGCCGTTTACTTTCAGGAACAAAACAGGCAGGGCGCATGATTTGTTCAACTGTTAGGGCTTTATTCTGTAAGACATGCGAGAGTAAATCTTTGGCAAGTAATATACCCACAATGTTGCTTCGGTCTTCTTCAATTACTGGGTAGCGAGAATGACAAAATTCAATAACCAAGGGGAATATCGATTCTATTGGCGCATCTTTTGGTAAAACAACCATTTGTACGCGAGGAATCATGATGTCTCGCACCCGCATTTGGGTAACTTGCAGCACACCTTCAATCATGAGTAACGCGTCGGTATCAAGTAAATGATTTTCACGTGCTTCTCTAAGTATTTCTAATAAGTCTTCAATATCTTGAGGCTCCCCGGTCAGTAAGTGGCTTATTTTTTCTACCCAACTTTTCTGAGGGGAGTGTCTACTTGGAGGTTGATCTTCACTTATTGGTGTGTTCATCTTGGTAAGGGTTCCCGAAATTTAAGGTTGCTAAAAGGGTAATTTCTTTTTGTTCCATAAGCGTGGCATCGTCTTCTTCAAGGTGATCATAGCCAAGTAAATGCAAAACACCATGAATAACAATATGTGCCCAATGGGCAGTAATACGTTTATTTTGCGCACACGCTTCTTGGGCTAATACGGGGGCGCAGATCACTAAATCACCTAACATATCAGAATGAAAACCTGGAATAGGGGGGGCGTCAAAAGGAAAACTAAGAATATTTGTGGGCCCTTTTTTATGCCGATAGTGTTCGTTAAGTGTGCTGCTTTCTTGTTCATCAACAATACGAATAAGCACCTCGCCATCGGGGTGACTGTCGATTAATACTGCGTCAACCCATTGTTGTAATTGCGCATCACTAGGCTGATGTGTTGAGCTGAATAGCGTTTGGATTTCTAGTAAGCTCATTATTTTTTTAGTTGTTGTTCGTAATGTTCATAAGCGCTGACAATGCGTTGCACTAAAGGATGGCGGACCACATCATGAGCCTTAAAAAAGGTAAAGCTAATGCCGTTGATGTCTTTAAGCACGTCCAAGGCATGGCGTAAACCTGAGGTTTTTTCAGAAGGCAAATCGATTTGAGTAAGATCGCCCGTGACAACGGCAATTGAGCCAAAGCCCACGCGCGTTAAAAACATTTTAATTTGTTCAACCGTAGTATTTTGTGCTTCATCTAAAATAATAAAAGCATCGTTTAAGGTGCGGCCACGCATAAACGCCAACGGCGCGACCTCAATAATGCCGCGTTCAATCATTTTTTCAACGCGTTCGTTGCCCAGCATGTCGTAAAGAGCATCGTAAAGTGGGCGCAGATAAGGATCGACCTTTTGCGCCATATCGCCAGGCAAAAAGCCTAATTTTTCACCTGCTTCGACAGCGGGACGAACTAAAATAATTTTTCTAACTTTTTCATTTTGTAAGGCATCAATGGCACACGCCACGGCTAAAAAAGTTTTACCCGTACCTGCTGGTCCCACACCAAAATTAATATCATGACTCACAATTTTGTTTAGGTAGAGTTGTTGATTTATCCCTCGCCCTTTAATCATGCCGCATTTAGTTTTAATGCTGAGCGGCGTGGGTTCGGGGGCTAATTCAGTAGCCGTTAATGACAATTCTATCGAGGCTTCTTGCATGGCTAAATGAATTAATTCTGCCGTTAATTGTTCTTTTTCAGTGCTTGCAAAGAGGGTATTTAGCACTGCACTCGCGGCGTTGACAGCGGCTTCCTGACCAGTGATTTTAAAAAGATTACCGCGATTAGCAATATCCACCTGTAAGCGGCGTTCAATTTGACGAAGATGGCTATCAAGTTGACCACAAAAATTAGCTAACCGTTGGCTATCATTGGGCAATAACGTTAGGTCGTTGGTAATCATGCGTATTGCTGAGTGGGTGCTGTGGAGTCAGTATTTATGAGCGAATCTGCGGTGCTTATTAAGCGACCGCGTAATGAATTGGGCAAGGCTTCGGCGATGTAAACATCGACAAAATGTCCTGCTAAGCGTGGATGACCAATAAAATTAACCACCCGATTATTTTCCGTACGCCCTTGCATTTGCAGGGGATTTTTTTTCGCTTGGCCTTCAACTAAAACAGTTTGTACGGTATCAATCATGCTGTGGGAGATTGCCGCAGTCATTTCGTTGATGCGTTGTTGAAAACGTTCTAAACGCTGCTTTTTAATCTCAGGCGCAATATCATCAACTAAATCGGCAGCGGGTGTGCCAGGTCGGGGGCTGTAAATAAAGCTAAAGGATAAATCAAAACCAATGTCGTTGATAAAGTCCATAGTTTCTTCAAATTCAGCGTCTGTTTCGCCTGGAAAACCAATAATAAAGTCTGAGGAAAGGCATATATCTGGACGCACAAGACGTAATTTACGGATAGTTTCAATATAATCTTCACGCTGATGACCGCGTTTCATCATTTTTAAAATACGATTACTGCCACTTTGTACAGGAAGATGTAAATGATTGACTAATTTGGGTATTTCAGCAAAGGCTTCAATTAAACTGTCTGTGAATTCAACAGGGTGAGAGGTAGTAAAACGAATTCTATCAATGCCCTCAATGGCGGCAACACAATGCAGTAATAAGGAAAATTCGGCAATATCGCCATCAGCCAAAGCACCACGGTAGGCATTAACATTTTGTCCCAGTAAATTAACTTCGCGCACGCCTTGTTTCGCTAAAGCGCGTATTTCTGCGATAACATCGTTAACAGGACGACTGATTTCTTCGCCGCGTGTATACGGCACGACACAAAATGAGCAATATTTACTACAGCCTTCCATCACTGACACAAAGGCTTTTACGCCTTCTGCACGCGGCTCTGGAAGGGCATCAAATTTTTCTATTTCAGGAAAGGAAATATCTACGACTGGTTTTTGTTGCAGGCGCACTTGATCTAAAAGCTGTGGTAAGCGATGTAAAGTTTGCGGACCAAACACTATATCAACAAAAGGCGCGCGCTTTTGTAAATCAGCACCTTCTTGACTCGCAACGCAACCACCAACGCCAATGATAACGTTTGGACGTTTGGTTTTAATAATGCGCCATTTGCCTAATGCAGAGAACACTTTTTCTTGAGCTTTTTCACGAATTGAGCAGGTGTTTAGTAATAAGACATCAGCTTGCTTAGGATCATCGACTAATTCAAAGCCATGTGAAGCATGCAAAACATCACGCATTTTGTCAGAATCATAGTCATTCATCTGACAGCCATTGGTTTGAATATACAGTTTTGGGGTCATAGTGACAGGGGGGCTATCCTTGGTTTCTAGTGTACTCACAGAGTAAACGTGGGTTGTTAAGGGAAATAAGTGTGTGGGTAAACCGTTATCTTTCTAAAAATTCGATTTTACCTTCTTTGCCATTCCATTCTTCGGCTTCAGGTAAGGGTTTTTGTACTTCAGTAATGACAGGCCATTGTTTGGCTAGGTCAGCATTTAACTGAATAAAGATTTCTTGACCTTCAGGCACTTCGTCTTCTGAAAAAATAGCATTGGCGGGACATTCTGGTTCACATAAGGTGCAATCGATACATTCATCTGGATCAATAACAAGAAAATTGGGCCCTACGTGAAAGCAATCGACTGGGCAGACATCAACGCAGTCAGTAAATTTACATTTGATACAATTTTCTGTAACGACAAAAGCCATAATCTATCCTAAAAAATTAAATTGTTGTGATTGTTGGTTATCTTATCAGAAAGCATGATGAAAAAAATAGCCACTTTAGTGTTAATAGTGGGCTTTTATACTTACTGAAGGTTCAGGTTATTATTCTTGTTTACGCGCCGACCAAGACTTTTCTTGCTGTTGCATGAGTTGCGTGAGTGCCTGTTGTGCGGCAAGACGTAAGCGCGAATCTGTTAATAATTGTGTGGGACGAAGCGGGATATTAAGTGCTTGCTTAAAATAAAACTCAGCTTCTTTAAGCGCGTTTTTAGCGACCAAAAATTGCCCATAATAATAGTTGCCATCCAGACTATTTGGATTAATGATCAGTGCTGTTTTAAAAAATTCTTCAGCTTTTTTATCATCACCAAAGGCAATCGGCCAAGCCGGTGCTTGGTGGTATAACGTAGCCAACACTACATACGCAGAACCCGCCATAGTGGTAGGCTTGATCGTGATAATTTGGCTAAGAATCGTGCGGACATAAGCAATGCTGTCTAATGCAGCAAGTGGATCAATATATTCGGCACGGCTGGCAGTGACTAGCGCCTCAAAAAAAATAAGCTCGGGTTGGTGAGGGTAGTCTGCATAACTGTTTTTTATAGTGAGCAGTAATTGATCATAATCACGTACTTTTGCGGTATTGTCTTGGCGATAATAAATAGCCGCCCAGGCACTTTCAAAGGTATTAATTGTGTCCTCAAGGGGTGCGGCTAGGGTGCTAACAGGCAACCATAAAAAACACCAAAATAGAAATATTTTCATAGCGTTATCGCGGTTTAAGTAAGCGTTTTTACACGCGCTTTAACGCGCCCATTCTGAATAGGGCAACGTGGCAAGATTATTATTGTAATAGCGTGGGTCATAGGTGACTTCTTCGCCCACCCAGTCGGGTTTGATAAAGATTTCATCCAGATAATTTAATTCAATTTCTGCAACCAGTAAGCCGGCATTTGCCCCAGAGAACTCGTCAATTTCCCAGAGCTTCCCATGTGCATACACACAATGGCGAACTTTTTCTATTAACGGTTTAGTGCATAATTCGTGCAGCAACGTGTTGGCATCGGACAAAGGGATTTCATATTCAAATTCATGACGTTGTGTGCCTATTGTGGCACTTTTTATATTTAGCCATGCTTGTGTGTCGCTGGTTCTAACGCGCATAGAACTGGTTGGTGCTGTGCTTAAATAACCTTGTCGATAACTAACAGAATGATCGATGTGAAGGCGCCAAGCATTATTTGCAAGTAAAAATTTATGTTCGATTTCAATAGCCATAAGTATAATTCAGCAAATGTAGTAAGGTTAAAAGCTTAGTGTGGTGACACATAGTTTACTTTAAAGTCTGGCTTTATTTAATTCTTGAGCAGTGCTAAAGTAATTGTGTAGTAGATTGATAGGTTTTTATTTAACATATATTTTCATTTAGGATACTCAAATGGCGTTCGAACTTCCTGTATTACCTTACGGTAAAAATAGATTGGTCCCTTATATTTCAGAAGAAACATTGGAATATCACTATGGTAAACATCATCAAACTTATGTGACTAACCTTAACAACTTAGTTCCTGGAACTGAGTTTGAAGGCTTATCACTTGAAGAAATTATTATGAAATCTTCGGGCGGTATTTTCAATAATGCAGCACAAGTATGGAATCACACGTTTTATTGGCATTGTTTAGCCCCTGATGCAGGTGGCGAACCTACGGGTGCGTTAGCAGAAGCAATTACTGCAACGTTTGGTTCATTTGAAAAATTTAAAGAAGACTTCACCAAATGTGCAGTGACTACCTTTGGTTCTGGTTGGGCATGGTTGGTTAAAAATGCTGACGGCAGTTTAGCGTTAGTGAGTACCAGCAATGCAGCATGTCCATTAACCACTGGTCAAACACCATTGTTAACTTGTGATGTTTGGGAACATGCGTATTACATCGATTATCGTAATGCACGTCCTGCGTATTTAGAAGCATTTTGGGCGTTGGTAAATTGGGAATTTGCAACCGCAAACTTTCAAGCGTAAGTAATTAAAGCCTTAAGCCTTCTGCATTGTTACCGATGCAGAAGGCTTTTTTATGCGCAGCGGCAAAGCATGCAAACACACTGTACCGCTTAAGGCGACTGAGCAAGTAAGGTGCCGCCGGCATTGCCTTGTACATCTACCCACGAATAGGGCAGGCCTAAATGGTTTAACCAAGCGACGCCTTGCTCTTCTTTTAACATGGCCATCGTGGAAGCACTGCCCGCCACGACACACAGCTCTGCCATAACACTTACAGAGGCTAAATAATTGACGGGCCAGCCTGTTTTTGGATTAATTACATGACCGTAACGCTTGCCATTAATCATCAAGCAGCGTTCGTAATCACCACTACTTGCTAATGCGCCTTGATGCATTGCTACGGTGTGCAATAGTTGCTCAGGATATCGTGGATGTCGAATGCCAATAGTCCAAGCCTGACCATCGTCTCTAGGGCCAATTACCCGTATATCGCCACCTAAGTTAATAACACCTTGCGTAACCCCCGCTTTTTTACAGAGTTCAGCCGCTCTATCTACCGCATATTCTTTTACTATCCCGCCAAAATCAAGCTCCATTCCTGGCACTAAAAAGCGTAATACAGGATTTTGCCAATGCACTTTATCCCAACCGATATGGGTTAATAATGCGGCAAGTTGGTGAGCTTCAGGCAAGGTTGTTTGATCAGTTCGCCATAATGTGCGTAATAACCCAGAGGTAATATCAAAAAGTCCGTCGCTTTGTTGATAACAAGTTTCTGCATAATTTAATAGGCCTGCGGTTTCGGCATCAACAGAAAGCTTTCCGCCTATGCACGCAACTCGATTAATTTTTGCTAATAAGCTATCTGTTTTGTAACGAGAATATCTTTTTTCTAAGCGTTTGATATCAATGATTACGGTTTTCGCAACACGTTTGGCTTGGGCATGATGTTTGGCAAATAATTGCAGTTCACAAGGAGTGCCCATTGCAGTGAAAGGTGCGTGAAAATAAATCATGTTACCTATTTAAAATAGCGTCTATTTAACACGCATCTACTTAAAAAGCTAAGCCCCAGGTGGCAGAAAGCGCACCTTGGCGATCAAGTTGCACGCCATTGACGTCAGTACTGAGCGGTTGTAACCATTCAACCCCCATTGAATTTCCTGAGAAATCACCTTCTGACACCATGTAATTAACGCCAAAACCAATATCCCAAAAGCGTCCGCCATAATTTTTAGCAAAATCCATTGGGCCTGAGCGTTGATTGACATTGTCTAACAAAACGCCATTAACGACGCCCTGTAAGTCAGTAAATTGTCCAGTAATTGCCTGCTGATTAGTATGCACGCCACGAATAGAGGCTGACCAGCCAGGGCTAAGTTGATAGCTACCCCACGCTGTCGTTTGCCATACATCACCTAAGGCATAGCCAGTGCTGCCTTTATCTTCAAGACGCTGGGTACTTGAAAATTGCGCGCCCCAAGACCATTGTTCGTGTTGTCCCGTATAGGTAAGGCTGGGTTTGAAATCCCATGTACCACTGCCTAATTGCATACCATAATGAATAAAACCTTCATCTTGTTGATGAGCGCGTCTTAACTGAATATCGACATCGCCAGTGGGAGCACTGAGTCCAAGTCCAAAATGCACATGATGATGAGTAAGATCAAGTGCTTTAATCAAGGCATACATGCCCGTATCGCCAATGCCGCCTGTTGCATGCCCTGTACCTGAATGCACATGACCACCAACAGGAATAGGCGGCGCGCCAGTTAAGTTGCGTAAATTCATCGCCATATCCATAAATTGTGGCATCAGCATTAAAGTAAGTCCGGGCAGGGGAGCGTACATTATATCCAACATGTGCATACTCATATCCATAACCGTTGGTGTTAAACGACAACCCTCGCTACCAGTGCCACAGCCAGTTGTTACAATAGTGTGATCAGTAGTGCTGTGTGTGCCGTGCAGCATAGCCCCACCTTGTTCATCATGCATAAAGCGATACCCTATCATCCAGCTACCGGCGTCAGTAAGTAGATGATCGAACATAACCCCCGCTGGCGCATGGTTATGGCTGTGTGCCTGATGTTGGTGATGATGTTGATGTTCGGAATGAACATTAAATGCGCGACTATCTAGGTTGGCTAAATTTACTTTTAAGGCTGCATTTGCCATAAACGAATCAAAATCGCTGTAATTACCTTCACCGCCTCCGCCTATTTTTAAAGAACCTGCATGCTGATAATATTCAACGCCCGCCTCAAGGCTAATGGCTTTTGAAAAGCGTTTACTGATACTGAGGCCACCGCTAATGGCGCCATACGCGGACAGTCGCTGGTCACTGGAGAAATTGTTAGGTAATTGACTTGGGTCGTAAGGTATTAGGTTAAATTTTCCGGTGGCAGGGTCATACTGAGTTTTGCTATAAGCCTGTTTAGACAATACATAAGCTTGATAAAAGTCTGCCGCATCTTGTGAGTAATAACGAATCTTGGGTGTAATAACCCAGTTGCTCGTGATGGGCTGAACCCACTCAGCACCAAATGTATGCGCTGCAATGCCCCAATCATCATGAAAAAATCGATACTCCAAATGCATTGCTGCATCAGCAAAACCAATGTGCTGAATAAATTTCCCCCCCAATGTAAATTGATTTCGTTGCTCAGGACGTTGTTCTAAAAAAGCGTGTAGATTGCCCGTTAAGCGTTGAGTTGTTTGTTCGGGATCAACAAACATGATCGTCATGACTTTATAGGGATTTTCTAAATACCCCGTGCTTTGGGTATACCCTGCACTGGTTTCAAATAACGCATATTTATTAATGATTTGAGTAAGACTTACGGTGCTGCTCCAGTCTTGCCGATTACCCTGCATAATTTTTAATGCACCCGTTTGGATAAGCTGTCCAGCAAAATAATCTTTTGTAATATACGGCGAAGCATCGTGGTCGAGTATTGCTGAGGTGTCGCTATTGGTATAGCTCAGACCAAGATTAACGGTCGTGCGTTTTTGATTAAAATCCCAGCGTGTTATGACATTACCAAATCTGGACTCATAATCATTTTCTAAAGACAAGCCACCGCCAACAGTGATTGCCGATTCGTCCCACTCATAGCCTAAATTAAAATCTCCTTGCTTGCGCGTTTCTGGTGAGGCCATGGACATAATATGAACTATTTGTGGCTCTTTTCCCACTACCTTGCCAACGTCGTTTTGTTGTAAGGGGACAAATTTTTTCGTCACTAATAGTTGGGTATTTAAATAGGGTGAAGCCCCCGCTGTTATGGTCTGCCCCGAGGCGGTATCAGCAAGATAGGCGCGATTACTTTGTGCTGCGAGTGGTGCGGTACTAATAGGCGTAGCGCCTGACCACGTATCTTGGCTGTAATGCGCGGTAAAGTTAACACGGTCAGTTAAACTAAAGGTAGCTTTGCCAAAAAGACTTTCAACTTCGATAGGGTTTTTATCGTTTTTTACTGAAAATAGATTTCGTTTACCTTCCTGATAATGTCCATATTGAAAATCAACGTCGTTATTTTCTGCACACACGGGGGCAGCCATTATGCCTGGCAAGGCTAAGGCGGCAAAGGTGAGCGCATGTAAAGCGGAGTGTGGTGATTTTTTTTTAATAACAGCCACAACCACCTCCACTGCCTGCACTACTACCCGAGGCAGCTTCTCTACTGCCATAGGCATGCTCATAAAATAATGCTTGCACAGGCTGGGTTGATAATTGCATTTCAGGTTTGGCAAGAATGCCGCGTTGCCAAGGTGAAACAGAGGCACACCCTGATAACAAAACGCTTAAGGAGAATAAAAAATAACCTGTGTAATTCTTGATTATTTTTAAAGCAATAATTAATGGCGAATGGTTGAGCATTTAAATCGTACAAGGTGGACGGTTAAGGTAAGGAATAATGCGCACTCAGCGCACTTTTCAACGTAAATAGGGCGGTATTTGTAACGATTCACTTCGCCCTTTGAAAAAGGGGGGACTACATAATTATCAGTATTTTATTAGCTTATTCAGCAAGTAATTGGCGAATCAAGGCGTTAATTTTGGAAGCTTCATCCGCTCTAAAACCAAGATGAACATGCCTGATATTTCCTTTTTTATCAATTAAATATGAGGAGGGCATAGCTTTTACATGGAATTCAGTGGCACATTGTTGAGTCTGATCGGTTGCGATAGTGAAGTTAGCGGGGTATTTATCTAAAAAAGCTTGGGCTTCAGAAAAATTTTCATCTAAATTGACACCAATAATGTCCAAACCCTGAGGCTTAAACTCATCATTAAGCTGATTTAAAAAAGCAAATGATTTAACACACGGACCACACCACGATGCCCAAAAGTCCACATACAGCACTTTGCCAAGATGCTCTTTGAGCTGAATATTAGCGGATTGATTGGCTAAAAGTAACGCACAATTAGGCATGGGCTGAGGGCTTTTGTCAGCCCAGACCGTTTGTTGACAGCTAATGATAACGAATGCGCTTAAAAAACATGAGAAGATAAAATTTTTCATTAATTTATTATTGTTATTGTTATTTGAATAAAACGTTTTAAAGGTGCGTTATGCCAATGCCCACATGATAAATCTGCACCAGTAGGTTTATTGATTTTGAATAAGTAATGGCTCTTGTATTCCTGTGTGTTGCCCCTCACGCGTTAAGCAATGGAGTTGTAACTGATAATTTTCAGCTAGTTGTGAGGATTTATTTACGCCTAAAAAATAATCACCATTACCACCAGTGATGCTAATCACAGGACTATATGTTGCATTACCATCTGAGCCGTCGGTGGTATTTTTAACGATGAAATTTTTGCCCATTTGTTTACTAACTAGCACACTAACCAAAGGCGGTGCTACAGGGGCGGCATCTTTGATTTTTACTTCAAGGCGTTCAGTAGCACCAGAGCCATCATCATAACAAGTGACTTTATAATAATCAGTCGCACTGGCTGACGTTTTTAATGATCCTATTACATCATGCGCCCACGTAAGCGGTGTAAAACCACTGATAGCAAGCAAAAAGAAAGCAGAATAAATACGCATAAATAAGATAAAAATAAAGTGAGTTATTGATTTTGGATTCTGTTAATAGTTGCTGAGGTAGGTTTACCTAGTTTAGTAACGCATTGGTAATTTAAAGAATAACTGTCAATGCCTGCTGCGGTTTTATTAATACGCACCTCGTAACGGGCATTACCTTGTTGCAGGGCAATTTCAGGGCTGTATTTTTTATCTTTATCGTTAGAATCAGTCGTATTAACTGCCAACATCCCCTGAATTAATTGAGCACTTATTATAGGAAAGGTGTTTGGGGCTAAATCAACTACGCTGATTTTTAACTTATCGGTGACACCATTATTATTACTGGCGCAGGTAATGTGATAAGAATCGGTGCTGCTACTATTGGCTAATAATGCGCCTGTTAAGGTCGCGGCCAGTGTTGGTAAGGGTGTGCTAAGACTTGTAAGAAATGCTGTGGTTAATAGGTATGCGTGACAGTTGTTCATTTAATGTTCCTGTGTAAACTTAATTATTGATCTGCAATACGAAATATTTCCGTGCCGGTATGCTGATTTTCCGCCGTCAGGCAATGGTACGATACCGCATAATTTTCTTTGCCTGCTGCGGTTTTATTAATTGTTATTAAGTAATATTCATCAGCATTACCCGCTACTTGTAAGCTTGGGCTATACGCGGCATCTGCATCCTTAGCGTCAGTGGTGTTATAAACACGCTCCCCAACACTAATTTGCATACTAATTAAGGGGGCGGCAATAGGCGTTTCATCTCTTAACTCAGCTTCTAAATACCCATTAGCACCTGCGCCATCATCAAAACAATGGATTTGATAGAAATCTACCGCTGAACTCGCTTGTCCAAGCGACCCACTTAAATCATGCGCAGTTGCATTATTACTGAAGAGGCTAATTAGCATTGACATAATTAAGGCCTGTTTTAAAGATAAAATTGAGTCATTCATACTATTTATAAAAATGGAGGTTAATAAAAAATTTAGCTTATCGATTTTACTCGTTAGTTGTTTCTACATATATCATTGACACTCAGCATTGTTTTATTAAGCAGATAGAGTATTGATAGTTAAGGAATATAACTATATTCTAATTTAATTTCTGCATAGCTACGAACGGTTGCATTTTGATCATTAAGTGCCTGCTGTAATAGTTGCACGTCTTTACCTGCATAATCTACCGCTGTTAAGCGTACTGAAACATCACTATCTTCTAATGCTTTGTGTAAAAATTCTGCGATCTGTACATCGTTTTGTTCAGCAAGGATTTGTAATGATCGTGCTCTTATTTCTGCATTTTCATCGTTTAGTAAGGTCGTGAGCGTCTGATGAATATCTGCATTAGACAAGGTATTTTTTCCTAAGAGACTAAGTGCTTCAAGGCGTTGGTTGACTGTACCTTCAAAAATTGATGGGCTAAGCACCTTAATAGGCGCAGCAAGTGTTGCTATTTTTTGAATTGGAGTGAAAGCTAATGCAGGGGCTGTAGCGTTTATTAACCATATTTCAACAGGTAAAGCAGAGCTTTTTTGCATAAGCTCGTCTTTAGAATAACGTACTATCCAATTACTATAAGGTGTTAATAAGCAGCTTAATAATTCTGATAGTGCTGAGGTTTGACATGCTACTGAAAGCGTGACATCAGGAATATCAGAATAATGAAGCTGTATGCCAGTGTGCTGTTGAATGGTGTTTAAAATGGTGTACAAAGATGTATCGTGTACTTTGATCAGCTGTTTAGCGGCGCTAATCTCTATCATATCTGCTAAAACATAGGGCGCAACAAAAAGTAAGTACAGGGCAAAAAAGTATTGAGTGAGCATATTTTATCGACCTCCTCTAGCACTGTCTTAAGTTAAGCCGTTCATGGTGAGCGGGTCGAATAACAAACGGCTTAAGTTAAGGCAGTGACATCCAAATAAAGAAGCCAAAAGGCTGTTTCTATACCTTTTGGCTTCTAAAAAAATCAAAGACTATGCGTTAATTAGGTTTAAACCGTCAAATCAGATTTTTCTGACGAAAAATGAATTGACTAAAAGTTACCCAAAATATGAAAAAATTTGCGTTTTATCACCGTAATGCAAGCAAGGTCTGCTTGTTTTTTATTCGAATACAGCGCCTGAGGCACCTTGTGGGAATTTAGCTGATGGAATCGTTAAGTTAGCATCAATATCAGTTCCGCTTGGCTCAATAACCACATCATAGCTTTCACCATTACAGGCTGCTGGTAAAGGGTTGTTGGTTAAATCACGAACAATAGTCATGGCTGGCCAGAAGCTTTTGCCATTACCTTGTTCAGTAATTGAGCTTGAAGTCATCCCTAAAGTTTCACGGCTGTTTGGCATAATGCCATGATCAGCACCGGTCATGCTATACAACTTACTGCCAGTGTCGGTACCAATCCATACGTCTTTACGCGCTGCATCATGGGCTTTACCGCCACCACGTTTACACCAGCTAGCTACCGCTGCACGAATAATCAGGTTTTTAGCGCATGAGGTGGGTTGAAATTTAGGTACATTAAATTTGAATGCTGAAATTCCTGTGGTACTGATCACATCTTCTTGTAATGCAGGTGTAATGGCTTGACCATTATAAACAGCATAACCACGAGCAAAAGTTTTGCCGCTGTCTAACTTAGGAATAACCCAGTTACCAAATAAATTTGGACTGACTAAACCTAAGCCTAAATTGTTAAAAGCTGCGCCAGCTAAAGCACCAACGATATCGCCAGATAAATCGTTTGGACTAGCCACTGGAAGCGTGGTTGCCTGTCCAGTTAACACAGTGCCATCAACACCAGGTGTAGCTGATGAAACGGTACCTGATTTATAGCGGTAAACAATGGCATCTGCTGAGCTTGCTGAGTTTGGGAAGAGGGCAGCTTGAGCAATGATATTTAAACGCGTAGCACCCACAG
>CAJAQT010000048.1 GCA_903944165.1 uncultured Methylococcaceae bacterium | reverse complement strand
TCTTGGTAAAAATTTACAGTCGTAGCGTCGACCAAACGCTTGCACTTATTATTTAAATAGACGCTTTTTTTAAAAATAGAAGGCCGCCTCTTTTATTGCACACTTCACTGATTGAATATTTTAAACGCATGTTACATATAGTTTTATTTGAACCTGAAATTCCTGCGAATACGGGCAATATTATTCGTTTGTGCGCCAATACGGGCACCGCACTGCATTTGATAAAGCCCTTAGGCTTTGATTTAGATGATAAAAAATTACGTCGCGCGGGTTTAGATTACCATGAGTGGGCAAGGATTAAAGTGTATGATTCTTTAACAGAATTTATTGATATTATTCAGCCCAAGCGATTATTCGCCTTAACAACTAAAGGCACGAGGGTGTTTTCAGATATAGCTTTTGCCGATGAAGATGCCTTTTTATTTGGCCCTGAAACACGCGGCCTACCGGCATCGCTTCGTGCTGACTTAGGGGAACAACATTGTTTGTATCTGCCTATGTGTGCAGACAGTCGTAGCTTAAATTTATCTAATACTGTTGCTGTTGTGGTGTATGAGGCTTGGCGGCAGTTAGCGTTTTCAGGATGCAAAAATACAGATTTTTCATCCTCTTCAAGATAAGGGTTAATATTCTGACTTTGTTTCTCTGGATAATAAGTTTTCTACCGCAGTTAATGGATCTAACTGTTCATACAGCACTTTATAAGTTTGCTCAGTAATCGGCATATCGATATTAAATTTTTGCGCGAGTAAATACGTTTCTTTTGCTGCACCCACGCCTTCTATTTCTTGACCAATTTGTGCAATAGCACTGCCTATACTATGCCCTTGACCTAAGGCTAAGCCTAAACGTCGATTTCTGGATTGATTATCCGTGCAAGTTAAAATTAAATCACCTAAGCCTGCCAAGCCCATAAAGGTATCCTGTTTGCCACCAAGTTTCAGACCTAAACGAATAATCTCTGTTAAACCACGGGTAATCAGTGCCGAGCGTGTATTGGCCCCTAGGTTTAAGCCATCGGCAATACCGGCAGCAATGGCTAACACATTTTTAACCGCCCCGCCCACTTCAACACCAATAACATCAGTGCTTGTGTAGGTTCGAAAACGTCCACTATGGAAAATTTCGGTTAAATCTTGGGCAAATTCAGGTTGAAATGAGGCAATGGTAATCGCCGTGGGCAAGTTGGCAGCAACTTCACTAGCAAACGAAGGCCCTGAAATAATTGCAACGGGAAGCGTGTCTGAAAATAATTTAGCCACCACTTCGTGCATTAACATGCCGTTATTTGGATTAAAGCCTTTGGTTGCCCACGCAATGCGAACACTGTTGGGTAAATAAGGTTTGATGGTGCTAAGGGTGTTTTCAAAGGCATGGCTGGGCACGCAAATGAGCAATGTTGAGCTAAAACTAGCGGCCTCTTTTAAGTCAGAGGTGACCTCAAGCGTAGCGGGGAAGATAACATCGGGTAAATAACGATGATTACAATGCGTGGTTTTTAGATGCTGAATATGGGCTTCGTGATGTCCCCATAATAAGGTTTGGCAGCCATGCCTGGCTGCCAAAATAGCAAGTGCTGTGCCCCAAGAACCCGCCCCAAGAATAGCTAATTTCGCCATTAATTAAGGGTAGTCGTGCTTGGTGCTTGCTGTAGTTGTTGCAAATGTTGAGCATATAGCGCGTCAAAATTAACAGGTGCTAAAATCATTTGTGGGAAGCCGCCTTTGGTGACGATATCTGAAATAACTTCGCGTGCATACGGGAATAAAATATTAGGACAGAAACTACCTATCATCGG
This sequence comes from uncultured Methylococcaceae bacterium, assembly GCA_903944165.1. Classification (GTDB taxonomy): domain Bacteria; phylum Pseudomonadota; class Gammaproteobacteria; order Methylococcales; family Methylomonadaceae; genus Methylovulum. The sequence continues at coordinate 12,096 of CAJAQT010000048.1, read as the reverse complement.
GCCCATTTCTTGGTCAGTAAAACCAGATAACACAAAGATACCTGCTTGAATAACTTCAACAAGATACGCTACGGTGTCACCGCATTTAACTGTAATGGTGACGGTTAAAGAAATTTCATAATGAGCATTTTCTAAATTATTAACCTGTGTACCAAGGTTAAAATCAACAGATGGCTCCCATTTCATTGTAAAAATACCAGGAGAATTAGGTGTTTCAAATGAAACATCTTTGGTATACAGTTTTTGAATGGAAAATTGTTTTTCTTCGTTGTTGGTAATTTCTTCAGCCATGATATTTTTTATTTAAGTTGATAAGGAAAAGGAAAGGGTTAAATTATTTCGATTGTGGCTTGATAGTGCCTTTTTTAATGGGAAGTTTGTAATCACTTTCCCAAGATTGCATCCCGCCGGTAATAACAAAAACGTGTTCAAAGCCCGCTTTAGTTAAGAGTCTGCCAGCAGTTGCCGAACGTGTGCCAGATTGGCAAGCAATAAGAATAGGCGTGTTTTTATACTGCTCCAAATTGGGCAGTTCTTCAGTAATTTTACCTAAAGGGATATTGGTTGAGTCTTTAATATGGCTTGGCATAAACTCAATAGGTTCGCGTACATCAATGATAATAGCAGTGCTGTCATTCATTTTAGCAACCGCTAACAATGGCGTAATTGAGGTAAATTTTTTAAACGCAGTTTCAGTAAAGTCTTGAATTAAAAAATACAGTACAACCAACACTGCCATGACTAAAAGGTAGTGATTTAACGCAAATTCTAAAAAACGATCCATGAGTGTGATTTTAGTTAGTGGTGAATTGAATGGGTGAACTTACTTAAGAGCAAAAAATTTCTCTCATCATTTCAATAAGTTGAGACATTCTTTTATCGTCGATGTAGTAATAAACTCGATTAGCTTCTTTTTTGAAGCTAAGAATCTTCTTTTCTTTAAGGATAGAAAGATGCTGAGAAATATTGCTTTGACTGGTGCCCACTTGCTCAACAATGTCTTGCACATGAACAGCTTTATTGCCAAGAACACAGAGAATTTTAAGTCTTAATGGATGTGACATGGCTTTTAAGCAACGCGCCGCTTGGGCAATGTCCGCATCTTCGTAATGTTGGTTTTTTTTGTCAGTATCCATGCGCGTTAATGATAAATTTAAATGTGTGCAGTCCATTTTAAAAAAAGCTCCCAATAATTTTATACACAACTGTCACTAACGTGTATTAATATAGCGCACAGCGTGTTAAGACTAGATGAATTATGCTAGTTCCACAAAATGATACCTTTTTTTTAGTATTTTGAGCAATCGATAAAACCCTCTTTACCGTTTTGCTTATTTAATTCCAGGAGACAAATAAACCATGTTAAATCGACCTAAGCCCTTAGTCTTACTTATTCTTGACGGATTTGGCTATTCGACTGAACAAGAAAATAATGCTATTGCTATGGCAAATACCCCGTGCTGGGATGCATTGCAACGCGATTACCCAATGACCTATTTAACATGTTCAGGACATGATGTGGGCTTACCCGATGATCAAATGGGCAATTCTGAAGTAGGACATCTTCATATTGGCTCTGGACGGTATGTGCCACAAGACTTTACGAAAGTAAATGATGCCATAAGTGATTTAAGTTTTTTTAGTAATCCAGTGCTGTGTAACGCCATTGATGTTGCTAAAGAAAAAGGCAGTGCTTTGCATATTTTAGGTTTGTTATCGCCAGGTGGCGTACACAGTCATGAACAACAGTTATTAGCTATGATCGATTTAGCTGCAGAACGTGGTTTGAAAAAAGTGTATTTACACGGTTTTTTAGATGGTCGAGATGTTCCCCCTAAAAGTGCACAAGCGTCTATTGATTTATTGGCAGCAAAATTTGCCGCCTTAGGTTGTGGTCAAATAGCGTCAATTATGGGGCGCTTTTATGCAATGGATAGAGATAATCGTTGGGATAGAATTAAAAAAGCATACGATTTATTGATTAAAGGCGAGGCTGAATTTACTGTCGATACTGCCAGTCAAGGCTTAGCCGCCGCCTATGGACGTAACGAATCTGACGAGTTTGTCTTACCTACCGCAGTGTTGTCCGCAGCGGGTCAGGTTATTAGCATTACACCTGAAGACTCGGTAGTATTTATGAATTTTCGCGCTGATCGCGCCAGAGAAATTTCCCAAGCTTTAACTGACACTAAGTTTGATTATTTTGAACGTGGTGCTGCGCCACATCAGGGTTATTTTTGTACCTTAACGGAATATCATCAAGCCTTTACTTATCCGATTGCGTTTCCATCAGTAGATTTAAAAAATGGTTTAGGTGAAGTATTATCCAAGCAAGGGATGAAACAATTGCGTTTAGCTGAAACAGAAAAATATGCCCACGTCACCTTCTTTTTAAGTGGTGGAGTGGATACCCCATTTGTTGGCGAAGACCGTATTTTAGTCCCGTCACCTAACGTAAAAACCTATGACGAACAACCAGAAATGAGTTTGCCAGAAGTGACCGATCATTTGGTTGCGGCCATTACGGGCGGCCAGTACGATGTGATTATTTGTAATTTTGCAAATTGTGATATGTTGGGTCATACAGGTATTTTATCAGCCGCAATCACCGCTGTAGAAGCCATTGACAATGCCTTACAAAGAACAGTTGACGCGTTAAAAACAGTAAATGGTCAATTATTGTTAACTGCGGATCATGGCAATATTGAACAAATGCGAGATCACGTGTCCGCACAAGCTCATACAGCACACACGACTAATTTAGTCCCCTTAATGTGTGTTGGCGGGACTCAGTCGCTGGTCTCGGCAGGAACTTTATCTGATATTGCCCCCACCATGTTGGCAATGTTAGGCATTGAAAAACCTAGTGAAATGACTGGGCATTCCTTGTTAAAAAGTAATTAGTGTGTGAATGAATTTAACACCACGATTACTCGCCTTATTGGGCTTGCTTACCGTTAATGCCCATGCTGAAGATTTTTCTTTTATTCCAGAAGGATTATTCTCTTTTGAAACAACGTCTGCTAATGCTCAACAAACGTCTTCTGGGCAAGCAGATGAAGCCTTAGCTGACATTGAGAAAAGGTATGGAGAAGCGGCGGCATTATTAAAATCTGCGCAGCGTAAAATTGATCAAAAACATCGTAGTCTTCTTAAAATTCGTCAAGACATTCAGTTTTACCACAATGAAATTGCTAAAGAAAATAATGCGCTAGTTAATCAAGTGCGATCTGCTTATTTAATGGGTCAGCAAAGTAAATTAAAGCTAATACTTAATCAGCAAGACCCCAGCAGTTCCAGTCGAATGATGATGTATTACGAGTATTTTAATAAAGAACGGCTAACAAAATTAGCCGCCATTGAGAAAGCCATTGAACATTTAGATCAACTTGATAAACAAAAACAAGCAGAAACAGAGATACTTGAACAGGCACTAACGAAAAAAAAAGCGGAGCAAGAGTTATTTGCAAAATTTAAACAGCAACGCGATCGCTTATTATTAGAGCATGCGGTGTCTGATACTGAACGCTTTGAACGCTTAAAAGAAAATGAACAGACATTAAAAACTTTAATGGCCTCATTGGTGAGTGTCGATAAACTTATCAATAACACCAGCGATGATGTTATTGAGCCCTCTAATGAACCTACAGAAGACACGCAAGCCATTACAGAAAATGTTTATGCCACCTCAATAAGTGGTAAATTTTCAGACTTAAAAGGTCACTTACCATGGCCGGTACGTGGCAAACTAGAACGTAAATTTGCTACTATGGCGGCTAAAAAAGCTCAGAGTGGCGTGCTAATTGAAGCCAAAGAAGGCGAAGACGTTCATGCCGTTGCCAAAGGTACGGTAGCGTTTGCTGAATGGATGCAAAATTATGGCTTTTTAATGATTATTGAACATAACGAAGGATTTATGACGTTATATGCGTTTAATCAGAGTTTGTTTAAACAGAAAAATGATCATGTTGAGGCAGGAGAAGTCATTGCCGCAGTTGGGCAGAGTGGTGGGCAAAGTAGACCTGGTTTGTATTTTGGTATTCGTGATAAACAAGGTTTACCTATTGATCCACAAACATGGTGTCGGAAATCGAAATAGCACATGGCAAGTCGTTAAACGCTTGTTTTAAAACAGAGGATTTGGAGTTTAAAAACGCATGTTAAATAAAAAAACGGTTGTTATATTGTCCTTAGGGATTGTGTTGGGTGTGTTTATGGGAACCTGCGGTACTGTCTTCGCTGAGCGAGATAGCAGTCCGCCAGCAGTAGATTCTGAAACCTTGCCTTTTGAAGAATTACGAAATTTCACTGAGATATTTGGACGTATCAAGCATGATTACGTAGAACCAGTCTCGGATAAAAAATTATTAGAAGATGCAATACGGGGCATGTTAAGCGGTCTTGATCCGCATTCTGCTTATTTAATAGCAGATGAGTATCAAGAGCTTAAAGAAGGCACGACAGGTCAATTTGGTGGACTTGGTATTGAAGTCACGATGGAAAATGGATTTATTAAAGTCGTCTCTCCCATTGATGATACGCCAGCACAAAAAGCGGGCATTAAAGCTGGTGACGTGTTTGTTAAGTTAGATGACAAACCTGTAAAAGGCATGAGCTTAGCCGATGCAGTAAAAATGATGCGTGGCGAACCAGGCAGTAAAATTGTCTTGACTGTTGTCCGTGAAGGCGCCGATACGCCATTAAAAATCACCATTGCTAGAGACATTATCAAAGTTAAAAGTGTAAAAAGTAAAATTTTAGAACCTGGTTATGCGTATGTGCGTATCAGTAGTTTTCAGTCTGGAACAGGAGAAAATTTACACGAAGCATTGACCACATTAAAAAAAGATAACAAAGCTAAGTTAAAAGGTTTGGTCTTGGATTTGCGCAATAATCCAGGTGGTGTGTTAAATGCTGCGGTTGAAGTGAGTGATGCCTTTATTAAAAGCGGCTTGATTGTCTATACCGAAGGACGTATTGAAAATTCAGAAATGCGTTTTAATGCCGCACCTGACGATTTAATTGATGACGCACCCATGGTGGTTTTAATTAATTCTGGCTCAGCATCGGCCTCAGAAATTGTAGCAGGTGCTCTGCAAGATCAAAAACGTGCCATCATTATGGGCGAAAAATCTTTTGGTAAAGGCTCGGTGCAAACCATTCTGCCTACCTCAAATGGCGCGGCGGTAAAATTAACAACGGCACGCTATTTCACCCCATCAGGTCGCTCCATTCAGGCAGAAGGTATCGAGCCCGATATTGCTCTAGCACATGTTAAGCTTGAAGCCTTAACTAATAATGAGTTTGTTTCTGTTAAAGAAGCCGACTTATCGGGGCATTTACGTAATGGTAAAGAAAAAGCCAAAGATGATGCTGAGTTAGCAAACAAAGATAAAAATATCGTTGATATCAATGATTATGCGCTCTCTGAAGCATTAAATTTACTTAAAGGAATTAGCATTTTAAAGAAATAACTTGGGCTATATAAGCGCGATTAAAGGCTCTACCTGCTCAACAAGCTTTAAACCAGTCAACATGATTTTTTCATTATGACTGGTTTTTTCTTATAACTTATTGATTTATCTTTGACAGTTTTGTGCTGAGTGCAGCAGTTATGTCGTGTATGAGTCATCTAACAGTAAGGTCATTGTTATTATGACTTTATTTCTTTTATACTGAATAACCTAATTAATTAACTTATAGTGAGAACTTATGGAAAAACCTTTCATCTTACACATGATCACCACAGCAAAAAATTTAAGTCCATTTGATGTAAATATGGCATTAGATGCTGGGTGGCTTTCAGCATCGCCTTATATCAATGTCGAATCCAGCGAGATTCAAGGCTTAATACAAGATGCGATTTTTTCTCGTAGCGTAAAAAATCTGAAAAAAACTGGTTTTTTCATTGGTGGGCGCGATGCGAAACAAGCAATTGATATGTTAAAAGCAGCAAAACGCGCAATGATTCCTCCTTTTGAAGTGTCGGTGTTCGCAGATCCAAGTGGCGCTTTTACTACCGCAGCAGGCATGGTGGCAACGGTAGAAAACGGTTTAGTCACTAAGTTCGCAACAGATTTTAACGGTAAAAATGTTTTGGTATTGGGCGGGACAGGACCAGTTGGTCAAATTGCTGCGGTGCTGTGTGCGCAAGCAGGGGCTAACGTAAAAATTATTGGCCGACAAATAGAAAAAGCTCAAATGGTTGCTGATTTATGCAACAGTGAATTTGGCGAAGGAAAAATTGACATTACCGCAGGTGGTGATGCAGATAAAGCAGAGTACATTCAAACTGCGGACGTAGTGTTAGCAACAGGTGCTGCAGGCATTGAATTATTAAGTAAAGAATTAATTAGCGCAGCGCTGCAATTAAAAGTTGCGGCTGATGTCAATGCAGTACCCCCCGCAGGAATAGCTGGAATTGGCCCGCTTCATGATTGTGAATTGATCGAAGATTCGCCATCTGGTGCTATAGGGTATGGCGCCTTAGCTATTGGTAATGTGAAATATCAAACACAAAGTATGTTATTGAAAAGCATGTTACAAGTTGAAAAACCTTTGTTTTTACATTTTGAACATGCCTTTACGGTAGCTAGAGAATATATTAAATCTAAACAATAAGTAATGATTAATCCCACCCTCTTTTTTAGTATGGGATGTGCATATTTACAACAATACAATGCAGTTAATGCTTTGATAAGTTTTGAGGTTAATCAGCGGCACTAACCCGCATGTTTCTTGTAGAGCGTGTTTGAAACGATTTAGTTCCTAAAATCACCTTGGTTTTACATTACATTTATAGAGGTCCTTAATGGAAAAGCGCAGCATTATTCACATGTTTGACCCCATGCCCCATAACAGTCCCTTTGATATCAATATGGCTATGGATGCTGGATTTGATATTCTAATGCCTTATTGCAACGTAAAGTTGGAAAACATAAATGCATTGACTCAAGATACTATTTTTTCACGCGGTGCAGCGGGTGTAAAACGGACGGCTATTTTTATTGGTGGACGAGATCTATTATTGGCAATAGAGATGCTTGAGGTATGCAAAAGAGCAATGGTGTCGCCGTTTGATATTTCAGTATTTACTGATCCAAGTGGCGCCTTTACCACGGCTGCTGCCTTGGTTGCCTGTGTTGAACAGCAATTATTAATTCATCATGCTGCGCAATTAAAAGATCAAAAAGTCGTTATTTTTGGCGGCACGGGGCCTGTAGGCAGTGCCACGGGTATTATTGCTTCCTTAGCTGGTGCGCAAACAATATTGGTTGATCACTTATCTTTAGACAATGCTGAGGAAGTTGCAAAAACATATAATCGTCGGTTTTCTGCTAATTTACAGGGTGCTTGCGCGCGCAATGATGAAGAAAAAATGACTTTATTAGCCACTGCAGATGTTGTGTTATCAACGGCAAAAGCAGGTGTACAAGTGCTGAATGCAGCAGTATTAAAAAATCTTACACAAGTTAAAGTCGCAGGTGATGTTAATGCAGTGCCGCCATTAGGAATTGAAGGTATTAAACGTAAAGACGCGGGCGAACCCCTACTGTATGCCGTTAATGCCGCAGGTGCAGTGGGTGTAGGGGCATTGGCCGTGGGTGATGTTAAATATCAATTGCAACATAAATTGTTACAATTATTATTAACGACAGAACAGCCAGTGTACCTTGATTTTAGAATTGCTTTTGAACAAGCCCGAGAAATCCTGCGGTAAAGTAGCTTTTCAGTAGGTAAATAACATAAGGATATGTATCGCGCTCTATGCAAATAAAAAGCGACTTTGTTGAGTTTATGCTCACTAAGTCGTTTTTTTTTCTTAACTAGGCGCATGTATTTTAAATACACGATAGTTAATCAAGATAAATTTTAATTCATTACGCATTCACCTTTTTCTTTGAGCAAAGTAGCTGAATACGTACATTTTTAAAAGATCATGAAGGTCATTGTGTTACGCACGAGGTTTTAGAAAATATAAACAGTTAACGTGGGCGTTGTATACGGTGTGCTAACAGTAAGTCACTGTTATTTTGGACTCCTACCCATTACCAAAATCGCAGGTGAAAGGACATGAGTCGGAAAGATAGAATATTATTTGCGGGCGATCCACATGGGAATTTTAAGCCGCTGATTAGTGCCGTTCATAAGCATCAGCCAGAAGCTGTTGTTTTATTAGGTGATTATGATTTAGATCAGCCTTTAAACGTGTGCTTAGAAGAGATTCTTCAGATAACTAAAATTTGGTGGATAGCTGGAAATCATGATTTTGAAACCCCTGATAAATACAATAATTTATTTCATTCAAGTTTAGCCGACTGCAGTTTGCATTTAAAAGTAACGGATATTTCGGGCGTACGCATTGCTGGTTTAGGAGGTATTTTTTTAGGGCGTGTTTGGTATCCACCGCAACCTAAAAAATGGCTTACTAAGCAACATTTTTTAGCACAACAAATCAGTAACTCAGCAACACAGACACTGTCATTAAAATATCAATCTGCAATTTGGCCTGAAGAATTTGAAGCCATGAAAGAATTAAAGGCCGATATTTTAGTGAGTCATGAAGCACCCGGTTCACATCGACACGGGTTTTCAGTGATTAGTGAGTTAGCCGCAGCGATGGGGGCTAAACAAATTATTCATGGTCATCTGCACGAAAATTACATGCGCCGCATTAAAAATAATATTCACGTTGTTGGCGTTGCCAATCGCTGCGTAATTGATTTGTATGGCAACATGCTTCACTTAACTGACGTTACGCAGTAAATAATTGATCAAAAATAGGCTAACAAACGTCTATGTTGCGCTAACTATGCTTAGGTGCAGAATAACGCTTTTTAACCACAATGAGTAAGAGATAAAAGAGTTATGAGTGTGTTAAACCCTAATCAACACGGCAATGAAGATGCTGCCCTCATTGAAAAAGTAAATAATTTATTACCGCAAACTCAATGTGGGCAGTGTGGCTTCTCCGGGTGTCAACCGTATGCGGTCGCAATAGTAAAAAAACAGGCAGAAATAAATCAATGCCCGCCTGGGGGTGAAGAAGGTATTCATGACCTAGCTAAGCTGCTAAATAAGCCCTTTAAAAGGTTAAATCCTGAACACGGTGAACACAAACCAGAACAAGTCGCGTTTATTATTGAAGAAGATTGCATTGGCTGTGTTAAATGTTTAGCTGTCTGTCCAGTTGACGCCATTGTGGGTGCCGCAAAATATATGCACACTGTTATTGCCGCTGAATGTACAGGCTGTGAATTGTGTATTGCACCGTGTCCAGTCGATTGCATTATTATGCAGCCAATTTCTGTGCATCAGTATCATCACACTAAACACGACAAAGCGAGTTTAGCAAAGCGTCGATTTGACGCACGTAACGAACGTAAACAAATAGAAGCGCATACTGCCGAGTTACTTAGGCAGCATAAGAAGAAAGCATTAATTAGTGCGTCAAAGGAATAAATCAACATAGGGTTTGTGTCGTGCTAAAAATCAGATCACGATGCGTAATTATTTACCTCCATATCCAAAGGGCATAAAGGATTGAGCGCTATTTATCTAATAAACCTCCCCTACCCCCGTTTTTTTAAAGAGTATGTTTTACAAGGAATGACCAGAATGCAATCTGCAAAATTATTGCACGTGCCGCAGGGAGATTTTCAGTTAACGCGGTTACCTAAACAAAAAAGTGATGTGCTACAGGCTTTTGATGCTGCTGATGAATATATGTTAGCTGAGGTTGCCGAACACATTCCGTTAATTCCACAATCGCGCGTGCTGATATTCAATGATAATTTTGGAGCATTAGCGATTGCTTTGCATAAGTTCAAACCCACGGCCGTTTCAGATTCGTATTTATCCCAGCACGCCACACGGCTAAATTTACTAACCAACGGCTTAATGCCTCAGGATGTTGAGTTGCTCGACAGTTTAACGCCCTTGTCAGGGCAGTATGATGTCGTGTTACTAAAAGTCCCCAAAAATTTAGCCTTACTAGAAGAGCAGTTACTTCGCTTACGTCAACATGTCAGCACATCATCACACATTATTTTGAGTGGCATGGTGAAACTATTGCCCGCAACAGTTTGGAAATTGGTAGAAAAAATACTGGGGACAGCCACAACATCCTTAGCGAAAAAAAAAGCACGACTGATTTTTGTTGTCTTTAATCCTCAGTTACCAGAAATTAATAATCCCTATCCTACGCGTTATACGCTAGAGAATACCGCCTATACCTTAGTTAATCATGCTAATGTATTTTCACGCGATCATTTAGACATAGGCACACGTTTTTTTCTGCACTATTTACCCAGCTCAGCCAAGCCTAATAATATTGTTGATTTAGGCTGTGGAAATGGCGTAGTAGGTTTAATTGCAGCCGAACGTAATCCACATGCGATGATTCATTTTGTTGATGAATCATTTATGGCAGTGGCTTCAGCACAAGAGAATTTTCAGGCTGTTTGGCGAAACGAGCGTGCCAGCAACTTTTATGTGGGGGATGGATTAGTTAGCTTTGCAGATGATTCAGTTGATTTGGTGTTATGCAATCCACCTTTTCATCAACATAATATTATTGGCAGTTATATAGCAATAACGATGTTTGCAGAAGCAGCGCGAGTATTAACAACAACAGGGCAGCTTTGGGTAATTGGTAATCGCCATTTAAATTATCAGCAACTATTACCGCGATGGTTTAATCGGGTAGAAAGGCTAGCAATGAACGATAAATTTGTGATTTTAAAAGCCTACCAGCGTTGAGGCTAGCTAAAACACTAGGCATAAAAAAACCCAAAAGTAGTAACCTATTTTTGGGTCTTTTTTAAACTATTAGTTTGGGGTTACGTTTTCAGCTTGTGGGCCTTTTTGGCCTTGAGTTACTTGCATAGTAACTTTTTGACCTTCACGTAGGGTTTTGCGGCCGGTGCCATTAATTGCACTGTGGTGGACAAAAACATCTTTACCACCTTCTTGTTCAATAAATCCGAATCCTTTTTCATCATTGAACCACTTAACGGTACCTACAACTTGATCTGACATATCACACTCTTAACTTGAAAATTAGCCATGAATTGGCTGTAAAATCCCAGTCTATTTAACAAAATAGCTGGCTTAAAATCGAACTGCAACGCATATTAGCACTAAAAATACATCTTGGGCAAAAACAATTTTGATAGTTATTAATCTTCCCTTTAAAAAAAAGGGTTTACAAGAAATTTTTTTACTAAAATCTCCCCTAACCTCTTTCAACAAAGCAGCGAACGGAGGATTAGCCGTTATGTAAAACGTACAAGATGTTTCATATTTAATTTAATAGTGTCGATTGACTGATAAATTAGCCTTGAACTAAATCATTAAGAATGACTTACCTACTAAGCCTTTCGGGTAAATTTTTTGTAAGTAAATTTGCGTAGCTCATCTACAATAAATATTGAACTTGCAACACCAGTGGCTAAACACCACTCATAAAACGTTAAATCAACGGTATGAAAAAGTGCTTGTGCAGGTGCCCAATGCACGACCAGTATTTGTAATAAAATCACTACACTCATTGCCAGCCAAAGCAGTTTATTGGCAAATAAATGTCGATTAAACGCACTAATACGTTCATAGCGTGCATTAATCACATTAATCACTTGGAACAAAACAAAAGCAGTAAAGGCAAGTGTGGTGGCATGTATTACCGAATGCGTGTGAAGATCAAGATAGAGTAAATAAAGTGTGCCGCAAGCCATGATGCAACCATAACTAAATAAATTACCCAAACGTTGCCAAGATAAAATAACCGCCTCAGGCTCGCGTGGTAATTCTTGCATAATATGTGGGCGACCTGGATCAACACCAAGCGACATCGCGGGCGGGCCATCCATAATAATGTTTATCCACAGTAATTGTACTGCGGTAAAAGGCATGGGTAAATCAAGAAAAGGCGCGCTTGCAACGGTTAAAATAGCACCAATATTGGTGGATAATTGAAAGCGAATAAATTTAATCATGTTTTCATAAATGTTACGACCTTCATGAATAGCATGAGTAATAGTTGAAAAATTATCATCCATTAAAATCATGGCGGCAGATTCTTTAGCGACATCAGTA
>CAJAQT010000047.1 GCA_903944165.1 uncultured Methylococcaceae bacterium | reverse complement strand
TGCTCTTTAATAAGTTTAACGACTTCTAATTTAAACGTGGTATCAAATACTCGACGTTCTTTATTCATGATAATGTCCCCATTTTGATTGATTAAGTATATCAACCTATCTGGGTGTCTGTTTTTATTAGACCACTACAGTCTTTATTCATGCGGTTTAGAAATATAACAAACTCCAGATTTAACCGATTACTGTTTAACAGCAGGCTTGAGCAACAAGAGCCAGTTTTTTTATGCCCTGCTCAAATTGGCAATCAATGCCTGTAATTTCGGCTTTACCGATGTCTGATGCGTATAAATCGCATAAATCTGGCGACTAATTTCAGGATCAACAAGATAGCGAAAACTGATGTCGGTTGCATCCTTGGGCAGGGTATATTCCGGCATTAATGCAACACCGATACCTGCCTGCACCATACGCAAAATCCATTCTTCGCTGTTACTGCGGTAAGACGCATAAAGATTGATTTCCTGATTTTGACAAATACATTTTAAATCTTCTCTTAACTCACAATTTAACCTATCTAAATACGGTTCTGACTGTATGGCTTTCAGATCGACTTTTTGTAATTGATTAAAGCGATGCGTAGTGCTGAAAGCGACCACATAGCGTTCTACGTAGAGCAATGTTGATTGATACGGCGATGCCAGTAATTGCGTCGGCGCACTGATGACGAGATCCAACAATTCTGAATCCAGTTGCTTTAATAAGACTGCTTCAGTATCGATGATCAATTCCAGTTCGATATTCGGAAAGTCTTGCTGATAACCTGCCAGACAAGGACTTAGGCGTTGTGCGCCTATGGTTGTCATCAGGCCGATGCGCAAGGGAATAGTATTTAAGCGGGTAAAACGAATCGCTTCTGCTTTGGTTGCCTGAAGGTCTCTATAAATTTTTCTGAGATTAGATTCAACCATTCGACCTAATGGCGTTAATTGACAACCAGAGTGTGCACGCGTAAACAATGCCCCGCCCATTTCATCTTCCAGTTTTTTTATGGCCTGTGTCAAAGAGGGTTGCGAGATATAAGTAAGCTGCGCTGCATGTGTGATGCTACCCTGATCACAGACTGCCAAAAAATAGCGAATTTGCTGCATTTCCATGAGACCTGTCCTGATAGAGAATTAAAGATATAGAAAAAACCTATTGTTCCATAGAAAGTCAGTATTATCCAAATGCTCGTCTTTCACTATAAGATTGCCACTCTTTTCAAATAACGATATGGGAAAGCCATGAAAACTGCAAAATTGATTGTGATGTACCCGACACCAGCCGATGTCGATTTATTTGAACAGCGCTATGCAGAGGAGCATGTGCCGATGGCGGTAGAAAAGCTGGCTGGAAAAACCCGCTTTGTCGCGTCGCTGATTAAGGCGAGTGTAGGTCAGGAACAAGCACCTTTCCATCGCATTGCCGAAGTTTATTTTCCGTCGATGCGGGACTTGGAAACCTGTTTAAATTCGCCGGGCGGACAGGAAACCGCGCAACATGCCGTTGATATTTCGACAGGCGGAGCGCCGTTGTTTTTACTCGCGGAAGTGGAAAGTTTCGATTTTTAATACCCTGGCAGTTTGGCTAGTATAGCAGCCGATTGCCGATTTTATATCATCATCAGGATCTACGATGTCATACCAGCCGTCAAACCCAGACCTTAATTCCTTATCCGACACGCTGGAAAAATATCCGCGTCGCCGGGTTTTACTGTTTAAGGTTATGGAAGAAATCATGAGAAATCTTTCACCCTTTAACAAACAAACGCGCCAATTACTGTTCGCTTATACGTCAGATTTGAATCAGTGCAGGCTAAGCTATGACTACCATAAAGCCGCTTCGATGGCCTCAGGTCTTGATGAATCGGTATTTGCCGCTCTAAAAACGGATATTAACAGCGCAAAAATCGACGACAAACTGAAACCGATACTTCGATTTATAAAAAAACTAACCTTGACACCTGACCAAATTACTCAGGCAGACGTTCAACAAATCTTCGATGCGGGTTGGGATGAACATGCGTATTTTGATTCCGTCTGTATCTGCGCCATCATGAATTGCATGAACCGTTTTGTTACCGCTATAGGTATTGACGCCAATTCACCCGGCATCAATCATACCGATAAGATGCTATTTACGTTAGGTTATGCCGGTTGAATGAGTGAAGCTGGATTGATAATTCTGCCTTCAACAAAATACAAAAGAGGTCTTGAAGATGAAAAAGAATTTTCCGTTACCCGTATTATTCAATACGATAGCCCATGCTTGCCGTGCTATAGCTTTATTTGGATTATTGATTAGCGCTTTGCCATCAGCCGTTTATGCACACCGGGGGGCAAGCAATGAAGTCGATGCCTGCAATATTCTGGTGGGTCATGAGCGGGTTCACTTTACCGCTTATACGCCGACATTTACCACCAAAGAGTATTGCCAGTCGATCCCTCATCTGGGAATGACTAATCTGGTGTTCGATTATGACGGCAAAGGCCTGCGCAATTTAACCGTCGAGTTTGAAGTCACCAAAGAGCCCGAGGGAACCCGGGTTTTCTATCAGGAATCGACGAAAATAAAATCGGGCACGGTCAATGGTGTAGTTGACTTCAGCAAATTCGGTGCAGGTAATTATCTGGCTCATGTCGCGATTGTGCATAAAGACAAGAGCTTGGATAGCCATATACCGTTTTCGGTAGGACTCGAAGGAGAATCTTCAGACAACTTGCCGATAAAATCGTTATTCATTGTGGCGCTTATTGCAGTAGTTGTTTATTTAATGAAACAAGCTGCCAACAAACGGTCAGCGAGGCCATCCGATGTTTAAAACCTATTTTGATAAACTTAAAGCAGCGTCGACTTTACGTAACAGCTTTTTTATATTGCTGTTTTTACTGCCTATCTTGATAACGCTGACACTCTTTTTTGGCGAAGATAATGACGAGTTTTCGCAAATGGGTAACGCGTCTTATAGCGGCGATAAGATTCATGCCCGGTGCGATGCCGGTACTCGCCCGGGTGAATCAGGTGCCTTCAATGGCGAATCAACAGATGAAGGCATTAAATATAATGTACGCATGCCGTTGAATTATGATTCGACTATCGCCCATCCATTACTGATGGTTTATTCACCGGCAAAATCAAACCGGGCAAAGACTGAGAGAATGACCGGACTTACGCTGAAAGCGACGACCGCCGGATTTATCGTCGCTTATGCAGATCATCCTGAGTTATCGCCTACCTCAACCATCGAACTTGGTACTATTCCCGGCTTGATTGCTAAAAAATGGTGTGTTGATGAAAAGCGTATTTTTCTTACCGGACATTCGGATGGCGGTACTGCCGCGATGGCGTTGGCGTTTATGGCAGGCACCAAACATATTCCTGATGCGATTGCACCCAGTGCCGCCGGTATCGATTATCAAGATTTGCGTGATCGCAAGTGTCCCAAACCTATTCCTGTCATGATCATGCACAGCGCGAATGACCATTTGTTCCCGAAATATGGTGTGCAGTCTTCAGGTTGGTGGGCGGCGTGTAATAAATGTGAGCCGATACCTGAAAAAATTAAAAATGGCTGCATGGCTTATTCAGGCTGCGCTAATGGCATAAAGACGTGGTATTGCGAAGGCGATAAACTCCATGCGCAGTGGCCGGGTATTAATGATACGTTGATAGATTTCTTTGTTTCGGTAGGTCGTTAAGCGATACGGTCTACCGTTGAGAATTGCAGACTTGTTAAGTGTACTTTTTATACCCGACATCCCCATGCTTAAATATGGCAATGTCCTACGAGATGTTAAGGTGAATGACCGCTTAGGGGGGCATGGATATCGAACATTCGCAGCCTCTGAATGACAGCTTTTCAAGGTTGACCAGCCGTTCATTGGAAGCCTGTGTCTGTCTCTTCCTGTTAAGGGTTGTCATAAAATAACTGGGGTCAGAGTAAACTTAAATCAACTGAAATAATTATAAATTTACTCTGAGCTTAATAGCAATTTGATAGCGTTACTTACTTTGCCAATGACCAGTATCGGGAAGCCTAAATCCATATCCCAATGTCAGCTGTGGGTCGGGTGGCGACTGT
>CAJAQT010000046.1 GCA_903944165.1 uncultured Methylococcaceae bacterium | reverse complement strand
TCTTTCGGAGTCGAATAAAATATCGCGGTCTATCGAGGTGTCATTAGTGATGACAATGCAGTTATCCCTGCGTTCGCGTCGGTAAGTTGCTTCTACACTAATAACTAAAATTTTATTTTGCGTGTCATAGACTGCAAACACAGTGCTTGGCTTGTTTAAAAAACTGATAATTGTGGCTTGAATCGGTATCACAGCACTGTCTCAAGCAAGCTATGGTGTTCGATATTATCTTCGCTTAAATCAATGGCATCAATAACTTGTACAGTTGGATAGCCGTGCGGGTCTTCCGTGTCTCCGTCTGTGCCTTTACCGTCGTTGGGTTCATTGTCTTTGGGCGCGTCAAATAAGGGTATGCTGGTTTTTAACGTTATGTCTAACGCTAAAATTGTTAAATTTTTGGCTTCATTAGGGATAACCATTGCCGGAGCGTCGCTGCTTTCTAGCTGTATCGGCCACTCATGATCTAGTCCTGCAAAGCGGTGGCTTGCCCAAAAAGTGCGGTTGTGTAACACATCAATATACAAACAAAATTGTGCAGCCAGTGAGCGTGCAGTGGGTTCATCGGCGGCAAATATTGCTAACTGCACGCGAATATCCGCAGCAATTGTGCGCAAGCCAAAAACACGTTCTTTAGGGTCTTCAGGGATAATAATAAGTTGTCGTTCTGCCATTTGTCGCGTGTAATCACGCGCACTTGGCACGTAATCTTTTGCCATAGCAATTAACATAATCGGCAATTTTTGTGGATGGGAAGGCGCATTATCGCTGTCATTACGTTGCCATGCAGCTAACATCTCTTCAGCACTGTCAATCATGCGCCCAGGTGTCCAGATAATGCTTTTAGCTAAGCCGCGTTGAGTATATTCGTGTAAGGCTTTTGTCGTAGCAGATAAGCCGCTGTAATAGCGGCTTAAATACTCTGATAGCCCAAATTTAATTGGCTCAAACATGGCTTAAAAATAACTCCATCTCAGCAGTGCGTCTAAGCGTTAAGCCCTTTAAAATCTTACCTCCGGCTTTATCCCATCTTAAAAACTCCACCGACGCGCCAGCATAATTGCCTGCATTAAGCATTTTTAACAATGTTGATGACGCTAAATTACCCGTGCCCACGTTATACGCAAACGATACTAACGCGCCAAGTTGATTTTCGTTTATGTCTACTTTAACTAATGCTTTGACTTTATCTTCAAACGCTGTTAAATCAAAAGCCAGCATTGCTTCAGCCTGCTCAACAGTCAAGGAAGGATACTTAGCCAACGCTTCTGCCTTACCTGACGCACCTTTTAAAAAAGCATTCGTCGTTTTGCTGCGCAACGCCCTACCGTATCCCACCGTCCAAATCCCAGCAGGGCAAAGCTTAGGCTGCAAGCCAATAACCGCTAAATTGCCATCATGAATACCCTCAAAACTCTTTACTAAATCTATAGCCGCTTGACAAATCATTGTTATATCCTCGATTAATTGCCGTCTTTGGCTGCGATACCTGCACCGCCTGCCAAAATAATGCCCAGGTCTTGAATGGATGTTATTTGATCGGCGCTTAAGTCAACATCAAATAACTGTTTTGAAAACATGCAGCTTACTGATAATAATCCTAGCCAAGTTGATGTTTCTTTGAATCTTTTAGCTATATAGTTCATTTGCAATTTTCCTTGCAGTCGCGTTTGTCAGGTTTGTCGTCTAATTTAAATAAAATTACGTCAAATTTATCCATTATGTCGTCCAATTTTCTGTTCATCAATTCAGTAAACTTTTCAAAGCGTACATTGGTAACATAATTTTCACGGGTGTCTTGTAGCGCGTCCCGCAAGCCGTCTGCGGTTCTTGCTAACGCTTCATTTGTGCGTTTAATTTCTGTAATTTCTTTTTCAAGCAAGTGTGTGCGCTGTTCAAATAATTTATTTTGTGCATTAATTGAGCGCATCCACAAACTAACAAACGCTCCGCACACCACTGTGACTAAAGTAATAATATGTTCTAGCGTTAGGCTTAATGTCATGGCCGTTCTCCTTTATCGATTAATAATTTTTGCCAGTACGCCAATCGCTTTGATAATTTCATTTGAGCGATTAACGCCAGCAACGTGAATTTTTAACTCAGCTTCTTTTGCTTTTTTAAACTCTGCAAAAGCTTTCGAGTTGAAAAACGTCACGACATCATCAGATGACATGGAGAGCGCATCGGTTAACGATGTATGCGTGTAAAGACTTAAATTACCGGCTAAATTACTCAGCGATTCCACCCATTCTTTGCGCGAATCCGGTAAGGCTGGAACGAACGCGAAATCGCGCAGGCGGCAAATCCGACCTCGTAACGGGTAGAACTAATAAACCGTCGTCATCAAAATTAATTGAAAATAAATGATACAGTGCATCCACGCCTTGTTGATGCAAAAAAGACAGCGTAATAAAATCGCTTTCGCTTAGTGCTGCTAAGGTTTTCATGCGATGTAATAGCCAGTCTTCATCAAACAATAGGGGGCAGTCTTCGTCTTTGCGTACTAATTGCGCTGCCATTGCGCCTAACATCCAATGCAGCCGTCCGGCAATGTTATCTAATGCGCCTTCTAAGCGTTCGATAGTCTCTGCAGCCCAGCCAGTTAAGTGCCTAACTTGCCAGCTATCACCGCCTAAATCACCCACTTCCACTAACGCATTAATATCTTTAATATCATGTTCACCGTCTAAATAGTCGGTGTAATGGCCGTTTTCACCCACTGCAAAATCCGGCCCGTCATCCACCACACTGGATAGATAATGGCATACCGCCATATTGCGTTCTGCCACTGTCCAGTGCGTGACATCATCAAAATTGGCTGATTCAAGCGCCGCAGTTAAAAACGCTGTGATAGTTTCTTGTTCGGCATGAATCGGCATTTTTGCTAAGCTAATGCTTTGCG
>CAJAQT010000045.1 GCA_903944165.1 uncultured Methylococcaceae bacterium | reverse complement strand
GTGCAACAGGCACGATGGCCTTGCAGGTTAATTCTACCTTTACTGATATGACGGGCAGCTTGACCATTAATAACTTAAATTTAAGTTGGCTGACCATCAGCGGCACTCAACCTGGTTCAAATTTAACTGCCAGCTTTGAGATTTCAGCCACACATCAATATTTAAAAGGTGATGGCAAAATCACAATGTTTGGACAAACCTTAGCCCAAGCTCATTTTGAATTCACCCCTACCACCATTAATATTAGCAATACTAGCTTTGGCTTAGGTAATTATATTTCTTTTAATATTAATTATTTAAATGCAAGTTTAGCGTCACAGTCAGCCAGTGGTAGTGCCGATATTACGCTTTTTTCACACAAAACGGCGGGCATTAATTTTGCGATGAGTAGCCAACAAATCAATTTTTCTAGTTATCTTGATTTAGGTGATTTGGATATCAATGGTGGTTTTGTCTGGAATAACGCCAATAATTCACTCGCCATTTCAGGTGCAGTGATGATTAATGGCACTACTCTGGCAGGCGGCACAGTGAGTTATAACGGTTCTGCCTTTGGTATTAGTGGCTCAAGTTCTGGTAGTCAATCGGGGAGTGATAGAGCTAGCTTTAGTAAAAAAATCGCAGGGATTACATTTAAAGCCAGTGCGACCGTTTCTTACGATGTTTCTTATAATGCGGCATTATCTGCAACCTATAACGGCAGTAATTTTAATATTGCAGTCAGCTTAGATGCGCATGCTTCGGGTCGTGCCAGTGTGTCCAAGATTGGTAGCGTATCAGGCTCAGCAGATACGCATTTTAACTTCACTTTAAATAGCAGTAGCTTCTCTAACACTGCCATCATGGATTATGTTAGAAGTAATATGTCTTTAAAAGTTGCGGGCGTGGGTATTAATTTACGTTCAGATGATCATTCTGAAAAAGCTGAAATCTTAAATGCCTTAACTGAAAAACTTAATGACGTCACCATTAATGCCTTAAGCGATCAATTTGATAACTTAAGCAGTTCAGTTAGTTACACCTTACCAAATGATGTTAAAAACTTAAGTTTACTTGGTGCTGATAATATCGATGCAACGGGTAATGCACTCAATAATACGCTTACAGGTAATAGTGGTCACAATGTCTTAACGGGTTTGCAAGGCAATGATAAATATTATGTGAATCGTGGTGATACTGTCATTGAAGAGGCGCATAACGGCCTAGACACCGTATACAGCAAAGTAAGTTTCACCTTACCTGAAAATGTTGAAAATTTAACCTTACTTGGCAACGCAAGTCATAGCGCAACAGGTAATACCTTAAATAACCTTATTACGGGTAATGCTGCGCAAAATAGTTTAACGGGTGGTGCGGGTGATGATAGCTTCATATTAGTTGATTTTTCACAGGACATCATCACTGACTTTACAGTTTCAGACGATGTGATTGTGCTGGAAAATACCGTGTTTAAGCAATTAGTCCTTGGTGAATTAAGCCCTGCGCATTTTGTACTAGGTGCTAGTGCAACAAATGAAGCTGATTACATTTTATATGATCCTGCTACAGGTATCGTGCGTTACGACGCCGATGGTAATGGTGAGACTCCTGCTGAAGCCATTGCGTTATTAGGCAGTAATTTAGCGATCACCGCTCAACACTTCATCGTTGTTTAATTTATCTTTATTATTTATCAACTGGAATACCCAATGAAAACATTAAATGTTAGCTTGCTCCTGTTATTAGCCTGTCCGCTGCTTGCCCATGCCGTCAACCAAGCACCAGAGAACCTTCAGGTGCCCACTGCTCCATCTGCCCCATCTGCCCCGCGTGCCGTCAACCAATCACCAGAGAGTTTTCCGGTGGGCTTATGGCACACCACGCATTATAAAATCAATGATGCGAAACAAACGGTTATTAAATACCCTGTTTATATTGATGTGTGCATTCAACCTGATGGCACCTGGCAATCACTTAACAGCAAAGACGGTATGACTGGACGCTGGTCGCGTGAACGTAACGATGTGCATTTAACAGGAAACGGTCTTATCTATGCGGGCACTGGTGATATTACCTTAGTTGAGCCGTATAAAAGCATGACAGGCAATTGGCAGTCTTGGCCTATTGAACGCCCAGAAGGTGGGCATTTGTCCTATACCAGTCGTTGGACATTAAAAAACGCAACGTCTTGCCTTAACTAATTTAGGAATAATTTCATGAAATTACAGCATTCTTTCTCTTCATTCGCCTTAGCTGTGTGCCTGTTACCCAGCGTAAGCCCTGCTGAAACCATTAAAGCTGGTCTGTGGGAAGTCATTGGCTACCCTAAAGCCGTGCAAGTCTCGGTGGAAAAAAGCAAACATAAATTATTAGCGGTTTCTGCAAAAGACCACGCCAGCGTGCGTTTTGCTACCACAAAAGCCGGCACCATTGATTTTGAAAACGAGGCGAATGTGGCTAACTTAGCCGACAATACCTTGGTGATGAATGTCTGTATTCGTGCAGATAATACGTGGAGCGAAGTCAATTAT
>CAJAQT010000044.1 GCA_903944165.1 uncultured Methylococcaceae bacterium | reverse complement strand
TCAATGTATTTCAAAAAGGCTATTTACTTAATGGTCGATTATTACGTCCTGCAATGGTTGTGGTGGCAAAAACCAGTATCGATACACAGGCTTAACTTTAAAAGCTTGAAATCAAAAAAACGACCCTATTATCGGGTTAAGTATTTACATTTTATAATTGTCAAGTCTGGAGAATTCAATGGCTAAAATAATTGGTATAGATTTAGGAACAACAAACTCATGTGTTGCAGTATTGGAAAATGGCGTAGCTCGTGTTATTGAAAACAGTGAAGGAGCGCGTACCACTCCTTCAATTATTGCATTCACCAGTGATGATGAAGTGTTGGTTGGGCAGTCTGCAAAACGTCAAGCCGTGACCAATCCTACTAATACACTGTTTGCTATCAAACGGTTAATTGGTCGTCGCTTTAAAGATGATGCTGTGCAAAAAGATATTAAAATGGTGCCTTATCACATTGTTGAAGCTGAAAATGGCGACGCATGGGTTGAAGTACACAACAAAAAAATGGCCGCACCAGAAATTTCTGCTCGCGTCTTAATGAAATTAAAAAAAGATGCAGAAGCATATTTAGGGGAAACGGTTACGGAAGCTGTCATTACCGTGCCTGCTTATTTTAATGATTCACAGCGTCAAGCCACTAAAGATGCTGGGCGTATTGCCGGCTTAGAAGTAAAACGTATCATCAATGAGCCTACTGCCTCAGCACTTGCTTTCGGTATGGATAAACCAAAAGGCGATACTAAAATCGCAGTTTATGATTTAGGTGGTGGTACCTTTGATATTTCAATTATTGAAATAGCTGAAATAGACGGTGAGCATCAGTTTGAAGTGTTATCAACCAATGGTGATACCTTTTTAGGCGGTGAAGATTTTGATTCACGTATTATTGAGTTTCTTGCAAGTGAATTTAAAAAAGAAAGTAGTGTAGATCTTCATAAAGACCCTTTAGCGTTACAACGCTTAAAAGAAGCTGCTGAAAAAGCTAAAATCGAATTATCTTCAAGTCAACAAACAGATGTTAACTTACCTTACATCACCGCTGATGCTTCAGGCCCAAAACATTTAAACGTTAAATTAACACGTGCAAAATTAGAAGCCTTAGTTGAAGAGCTGATTAATCGCACTAAAGGCCCTTGTGAAATGGCATTGAAAGACGCAGGCTTATCAGCAAGCGAAATCAATGATGTTATTTTAGTGGGTGGGCAAACAAGAATGCCTAAAGTGCAAGAAATGGTTAAAAGCATTTTTGGCCAAGAACCGCGTAAAGATGTTAATCCTGATGAGGCCGTTGCCTTAGGCGCAGCGATTCAAGCAGGTGTATTAGGTGGTGAAGTAAAAGATGTGTTGTTATTAGATGTTATTCCATTGTCATTAGGTATTGAAACAATGGGCGGTGTGATGACTAAATTAATTGAAAAAAACACTACAATCCCAACTAATGCTTCACAAGTTTTTTCTACAGCTGATGATAATCAAACTGCGGTTACTGTGCATGTTTTACAAGGTGAGCGTGAAAAAGCGTCGGCTAATAAATCGTTAGGACGTTTTGATTTAGCAGATATTCCACCTGCACCACGTGGTATTCCACAAGTTGAAGTGGCGTTTGATATTGATGCAAACGGTATTTTAAATGTGTCTGCGAAAGATAAAGCCACAGGTAAAAAACAATCAATTATCATTAAAGCCTCAAGTGGTTTATCAGACGATGAAGTGCAACGTATGATTAAAGACGCTGAAGCACATGCTGATGAAGATCGTAAATTAACTGAATTAGTGCACGCAAGAAACCACGCTGAAGGCATGATTCATGCGACTGAAAAATCAGTAAAAGAATTTGCCGAGCAAATGGATTCAGATGAAAAAACAGCCATTGAAAATGCAATAAATGCATTAAAAGACGTTCTTAAAACTGAAGATAAAGACGCAATCGATGCTAAAACAAACGATTTGACTGAATTATCAGGTAAACTTGCAGAACGAATTTATGCACAAAAAGACCATGCAGAGGCTGATAATGCCGAGCATTCTTCTGCATCACAGGCTAGCGATGATGGCGTTGTTGATGCTGAATTTGAAGAAGTTAAAGAAGATAAATAACGTTTAATAGTTGAGTAAACGTTTTCTTACCCGTGTGGGAGCGGGATGAGTCGCTTCCACACTATTTATCATGTTAAAAAGATAATGTTAAAAATATAGTCCCTAGTTTTCAAATGGGTTAACACTTTATGCGCGCATGCCTTACTTATTATCAGTATATTGTTTGCATTTACCCCCCTTTGAATCTTTTATAACTCAACTCACCTCCATATCTAACAAGAGTTAATAATAAGTCATGGCAGAAAAAGAAGATTTTTATAAGGTTCTCGGTATTGATCGCAATGCTAGCGATGCTGAAATAAAAAAGAAATATCGCAGTTTAGCAATGAAATTTCACCCTGATAGAAATGCAGATAATCCTGAAGCAGCAGAGGTTAAATTTAAGCAAGTAAAAGAGGCTTATGAAATCTTATCTGATCCCAAAAAACGTTCTGCCTATGATCAGTTTGGACATGCCGGTATTGATCCATCCATGGGTGGACGACCAGGTGGTGCAGGTGGTGCGGACGGTTTTAGCGATATTTTTGGGGATGTATTTGGTGACATCTTTGGTGCTAGTCGCGCTCGTGGCGGTGTCCAACGTGGTTCAGATTTACGTTATAACTTAGAACTTACTCTTGAAGAGGCCGTAACGGGAACAGAAGCAAAAATTCGCGTCCCTGTATTAGTCGCGTGTGATGATTGTAATGGTTCTGGTGCTAAAAAAGGCACTACGGCAAGCAACTGCTCAATGTGTCATGGTCATGGTCAAGTACGCATGCAGCAGGGATTTTTCTCGGTGCAACAAACCTGTCCTACCTGCCGTGGCAGTGGTAAACAAATCAAAGACCCTTGCGCTAAATGTAATGGTCATGGGCGTGTTCAAGAAACGAAAACCTTATCAGCTAAAATTCCTGGCGGCGTCGATACTGGTGATCGCATTCGTTTAGCAGGTGAAGGGGAAGCGGGCGAACGTGGTGCGCCAGCCGGTGATTTATATGTCGAAATTAAAGTAAAGCCACACGCTATTTTTAGTCGTGATGGCGCAAATTTATTTTGTGAAATGCCGATTAGTTTTCCAACAGCCTGTTTAGGTGGCGAGCTGCAAGTGCCTACTTTAGACGGAAAAGTTGTGTTAAAAATTCCTGCTGAAACGCAAACAGGTAAACAATTTCGTTTACGTGGTAAAGGCGTAAAGCCAGTGCGTGGTGGTCCGATAGGTGATTTATTGTGTAAAGTTCAAATTGAAACGCCTGTTCAATTAACTAAAGAACAAAAAACCTTAGTTGAAAAATTAGGTGAATCACTGTCTGGTGGTGGCAAATTTCATAGCCCACAAGAACATTCATGGACGGATGGTGTGAAAAATTTTTTCGATAAATTAACAGGTTAATCATGACACGTATTGCAATCGCGGGTGTATCTGGACGAATGGGGCAGTGTTTACTTAACTCGACCTTAGCTGAAACTAATGCTCAGTTAACGGTAGCACTTTCTCGCGCCAACAGTTCAGCACTTGGTAAAGATGTGGGTGAATTACTGGGTAGAGACGCGATAGGTATCTCTGTGTTAAGTGATTTATCTGAGGTAATTAATGACTTCGATGTATTAATTGATTTCACTCGCCCTGAAACCTCAATGCAACTTTTGCAGCAATGTCAGCAGTTTGGCAAAAAAATCGTCATTGGTACTACAGGTTTTAGTGCGCAACAAAAGCACGAGATTGCAAGAATAGCTGAAGATTTACCCATTGTGTTTGCGCCTAATATGAGCGTGGGGGTTAATTTAGCACTAAAATTATTAGCGATTACCTCGCAAGTTATGGGTGATTATTCTGATATTGAAATTATCGAAGCGCATCATCGGCATAAAGTCGATGCCCCATCGGGTACGGCTTTACGCATGGGTGAAGTGATTGCTGAGACGTTAAACAGAGACCTGAAAACCCATGCCGTTTATGGACGCGAAGGGCATACTGGTGAGCGTGATAGAAAAACCATTGGGTTTTCAACTATTCGTGCTGGCGATATTATTGGCGAACATACCGTGATGTTTGCTGACGAAGGTGAGATTATTGAGATTTCACACAAAGCTACCAGTCGAATGACTTTTGCTAAAGGTGCGGTACGTGCTGCGCTCTGGTTACAAAACAAAGCCAATGGTTTGTATGATATGCAAGATGTATTAGCGTTAAAAAACGTGTAACACACTAAAATTATTAAAGTCTTTAGCCAACGCTTAGTTGGGTTGAGTTGCTATAAAAAAGGGGATGCACGTGTGCTACCCCTTTTTTTTATGTCAATTTAGCGTAGTGGTTACACCGTCTGGTGTAATACGGCTAACGGCGCTACCTTTGCTTATTGTTTATAGCACCCTCAACTGCTCAGCGCACTCGGTATGCATCAGCTTACCGCGCTGCGTTGCAACACAAAAAAAACCGCTTTTTAAGGCTTGATTTTTAGCATCATTATTCACATGAAATGAGGCAATGGCACCATACAATTTATACTCTTTGTAGATAGGAAATAGTTTTTTGAAGTTTTTCATCTTACGTTCAAGTTTATCTAAATCATTTTCATAAGCTTTATATTTGACTTCAACAATGCCGGCTGTTTCACCATTAGTCATGACTAAATCATATTCTTCCTGAATCTGTCCTCGATGTTTTTCTATTCCTTTGGTGATGTCATCAAAGTGAATAGAGCCTAAATGTGCATCATTAACTAAGCTGTTGAAAAATTCGGTAGTCCTGCAATCGTCATGATCTGAAAAAAGGCAGTAGGCTATGATAAGCCCATTTTGCCCCGATGAATTGTCCCCGCTGCCACTCCAATACTGTTGTCAAAAACGGCATCCGCCCTGTCGTGGCAGGTAAAGATAGCGGCCTTATCCACCACATCGAACGCTTCAACAACACCCTGCGCCACTGGGTGTCGCGTCTGGTCAGGCAATCGCTGGCATTTTCCAAAAAGCTGGATAACCATATCGGCGCCATCTGGCTTTTTGTCCAACACTATAATTCTTCAAGGCTTGACTTTTCATAAATCATGACAATTGCAGGACTACCAAAGTAGGAATCATTAAACTTATTAAAGAACAATGCGTCAGTGTTGGCTAAATGTGTAACGATACGAGTATTAGAGAATATGCTATATCATGAAGAAGCTATGCGTAATATCAACGACTATATAATTAATTTCTATAATAGCCAGAGCTTACCGTTGACATTAGGATCGGTCTCGCCTAATAACTATGAAACCAATATGGTTATGAAACAATCTAGCTCTGTGTCGTAAAAAAACTTGCCTACTTATTACAAGTATTGAGTGCCTAGTTTGCTATCTGATAAGCTCTATTCTTTGTGCTCTTTATGAATAAAGGGCGTTTTTGCCTGTGAACGAATAGTGTGACTTATGCCCTGTTTAGCCGTTTCATAGCGTTCGTGTAAATACGCGGTTGCATGGAAGATTAGTCAATTACGAATGGGTATATAATCACACGTTACTCTATACACTCAGTAAACTTAACTTTTTACACAGGATATTGTTTTATGTTAAATCTTATGGGGCGTCCCGTTATTATGGGCATTTTAAATGTAACCCCCGATAGTTTTTCAGATGGCGGACAGTTTATTAGCCCAGACTTTGCTTTAAATCAAGCCTTACGAATGCAAGCTGAAGGTGCCAATATTATCGATGTGGGCGGTGAATCAACCCGCCCGGGCTCAGAACCTGTGCCGATAGCGATTCAGTGTCAACGCGTGGTGCCCGTGATTAAAGCAATTCGACATGCAATCACCCTGCCAATCAGTATTGACACCACTTCAAGCGAAGTAGCAAAAGCAGCTTTAGCCGCAGGTGCAGACATCATCAACGATGTTTCGGGCGGAAAAAATGATCCTACACTGTTGCATTTAGCTGCTGAAACGCGTGCGCCCATTATCTTAATGCACAGCCGTCAAACACCAAAAACAATGCAATTGCAGCCCTATTATGAGAATGTTATCGACGATGTTATTGCCGAATTACAACACTGTATTCATAACGCCTTAGCCGCTGGCATAGAGAAATCGCATTTAATCCTTGATCCAGGCATTGGTTTTGCTAAACGTAAGCAAGATAATTTAGCCTTACTGGCGCATTTGTCTGCTTTGGTAAAGTTAGGTCATTTAGTGTTATTAGGTACCAGTCGTAAACGTTTTATGGGCAGTATTTGCGACGTAACTGAGCCCTCTGAATTAGTCACCGCCACCGCAGTAACGACTGCCTTAGGTGTAATGGCTGGCGTGCACTGGTTTCGTGTGCACGATGTTAAAGAAAATCGTCAAGCAGCAGATGTTGCATGGGCAATTAAACAGGCGGAAATAACATAATGACTAAGCATTAAACAGTCTCTGAACGTAGCCATTCGGCAACGGTTTTCGCGTAGTACGTTAAAATGGCGTCGGAACCAGCGCGTTTGAACGCAAGTAAAGACTCTAATACCACCGCTTTTTCATCTAACCAACCCTGTTGAGCCGCTGCTTTTAGCATGGCATATTCACCACTTACTTGATACGCAAAAGTGGGCACGGCAAATTTATCTTTCACCTGACGAATAATATCCAAATACGGCAGGCCTGGTTTAATCATGATGATATCTGCACCTTCTTCTAAATCTAAAGCAACTTCGCGCAATGCTTCATTAGCATTTGCAGGATCCATCTGATAACTAAATTTAGTCGTTTTACCTAAATTACCTGCTGAGCCCACCGCATCACGGAATGGTCCATAAAAACTCGACGCGTATTTTGCAGAATACGCCAAAATCAGAGTATTAGTAAAATGCTGTTGCTCAAGTGCTTGACGAATTGCCCCAATACGACCATCCATCATATCTGACGGAGCGACTATATCAGCACCGGCAGCGGCATGAGATAACGCCTGCTTAACTAATACCTCAACCGTTTCATCATTTAACACATTGCCTTGTGCATCGATTAAGCCATCTTGCCCATGTGTAGTAAAGGGATCTAATGCCACATCAGTAATAATGCCCAACTCGGGAATGGTTGCTTTCAAACTACGCACCGCTTGCTGTAATAAACCGTCTGGATTAAACGCTTGTTCAGCAAGAAGTGATTTTTTATCTGCATTCAACACGGGAAATAGAGCCAGCGCAGGAATGCCTAAGCGTGCTATTTCATCAGCATAACGCAGTAAATTATCCAGCGATAAGCGTTCTACACCAGGCATTGAGCTCACTGCTTGACGTTGCTGCACGCCTTCGACTAAAAATACAGGTTGAATTAAATCATCAACCGTTAGTCGATGCTCGGACATTAAGCGTCGCGAAAAATCATGAAAACGCATTCTGCGCATACGAGTGGGGATTGACAGGTTTTTAATGGTATTATTAGTCATTGTATTAGCTACAGATTAGATGAATGGGGCGTCCGCACATTACTATGCAACACCGTGGTTAACACAGCACACTTACACTATATAGATTTAATTTTAGAGGATTTCATGAACATAAAGCACGTTTCATTGTTGGTATTAATGGCAGTTTTTTTAAGCATATTACCAATAACACGCTCATTCGCAGATGATTTATTACCACCACAACAAGCAATTTATAAAGCCTCAGCTGAATTACAAATACGCTTACAACAAAAAGGTTTTACCAAAGATTTTGCCAAAATCACTGATTATGTTAGCGAAGTCATTGACCCTCATACGGATTTTGAGCGCATTTCAGCGTTAGTATTAGGTAAATTATGGAAAACAGCCACCCCCGATGAACGTGAACATTTCAAACAGGAATTTAAAACCTTATTAATTAGAACTTATTCACGCGCATTTATAGAATTTAAAGAATGGACAGTGCGCTTTTTGCCCTTAGAAATGGCCGCAAATGCTGACAAAGTTATTGTTAAAACACAAGTATTACAACCAGGTATCCAACCCATTGCCGTTGATTACCGCATGGCCTTGCATGATAATCAATGGAAAGCCTATGACATCATGATTGAAGGCGTAAGCTTAGTAACAAATTATCGTTCAACCTTTACCAACGAAGTGCAAGCAAAAGGCTCATTAACAGCTGTGATTGACAGTTTAGCTAAACGCAACCTTGATGCTTTTGCTGTTAAGAAAAAATAACGGCGGCTCAGTATTAAACTATGGTCGACATGTCAAAAGACTATCATGCACTTTATGAGGCGTTAAATACCGCACAAGCAAACGCAGCAACACGCCTCTGGCTTGAGCAATTACCGTTATTAATTCAGCGTGCATTTCAACCCGAACATCATGGCGATGCCGCGCATTGGCAACACAGTGTTGCCCATTTACCAAACCTAGTCCCAACACAGCGCAATATTACCACCGCCACCATAACCATCGGCTTAGCAGCTGGGTTAACGCCTACTGAACAACAGGCACTTACCGACAGCTTAAAAGCCTTACATCCTTGGCGCAAAGGCCCTTATACCTTGTATGGCATTCATATCGATACAGAATGGCGCTCGGATTGGAAATGGACACGATTACAAGCGCATATTGCGCCTCTTAATTACCGCAAAGTGTTAGATGTTGGCTGTGGTAATGGCTATCATTGCTGGCGGATGCTGGGTGCTGATGCCGCCTTAGTAGTAGGCATTGATCCTACTTTACTCAATGTGATGCAATTTCATGCCATCAAAAAACTGTATCACGATTCCAGCGCCCCTATTTATGTTGTGCCTTGCACCTTAGAAGACCTGCCGCCGGCATTAACATTATTTGATACGGTATTTTCAATGGGCGTACTTTATCATCGCCGCTCGCCCATTGATCATCTCTTAGCATTAAAAGACTGTATGGTGGCAGGCGGCGAATTAATCTTAGAAACCTTAGTGATTGAAGGGCGTGAAGGCGAGGTATTATTACCCGAACAACGTTATGCCAGTATGCGAAATGTATGGTTTTTGCCCAGTTGCGACACCCTAAAAAGCTGGCTAAAACGCTGTGGATTTATCAATATACGTTTAATTGATGTCGCCCTGACCAGCACCGAAGAGCAACGTAGCACGGAATGGATGCAGTTTCATTCCTTGCAAGATTTCCTTGAGCCAAGCAATCCATTATTAACAAAAGAGGGATTGCCAGCCCCCAGACGCGCTATGTTTATCGCAAACCGTCCTTAATGCTATGCTCACTAAGCTAAGTAGTCGTACAAAAATTTTTTAATAAAAGTGTGCGCGGCAATTCTCTTTGGAAGCTTTTTCAAAGGAGGAGGTGAATACTTACATTGCTTGCTTACTTGACCATTACAACCTGAGATTTTTATGAATCGCTACCACACACCTAAAAAACCAACACCAACACCCGTTACGCCAGCCTTACGCAGCCCTTTAAAATGGCTACTTCCTGGTCTTTTGTTGGTGATTGGCGTTGCAGGAGTAAGTTATTTTATTAAACAATGGCGTGCAGACACCGTCCAAAACACCTATCCACTCCATCAAACCTTAAGCTTACCCAAAGAAACCACACGTTTATTAACACCGACTCAGACACCAGCCACCACAGCGCAACAGCCCAGCGACGAGCAGTTACCCGCCTTAGCGCTTGAAGAAACAACGTTTGTTTTACCTGTTTTAACTAACAGTGACGCACCTGTCAAAGAAGCCCTCGTACAATTATCCTCAGATTTAGAACAATGGTTAAGCACCCCCCAGTTAATCAAAGCCTATCTAACCGTTATTAACGATTTCTCACAGGGCGATAGAATTCAAAAACACATGAGTTTTCTTCGCTTAAATACTGCCTTCAGTGCCGAATCAGACGGCACAGCTTGGCAGATGAGTACACTTAATTATCAACGCTATGACAGTTTTGTACAGGCAATTGATGCGGTGAATGCTCATGAACTAATCAAGCTTTATCAGCATTATCGTCCACTATTAACGCAAGTATTTAGTGAATTTAGCTATCCAGAACACTATCAACTAGAAGATATTATCAACAAAGCCGCAGCAGAATTATTAGCAGCACCCGTAATCACAACACCGATTTTATTATCACACAGCTCAGTAATGTACAAATATCAGGACGCAAGATTAGAAGCCCTCAAGCCCACGCATAAACAAATGCTGAGAATGGGCCCCAAAAACACCCAAACTCTTCAACATAAAATTCGAGAAATTGTGCAAGAATTAGCTAATACTTCACCTTAATGAAGCAATCATATTAATAAAGAGACGGGCTGAAGGATGACAAAATGATGATTGAACAAGAGGCCTCGTAAGCGCTTAATAAAGCGCGTACTTCCCGCAATGAACATTCGTTATAAAACGATTCTCAGGCAGTAATTAAAGAACACGGTTTCGAGTATAATGCCGTTTCACACTATACAGAATATCACAATGAATAAACCTCGATTAGCGTGGGCAATAACGGGCTCAGGGCATTATCTTAAAGAATGCTTAGATTTTTTACTTACTTTAGATGCTGTTGATATTTACATTAGTCAAGCGGGCGAAGAGGTGGTGCAAATGTATGGCGTTTCATTGGCAACATTACGGGCACGTTTTTCTGTATATCGGGATAAAACCGCGTCTGCGCCGCCAGTGGGACTATTTTATAAAGGCTATTACCATACCTTAGTCATGGCGCCCACCACTTCCAACACGATGGCTAAATGTGTGCTAGGTATTGCGGATACTTTAGTAACTAATCTCTATTCACAAGCCGGGAAATGCAAAGTGCCAAGCATTGTTTATCCGTGTGATATTGCTCCAGAAATGGAAACAACTGCCCCGGGTGGTAAAGTCATGGTGTATCCTCGTGCTATCGATTTAGCCAGCACCGCTAGCTTGCGCCAATTTGAGTACACCCAAGTTGTGGAAAGTGTTGATGAATTAATCAATACCGTGCAGCAACGATTGGCTACTTTACCATGAGTGAGCATCTGCTATTTTTAACAGGTAAACTGGCGGCTAAACAACTGCATGCAATTCTTGACAAAATGCAGCCAGACTTTACCTATACTGTGCATCAGTTGGGGGTAAAAGTAGCGGCATTAATCACCACCGAAATGATTGCGCGTCGTTTATCAGATACGTTTAATGCGGATCGCATTATTATTCCTGGGCGTTGTCGTGGTGACATCGACGCGTTGTCGCAGCATTTACATATTCCTGTACAACGTGGACCCGAAGAATTAAAGGATTTACCCCAATTTTTTGGCAAAAAAGCGCAGCAGTATGTTTTAGATCATTATCAACTCAAGATTTTTGCCGAAATTACTGATGCACCTTCAATTAGTGTTGCGCAAGTGCTTGCCAAAGCTCAGTATTACCAACAGCAAGGTGCCGATGTTATTGATATTGGTTGTTTGCCCAGCACGCCTTTTCCACATCTTGAAGACGTTATTCGCACCTTAAAAGACGCAGGTTTTATGGTGAGTATTGATTCCTTAAACAGTGAGGATTTATTGCGCGGTGGTAAAGCAGGCGCCGATTTCTTACTGAGTTTGCATGAAAGCAGTTTATGGATTGCCGATGAAGTCGCCGCAACACCCATTTTAATCCCCGAGCATCATCAAGACCTAGCCTCCTTGTACCGCGCCATTGATACCTTAACTGCTAAACAGCGTGCATTTATAGTTGACCCTATTTTAGACCCCATTCATTTTGGTTTTACTCACTCTATCGTGCGCTATCATGAGGTACGCCGTCAGTACCCGCAGGTAAAGATGATGATGGGCGTAGGCAATATCACAGAATTAACCCATGCCGATACTTTAGGGATGAATGCGTTGTTATTGGGGATTTGTTCAGAACTGGATATCGAACATATTTTAGCCACGGAAGTGAGTGCCCATGCTCATCGTGCAATCGCTGAAGCAGATCTTACGCGCCGCGTTATGTGGGCAGCAAAACAACATAACACCCTGCCAAAACATATTAATACTGGTTTAATGGCATTGCATGACACCGCACCTTTTCCGTACTCGTACACTGAAATCAGTGACTTAGCCAGTCAAATTACCGACCCAAGCTTTCGTATTCAAATTAGTAAAGAAGGTGTACATATTTTTAATCGTGATGGTTTGTACACGGCAACCGATCCTTTTGCACTCTTTCCTAATTTGCATGTTGAACACGATGGTGGGCATGCCTTTTATTTGGGAGTTGAATTAGCGCGTGCTGAAATTGCCTGGCAATTAGGCAAACGCTTCACTCAAGATCAAGCCTTACACTGGGGCTGTGCGACCTACGCTCAGATAACCGAAATCGATTTACATACCTTTAAACCCGCTGGAAGCACTTTACAAAAAAACACACTTTCATGATACAAGAAACTATTGTTACCACGCATGACATGGATGGACAGCCTCATCTTGCCCCCATGGGCATTCACTATGAAGACAATGCACTGATTATTTTGCCGTTTAAACCTTCAAGTACCTTAGATAATTTGCGCGACAGTCATGTTGCGGTGATTAATTATTGTGATGATGTGCGGGTGTTTGCAGGCTGCCTTACTGGGCGACGCGATTGGCCACTGCGTGCAGCTGAAAAAGTCAGTGCTCCTGTGTTGGCCTGTGCCTTGGCTCATACTGAAGTCGAGGTGCTGCGCATTGAAGAGCATCCAGTGCGACCAAAAGTTATTTGCTCGATGGTGCATCAGGTCACCCACGCGCCGTTTCAAGGCTTTAATCGAGCGCAATTTGCAGTGTTAGAGGCGGCGATTTTGGTCAGTCGCTTGACGCTCTTAACGCCTGAAAAAATTGCCAACGAAATTGCCTATTTACGCATTGGCTTTAACAAAACCGCAGGTGCGCGTGAACATGAAGCATGGGCCTGGCTAATGACCGCAATTGATAATTTTACTAAGGGAGTCACTCAACCATGACGGGAATGCTTGCAAGTGTAAATAGTTTGGCGGAAGCAAAAATCGTCCTCGCCGCGCAGGTGGATATTATTGATTTAAAACAACCCGCACAAGGCGCGTTGGGGGCTTTGCCACAGGCTGATATTGCCCAAATAATCGCGCATTGCCAGGTGCATTGCCCGATCAGTGCCACCATTGGCGATCTGCCTTTAGAGCCCGAGTTAATTAGCAATGCAGTGTTGTCTTTAGCGCAGCTTAAGGTAAATTACATAAAAATCGGGTTATTTCCCAGTGGAGATTTACATGCCACCGTTGCGGCATTACAGTCTTTAGACTTAGTCAATAGTAAGTTAATTGCAGTGATTTTTGCTGATTTACCCTTTCAACTAGAATGGCTAAGCATGCTTAAACAAGCAAATTTTGCGGGTGTAATGTTAGATACCATGAATAAACAGCACGGTGGTTTAACGCAATTATTATCTGCACATGCCATTGCTGAATTTGTGCAGACTGCCCGTCAACATGAATTATTATGTGGTCTTGCCGGGTCATTACGGTTTAGTGATATTGCTGAATTACGTGTACATCAAGCCGATTATTTAGGCTTTCGTGGTGCTTTATGTGCGCATCATGATCGCGTTGGACAACTTGATGTAGCGGCTATTAACCATATTTATCACGCCCTTCATGCAGACCCTACTTTATGAGTTTACCTACGCTTCCACGCATTGTTTTTACTGCTGGTGAACCTGCAGGCATTGGCCCTGATTTATGTTTACAAATAGCACAACACGCGCTGCCTTATCAATTTGTAGTGATTGCCGATCCAGAGTTATTGCGTCAACGTGCTCAGCAACTCAAATTACCTATTACCTTGACACAGTTTGATGAACACGCGCCCATTCAAGCACATCAAGCTGGACAGCTTTGCGTTTTACCTATGGCCGTAAAACAACCGGTACTGGCGGGTGAATTAGCCGCAGCAAACAGCAGCTATGTACTGAACACCATCACC
Source organism: uncultured Methylococcaceae bacterium (assembly GCA_903944165.1). Taxonomy (GTDB): domain Bacteria; phylum Pseudomonadota; class Gammaproteobacteria; order Methylococcales; family Methylomonadaceae; genus Methylovulum. The sequence goes on along the minus strand of CAJAQT010000044.1, from coordinate 12,605 downwards.
GAAGCCACTCAAAAATGTTTGGATAATGTTTTTCACGCCATGGTCACTGGGCCCGTTCATAAAGGCATTATTAATGATGCAGGGTTTAGCTTTACTGGACATACTGAATTTATCGCTGAAATTACTGGCGGTTACCCCGTTATGATGCTTGCCACCGCAGGTTTGCGCGTCGCCTTAGTGACCAATCATTTACCCTTAGCGAAAGTCAGTGCAGCCATTACACCAGAACGTTTGCGCTCGGTTATTAGAGTCTTGCATCATGATTTAACAAAATGTTTTAACCTTAAACGTCCTAAAATAGTGGTGTGTGGGCTTAATCCACATGCGGGTGAAAACGGTCATCTTGGTCGAGAAGAGCTTGATATTATCATCCCAGTGTTAAAAGCGTTTCGTCAGCAAGGCATGAATATTCAAGGCCCGTTACCTGCTGATACCTCGTTCACGCCAAGCGTGCTGGGCACGGCAGATGCTGTGCTGGCGATGTATCACGATCAAGGCTTGCCAGTGCTAAAATTTCAAGGCTTTGGTCAAGCTGTTAATATCACCTTAGGACTGCCCATTATTCGCACTTCGGTTGATCATGGCACTGCCTTAAGCTTGGCAGGCACAGGCAATATCAATACTGGCAGTATGTGTGTTGCGCTTGACACAGCCCATACCATGATTATTCAACACGCGTTAGCGACACCTTAAATAAACAGCCATTCTCATTATGACCATTACCGTTAACACTGCACACTACAGAAATTAACAGTAGCAGTATGAATGGCATCGCCCATTTACATTGTCCCCTGTCATAATGAGAAGCGCCTTCCTCACATATTTTTTTGCTGAAGTAGCGCAATTAAACGCGCAATAAAAGCAGGTTCAGGCACCGCTTCAACAGGCACATACCAGTGTTTTTCTTCAGCAAATGCAGTGCATTTCACCGCATCTTTTTCGGTCATTAGCACAGCAAAATCATCGTTAAATGTACATTCTTCTGGGCGAAATACGTGATGATCTGGAAAGCTATGGGTGACACACTGAAGACCCGCATTGGCTAAAAAGGTAAAAAATCGAGCTGGATTACCAATGCCAGCAAGCGCATGACACGGTTGCGTTTGAAAGCTTGATAGCAACCGTTGTTCCCCTGTGTGTAAATTAATTGCTATGGTGCCGCGCATACGCATAGAAAATTCATTGTCTTCATAGCTATCGCCATTCACAATAATTAAATCAACCGTTTGTAAGCGATTAATGGGTTCGCGTAACGGCCCAGCAGGTAAGCAATACCCATTGCCAAAGCGTTTCATCCCATCAATGACTGCAATTTCAATATCACGTTGTAACGCATAATGTTGTAAGCCATCATCAGATAAAATTATTGTGCAGTCTGTCGTTGCGCGCAAATAGCGGGCAGCGGCAACCCTTGAGCGTCCTACTACAACTGGGCATTGGCAATATTTAGCTAATAAGAGCGCCTCATCACCCACCTGCGCAGCAGTATTTGCCAGGGTGACCCGTTGCGGCAATTGCGTGGCTTGTCCACCATATCCCCGACTAATTACGCCAGGTCGATAGCCTTGGGCAAGCAAAATTTGTGTTAAGGAAATCAGTAAGGGGGTTTTGCCCGTGCCGCCTACGGTGATATTTCCAACAATGATTACAGGAATTCCAATCTTATGAGAAGCTAAGAGTTTATAGCGATATAAAAACCGTCTAAAACGAATAAAGTCATCAAAAATAAAGCTTAATGGGGATAGCCACGCCCCAATAAAATGATCTTTATACCAAATCGATTCAATCCATGTAGTCAAGTGAGCTAGCAGTTTATGGGGTAAAGGCATGATAAGTCTCGTTATAAAATAGTAAGTAGTGTAATGCTAGGTGTTGTGTCACGGCCATTAAATTAAGCCGTTCGTGGTGAGTTTGTCGAACCATGAACGGCTTAACTTAAGGTTTCGGATTTTCCCATTCCCTCCATTCGACACGCTCAGGGCGAACGCAAAAATTCTTAACTTAATGGCAGCGAGACGTTGCGTGCCAGCAATTTTCATTATGGCTGAAAACAGCTTAATATTTGAGTAAAAAAGCTTCAGCGTTTTTGGTGTTACGACCTCAACAGCTGAAGAGACTGTAAATGTCTTGGCTGCTGTGTTAACGGTCATTGTCATAATAAGACTTGTTGCAGTGCGCCTGAGAAAGTCATGGTCATTAACAATGACATTACGGTAAAATCCCCGTCCTTTAATTATGCTGAAAGGAGTAAACAATCAAATGGGTAGAGCCTATCAAAACCGAAAAGTATCGATGGCAAAAACATCCGATGCAAAGGCAAAAGTGTACAGCAAATTTGGCCGTGAATTATATGTCTGTGCAAAATCTGGAGGCATGGATCCCGATGGTAATTTAGCCTTACGTGGTCTCATCGAACGTGCTAAAAAAGCACAGGTGCCAACACATGTTATTGAAAAAGCCATTGATAAAGCCAAAGGTGCGGGTGGTGAAGATTTTGCACCAGCGCGTTATGAGGGCTATGGCCCGGGTGGTTGCATGGTGATTGTGGAGTGTTTAACAGATAATCCAAATCGTACATTTGGTGATGTAAGGCTTTGTTTTACTAAAACAAAATGTAAAATTGGCACGCCTGGTGCAGTGAGTCACATGTTTGATCATTCCGTCATTTTGGTGTTTAGTCATGACAACGAAGATGAGGTCTTAGATGCCTTATTAAGTGCTGATGTGGATGTCACTGATGTTGAAAATGAGGACGGTAAAATTACCGTATTTACGCCGCCTGGAGATTATTTTAAAGCCAAGCAAGCATTAACAGATCGCTTTGGTGAGGTGGATTTTGAGGTTGATGAAATTCAGTTTATTCCTAAAGGTGCTACGCAACTTAGCGGCGATGATTTACCATTGTTTGAGAAATTCATGGATATGCTTAATGAGTTAGACGATGTTCAAAATGTCTTTCATGATGCTGAAGTTTAGCCGCCAAGCCAATTAAGTAGTAGAGGGGCAAGGTTTAACCCTGCCCTTAACCCAGGCCCAATAGTCGTATAGTTTATGTTAGCGTTAGTCTGAAAACACATCCACACCTGCGGGGGGAGTAAAGTCAAACACCTGTGTTGGCAGGGTAGGATTAGCGATGACTTTGGTGAAATAAATACGGGTTAAGCCGCCAAAGTTATCACTCAGTTCCATTCCGTTTAACTGCCCATTCTGCAAGCCAATCAACAGATATTTAAAGCTACTTGCTTCGTTTTTAGGCACTAATTTTACCCATTTAACATCACCTTCAGTGCCTTGTTCTTGCATCGTATAGTTTTCCTCTAAGGAAATATCGCTGCTTAATAACAAGGCGGGGGTCGAGCCGACAGAATCATCCAGTTTTTTAATGGTCACTTGCTCAAGGTCTTGATCATAAAAAGCCACTTTACCTTCAGTCGATACAATATCTTGTTTGAAAGGTTTGGTGTAATTCCAGCGAAATTTGCCTGGCCGTTGTAAATAAAATTCACCATAGCTAGTTTGTTTAGTCTGCCCAGCTTCATTAAGCGTTAACTGAGTAAACTCAGCTGATAAGGAACGGGTATGCGCTAAAAATTGTGTTAATTTAAGTGCTGGAGTATCGGCTGCAACGCTGCAAAAAGGCAGTGCAGCCAAGAATACACAGCGTGCAATAGTGTGAAAAGTGGTGTGGATAATCATAAACTACTCGTAAATTAAGGTAAGTAAAAAGCAAACGTCAGAAGTCAGATAAAGCCGTACGATTACGGTCTTCATTTTTTAACACAGGGCAAATTATAAGGCCTTGTCTGAGGTGGTGTCGTTTTTTAACACGTAATTGATAAACACGCAGCAATTCTCATTAAGGCACTTAACCACGTAACTCTGGAGTTTAGTATGACAATGCAAGCGCTACTCCTTAAGCATTTTGCACTTTGGACAGCGGCCGATACTGCCGTTAATCCTTTCTACGGCATTGAAAAGCTTCGTGAATTGATAGTCTATTTAGCCATAACGGGGCGTTTGCTGCCACAAGAGTTGGACGATGAGCCCGCTACTGAGCTACTTAAGCGCATTCATGAAGCCAGGCGTCAGACTCTGCTGGAAAGTAAGCGTAACATGGCTACACCCTATTCAGCCGTGACGGTATCGGAGCACGTGATGGCCTTACCGCAAGGCTGGAAATGGGTGCGCTTAGGGGAGGTGATTGAGGTCATTAATGGTGTGGCGTTTTCAGGAAAGGATTTCGTAGCAGAGGGGGTTGGCGTGGTAAAAATTGGTGATATTCAACAAGGAAAAATTATCGCCACAACACTATCCAAGGTATCTGCACAGCGAGTGAGTGGTTTGACCGACCGTGTTCATGTCCTGAAGGGTGATTTGGTGATTGCACTGTCAGGTGCGACAACTGGAAAACTAGGCTTCAATACCACAACGGAGATTTTGTATCTTAATCAACGGGTAGGCAAGATTGTGCCTTATCTCGTATCACGGCAATTTTTGTACTTCACGTTAACCGCAAAAATACCCGAGCTTGTTAAACAGTCAGCGGGTAGTGCAATACTTAATTTAACCACTAAGCAACTCAAAGCACTGCCTATTGCCTTGCCGCCCTTAGCGGAGCAGCAGCGTATCGCCGCCAAAGTGGAGGAACTGATGAGCTTATGTGAACAACTGCAACAACAACACTATAACGCTGTACATATTCATGAAAAGCTGATGAAACAGATATTGAGCACCACTCAGCACATTTCAGCCAGCAATAAGCACGCAATTGAGGTAATGAATTGGTCAGTGATGATTGAACATTTTGATACAGTATTTAACACTGAAGCCAGCATCGAGGCGTTACAACAGCTTTTTTTGCAGTGTGCAGTGATGGGCAAACTTGTTCCACAAGACAGTCATGACGAGCCTACCAGCAGCTTTCTTGCGGTAAATTGCTCAAAAAAAACTAAACCTATTGATGACGCTGAAAAACCTTTTGAAATACCTTTAAGCTGGACATGGCTTAGACTTTCACAGATAACTGAATTAATCACCTCGGGTTCCAGAGGCTGGGCGCGTTACTTAGCTACCGATGGGGCAAAATTTATTTCTATGACAAATTTATCACGCGGTAGTTACGCACTTAGATTAACCAACATGCGTTATGTAAAGCCACCCACTACGCAAGAAAGTGTGCGCAGTAAAGTACAGGCCAAGGATGTGTTAATTTCTATTACGGGCGATATTGGGCATTTAGGCAGAGTGCCAGAAGATTTTGGGACGGCTTATATTAACCAGCATATCGCTTTAGTACGGTTTATCCCGCCGTGTCGTAATCGATATTTTCCTGAAGTATTGCGCTCATCAATGGCCGTGTTGCAATTAAATGCACCACAACGAGGAATAAAAAATAGCGTACGTTTGAGTGATTTAAGAAACATGCTTATTCCTTTACCGCCGCGTCAGGAGCAAACGCGCATTGTGGCTAAAATAGACGAGGTAATGGCACTTTGCGAGCAATTAAAAGCTAAAATCATTGCTACGAAGGCGCTAGAAAAACAATTGGCAGAAGCTTTTATAGCACAAATGAAAGCCCATTCTAATGACTGAACAGCATAAATCGTGTGGGCTTATGGTCTTTACGTAGTAAAACGTTTGCAGAGCTGCTTATGGTTTTTTTCGATAAAGCTATCGAAAATTAACATTTTATCTGACTAATAATTTTCTTTACCATTCTCAAGTCAATCCAGTAATGCTCATTATGGCAATGACAGTAAACATTGAATCCAATACGTTCACTGTCTTGGTCATGTATTCACCACACACTGCCGGAAGTTTTGATCAGCAAGATGCCCCGATAACATCATTTACTAAACTTAATTATTACAACACTGAGCTTAAGCAATGACAGAATTATTTGTTAAATCATTAATCATACTTTATGGGCTAACCACCTTACTGTTATTACCAGAACGGGTAAACGCTGAAGATTATTATCAAAAAACCAAAGCATATCGAGTGGAACCTGATAGCGATCCCTCGTCGTATGTGCGTAATTTAAGTAAAACGCAGTTTGCCCAATTTCGTGATATTGAATGGCTAGATGTGGGTTTAGATTTTCGCACTCGTTACGAATATCGAGAAAACGATTTGCGTCGTAGAAACGATGCCACAACGGGCGCGCCCTTAACGCGGTATCGTAACGATCCAGATAATTTATGGTTATTACGAACCCGTGCCTATCTGGGTGTAAAGAAAATTTTAGATCCTTTACGTTTTGCCGTGGAGTTTGAAGATTCGCGTAGTTACAACGGTCTATATGAAAAAACCAATGCTGATGTGAATGAATTTGAATTAATTCAAGGCTATGGTGAACTCTATTTTGATCATCTGCTTGGGCATAATCGTCCTCTTAGTTTACGTGTAGGGCGTCAAGCCTTGGAATTAATCGATAGGCGCTTAATAGCGAGTAATCAATTTCGCAATACAACCAATAATTTTGAAGGCTTTCGTTTACGTTTTGGCAAAAAACAAAATAACTGGGACTTAGATACCTTTGCTTTTCAGCCCGTGGAAAGAAGCAAGTACGGCTTTGATCAGCCCGATCAAGCGACGTGGTTTTATGGTGCAGTGTTTAGTCTTAAGCAGTGGTCAGAGTATCTCACTATTCAGCCTTATTTTATCGGGCGTAAGCAACGGGCTGAACCCTTTGCAGCGATACTGACAGACCGTAAAGCAGCATTGGATATATACGCGCCTGGGGTGCGTGCTTATGGTGTATTGGCAGACACAGGTGTTGATTTTGATGCTGATCTTAATAAACAATTTGGTCGCTCAGGTTCGTTAAGTGCAACGGACTCCAGTGGACAACTCTTACGTCAACACGATGCCTTAGCCTATTCGTTAGAGCTTGGGTATAGTTTTGATCATGACTGGAAACCCAGAGCCAGCGTGTACTATGGATATGGTACGGGTGATAAAAATCCTAGTGATAATATTAATAATCGTTTTGACGCTTTTTATGGTTTTAATCAGCCGTGGTCACGTAACGATTATTTTTCTTGGGATAATATTCACGCCCCCAAAGCTAGGCTGGAGTTTTCGCCAAATAAAAACCTACGTTTTGATATGGGCTACAACCTGTACTGGGTGCAAAGCGCAACGGATGCCTGGAATCGCGCTAATTTACGCGATCGCAGTGGGCAAAGTGGACAATTCTTAGGGCATGAATTTGATCTGCGTATGCTTCATAAACTTAATGCTTATGTTGATTGGAGTGTAAGTTATGCACGCTTTACACCTGGAGATTTTACCAAATCATTTAATCAATTAGTTAGCCCAACTGATGGTCCATTTACGACAGAAGCCAGTAATTTTGTTTATGTCGAGATGTCTTTAAATGCCTTTGGTGATGGCAAACCTTAGTCTTGAGTTGTGCGGTTACACCATACTTGTAACCCCAGCGACCAGACGTACTGCCTCTAAATAGCTAAGTAGTGGTTCATAAGTTTATAAACCACTGCTTACAGACAGTTCTTATCTTATTTTAAGATTGTGCAATCTATTTAAATCATTTTTGCTAACAAAAAGCTTTGCGTAAACTGCTCCGTCACAAACTGTATTTTTCATCCATTTTAGTATTCTTACTTCATTTTAGGAGGCGTTATGCATTGTTCTAAAACCTTACAATCACTTTTTTTGGGCATCTGTCTACTGCTTAGTGGTCAGGCTATCGCCGATAGAACCATCCTTAATGTATCGTACGATCCAACACGTGAATTTTATCAAGCGTTCAATAAAGCGTTTATCTCGTATTGGCAAAAAAAAACGGGTGAAGAGGTGGCTGTACAACAATCTCATGGTGGTGGCGGTAAACAAACGCGTGCAGTAATCGATGGTTTGGAAGCTGATGTTGTGACCTTAGCTTTACCTTACGATATTGATCAAATCTCAGAGCGTGCCCATTTGTTACCAAAAGAGTGGCAAAGTCGTTTACCAAACAACAGTTTACCGTACACCTCAACCATTGTTTTTTTAGTTCGCAAGGGCAATTCAAAGGCGATTAAAAACTGGGATGATTTGGCTAAAACAGGGGTGTCCGTTATTACGCCAAACCCAAAAACCTCAGGTGGTGCGCGTTATAACTATTTAGCTGCGTGGGCCTTTGCTGAAAAAAACTATGGCAATAAAACTGCGGCTAAAGATTTCGTGCAAAAGCTGTATAAAAACGTGCCCGTGCTTGATTCTGGCGCTCGTGCTTCAACCACAACGTTTATTCAGCGCGGTATTGGCGATGTGTTAATCACTTGGGAAAACGAAGCCTTTTTAGCGTTAAAAGAATACGGTGCGGGAGAATATGAAATCGTGGTGCCGCCAGTGAGTATCAAAGCGGAAACGCCTGTTGCGGTAGTTGATAAAATTGTTGATAAAAATGCTACGCGCGATCTTGCCGAGGCGTATTTAAATTATTTGTATTCGCCTATTGGGCAACAGTTGGCCGCGAAGCATTTTTACCGTCCGTATCAGCCCGAACACGCTAACCCTGAAGATTTAAAACGCTTTCCAGCGCTAGAGTTATTTACCGTTAAGCAACACTTTGGTGGGTGGGCCGCTGCGCAAAAAGACCATTTTGATGATGGCGGAAGTTTTGATCAAATCTATGCACCCTAATTAGACTTTACTAAGCCCTTAATTATTTAGGCTACTCACTTAAGACGGTACAGTATAAGGTTAAACCGTTCGTGGTGAGCTTAAACTGTTCGTGGTGAGCCCAGTCGAACCATGAACAGCTTAAGCCTTGCGCAGAGTCCTATCTTAAATTGATAGCTATTATTCATTTCAACTGATTCTTAAACTTATGTCCCAAAGCCACATTATGCCTGGGTTTCGTCCAACACTAAGTATTACTTTAGTGTATTTGGTGTTAATAGTCTTAATTCCGCTAAGTGCAATGGTGCTTAAAACCTTGCAACTCAGTTTGGAGGAGTTTTGGACAATTTTAGTTCATAAGCGAGTGTTAGCCTCATTTTGGCTAAGTTTCAGTGCTGCTGCGCTTGCCGCCAGTATTGCCACACTCTTAGGTTCTATTATTGCGTGGTGTTTAGTGCGTTACTCCTTTCCTGGTAAGCAACTTTGTGATGCCTTAATCGATTTACCTTTTGCCTTACCAACCGCAGTGGCGGGCATTGTTATGGCAACTATTTATGAGCCTAAAGGCTGGATTGGTGAATGGGTGATGGCGGCAATGGGTGTGCAGATAGCTTATAAGCCCTTAGGTATTGTGTTCGCCTTAATTTTTATCGGATTGCCTTTTGTTATCCGAACCATTGAACCTGTGTTACAAGAATTTGATAGTGCAATGGAGGAAGCTGCTGCCAGTTTGGGAGCTAATCGGTGGCAGGCTTTTGTTAAGGTAATCTTGCCTAATATCTTTCCAGCTGCACTCACTGGTTTTGCCTTGGCGTTTGCGCGAGGCATTGGCGAATACGGTTCGGTGATTTTTATTGCAGGTAATATGCCGTATATCTCAGAAATTGTGCCACTGTTAATTATCACCAAATTAGAACAATACGATTACGCAGGAGCAACGGCGATTGGCTTGATTATGTTAGTCCTCTCTTTCGTGTTGTTATTAATTATTAATAGCCTGCAATGGTGGCTACGAAAGCGTAACGGTCAATTATAGGAGCATGCATTATGACAGCAGTTAATTCAAAACCTACCTCGTTGACCTTAACCGATGCAACGTGGGTACGAGCTACCTTAGTGGGTATAACGGTGCTCACGGTTGGTTTATTTTTAGTTTTGCCCTTAGCAACAGTGCTGCTTGAAGCTTTCGCCAAAGGCTGGGCAACGTATTTTGACAGCTTAATGCAGCCTGATGCTTTAGCGGCGATGCGCTTAACCTTGCTGGTTGCGGCGATTACCGTTCCGTTAACCACGGTTTTTGGGGTATCCGCAGCATGGGCGATTGCCCGCTTTGATTTTCGTGGCAAAAATATATTACTTACCTTTATTGATTTACCTTTTTCAGTGTCGCCTGTTATTGCAGGTTTGATTTATGTATTGATTTTTGGTGCTCAAGGCTGGTTAGGTCCTTGGCTTGCACAGCATGATATTAAAGTGATTTTTGCCGTACCCGGAATTGTATTGGCAACCTTATTTGTCACGTTTCCATTTGTGGCAAGGGAATTAATTCCCTTGATGCAGGAGATTGGGCATGAAGAAGAAGAGGCAGCGTTATCGTTGGGCGCCAGTGGTTGGCAGACGTTTTTTAAAGTCACACTGCCCAATGTTAAGTGGGGCTTGTTGTACGGCGTGTTGTTGTGCAATGCCCGCGCAATGGGTGAGTTTGGGGCTGTGTCAGTGGTATCAGGTCATATTCGTGGCTTGACCAATACCTTGCCCTTGCATATTGAAGTGAGTTACAACGAATATGACTTTGTTGGCGCGTTCGCCAGTGCCTCCTTGCTGGCAGGGCTTGCCGTGCTGACCTTGCTTCTTAAAACGTTCCTTGAATGGAAGCTAAAACAAGATGTGAAGGCTTCAAGACAAGCCGCCATCGAATAAATAAAACCACACACTTGGTGAAATAGACATAGCTTATGGGCATTAACTTACACAATATCAGTAAACAATTTGGACAATTCATCGCATTGGATGCTATCAATTTAGCCATTCCAGAAGGTGAGTTGGTGGCGTTACTTGGCCCTTCTGGTTGTGGTAAAACCACACTGCTGCGGATTATCGCGGGCTTGGAGCATGCTGATCAAGGCGAGGTATTTTTAAAGGGTGAGAATGTAACGCATCAATCGATTAAAAATCGTCAGATAGGCTTTGTATTTCAGCACTATGCTTTATTTCGGCACATGACGGTTTTTGACAATATTGCTTTTGGCTTGCGCGTTAAGCCTAAAAAACTGCGACCTACGCCAGCACAACTTAGAGAGAAAGTGCATTCCTTATTGCAATTGGTGCAATTAGATTGGTTGCACGATCGTTTTCCAGATCAATTATCAGGTGGTCAGCGTCAACGCATTGCCTTGGCTAGAGCTTTGGCAGTTGAGCCGTCCGTATTATTGTTGGATGAACCCTTTGGTGCTTTAGATGCCAGTGTACGTAAGGATTTACGGTTGTGGTTGCGGCATTTGCATCATGAGCTTAATGTCACCAGTATTTTTGTCACCCATGATCAAGAAGAAGCGATGGAAGTGGCAAGTCAAATTGTCGTACTCAATCATGGCAAGATTGAACAAAAAGGCACGCCAAGTGAAATTTACGATCATCCACAAACAGATTTTGTGTCGCGTTTTATTGGTCAAACGAATGTGTTTTCTTTGCAAGATAATGAATCAAATTGGTTGGACGCTACGGGCATAACGTTTGAGGGCGCCAAGGGCATTGTTGCGCATGTGCGTCCACATCATATTATGGTCGAAAAACGTGACGATGCTGCGCACACCGATATTTTTCTTAAAGATTGGCAACACCTTGGTGCGACAATACGTTTAGAATTAAATCGACAGTTGCCCAATGGCAAGGCAAGCACAATTTATGCAGAAATGCCCAGTGAAAAATTTCGTGAGTTAGCCTTAACTAAAGGTGATCGTGTGGCATTACATATCACACATGCACACTGGTTTAATTAATTAGCTGAGTGCAATTTAAATAAAACAGCTAAAGCCTTTTTACTCCAGCTTAGTTCATCATTAACAGCGCATATTCAAGTCCCCCCTTTAAAAAAGTATTTTTCCAAAGAGGGGCGCTTAATTGTCGTGTTTAGCTGATTATAAAATCCGCGCTGTTTAGCGCGGTATTAACTGACACCAGTATCACAGGAATGGGCGCAACACCATCATTACTCTCACTGTCATAAGCAATCAATCCTGTTTTTGGATTGTAAATAATATAATCAGCGAGATCAGATGCCGCCTCACTCACAATAAAATGGCTAGCAGTGTCGCCATCACAAACGCATCAGCACCTTTGCTGCCCGTTAATATCCTCCCCCCCGTGCCGCCCAATAAGGTATTGTTGCCTGCTAGCGTAAGCACTTTTAGATTTTCCACGGCAATTAAATTTTTCAATAAAAATGGCTTTAATCGGTAAAGATCGTTTGACATCAGCTTAGTCATCCTTGTACGCTCAACCAAATTATAGTGACAGGGGCATTATTTTTGTTTCACTATCACTTCAACCAAGCGTATGACTTTGAACTCACTTATCCCCAAAGCGCTTAAGTAATGACCGAAATGAAAGACCGTTGGTTATCAATTAATGAAATGTGCTTGTTTTTGGGTTTTAGATAAATCCCCTCATTCGACTAGCTCATGACAGGCTCTGCCCCCCCTTTTTTCAAAGGGGGAAGTCTAACTGCTTGGGCTTATTGTACTGTTGTAAGTCTTCAGTTCCCCGCCTTCGACAAGCTCATGACGGGTCTTTGGAAAAGCATTCCTATCTACACACGTAACGTTGCCCCTTCTCCAAAGGGAGAAGGCTGTAGTGGTCTAATAAAAACAGACACCCAGATAGGTTGATATACTTAATCAATCAAAATGGGGACATTATCATGAATAAAGAACGTCGAGTATTTGAGACCACGTTTAAATTAGAAGTCGTTAAAC
>CAJAQT010000043.1 GCA_903944165.1 uncultured Methylococcaceae bacterium | reverse complement strand
GAACCTGCGACCCCCAGCTTAGAAGGCTGGTGCTCTATCCGGTTGAGCTACAAGCGCAAATGGTCGGGATGGAGGGATTCGAACCCCCGACATCCTGCTCCCAAAGCAGGCGCGCTACCAAACTGCGCTACATCCCGACAAACTCTTTGCTAGTGGTTTATATTTAAAAACACTTTTGAAGAGCTGGCTATGATAGCGACATAAACTTTATTCGTCAATATTTCTTATGATTTATTTTTACATTTATAAATACAAGAAAACGTGACCTAGCATCCTTAATAAACAGTTTTATCTAGTTAATTAATCGATTATCTCGTTAATACTGAGAACACCCTTTAACAACCGCTGTAACTATTTTTTAGGCAATAGACTCTTCATGAAGATAGATCAGATTGCGTAAATTATTGTCATAATTAGCAAAGAGAGATAGCAATCACTGTTAAAATATACTTAAACTTACTTTTTTCATCCTCTACTTGGTCACATTATTATGAATATTGAACCCTGCAGTTACGTTATTTTTGGCGCCACTGGAAATCTTTCGCGCGTAAAGCTTATGCCGGCGTTATACCATCTTGACGTGGCAAATCGTTTACCTGAAGGCACGCGTATTATTGCAATAGGTCGACGCCCATGGAATCAGCTTCAATGGCTTAATGAGGTTTTAGATATGATTAAAGCCAAAGTAAAAGAAGACTTTGATGAAATACTATTTCAACGATTTAGCCAACGATTTCATTATCATCAGGGCGATATTAATCAACCAGAATGCTATCTTTCTTTGGCTAATACCTTAACTCAACCTGAGTTCCCTAAAAACATTGCCTATTATCTATCAATTAGCCCCGCTGATTTTGGCTCAGTAATGAATTTACTCAGCGAACAACATTTATTTAATGAAGATGAAGGCTGGCGAAGAATAATTATTGAAAAACCATTTGGCTATGATTTAGATAGTGCTCAAGCCCTGCAAACTAAAATTAGTCATTATTTAAATGAAGAACAAGTTTATAGAATTGATCATTACCTTGGCAAAGGAATGGTGCAAAATGTTCTCGTGTTTCGCTTCGCCAACGTCATGCTGGAACCGCTTTGGAACCGAAACTACATCGATCATATTCAAATTACTCACGCCGAAAGTATTGGCATAGATAGTCGCGGTGACTATTACAATAGCGCAGGTGCTATGCGTGACATGCTGCAAAGCCACTTATTGCAATTGCTTACCTTAGTCACGATGGAACCGCCAGTATCAATGGATGCGGAATCTTTACGTGATGAAAAAGTTAAAGTGTTGAAGTCTATCCGACCCATTCCTAAAGAAGCAGTGCATGCCCACACCTTTCGAGGTCAATATACCAAAGGGCACGTTAATGGAGCAAAAGTGCCAGCCTATCTTGATGAGGCCAATATTCCAAGTAACAGCACAACCGAAACCTATGCGTCACTAAAACTCTACATCGATAATTGGCGCTGGCGTGGCGTCCCCATTTATATGCGTACGGGAAAACGCTTAGCCAAGGCTCAATCGACTATTTCTATCTGTTTTCGTCATCCACCGTTGCAATTTTTTCGTGATACTGAAGTGCATTGCATGAATCAAAATTGGATATTATTAGGCATACAGCCAGAGGAATGTATTCGTATTGAAATGACGGTTAAAGAACCGGGTTTAGAAATGAATACGCGCACACGAAGCCTAGATGCAAACTTTCGCAATCAAGATGAAAAAGCAATTGATGCTTACGAAGACTTATTACTTGATGTATTAAAAGGTGATCGCTCTTTATTTTTACGCTTTGATGAAGTTGAACATGCGTGGCGCATTGTTGATCCTATCTTACAAACTTGGGCAATAGAACGCGATTACATTACCACTTACCCTGCTGGCTCGTGGGGACCTGAAGATAATCGTTTATTTGATAAAGACAATCAGTATTGGCGGGAGTCATTATTACCTGAGTGTAAATAATGTCACTAAACTAGGGGAAATTCTAAAAGTAATATTGAAAAATAGTCGTTACTCACCCCTCTTTACAAAAAGAGGAAGAAAGAAGCGAGGGGGCAGCGGAGTATCCATCCAATCCCCCTCTTATCCTACTTATTTAACAGATTTAGGGTAAGCTCTTTTCGGCGACAACTTAAGCTAGGGCAAGTCAGTAGCACCGGCTTTTTCTGCAGTTGATATTTTTTGGGTTAGTGTAGGTTTTTTCTCAATTCAATCTAAAATCATAGACTTAATGATTAACGCAAAATAGTTATTCCTGAGTTAACGCCTGCGTTTTGGGCGCGGTGTCTTAACAAATGATCCATTAACACGATTGCCATCATTGCTTCTGCAATGGGGGTGGCTCGAATGCCAACACAGGGGTCATGGCGCCCTTCGGTGATAACAGTTGCAGCTTCGCCTTGTTGATTAATGGTTTGACCTGGCAGTCGTAAGCTTGAAGTAGGTTTTAAAGCAATACGTGCAGTAATGGTTTGACCACTAGAAATTCCTCCTAAAATACCGCCAGCATGATTACTTAAAAAGCCTTCTGGCGTCATTTCATCTCTAAATTGGCTGCCTTTAGCGGTTACGCAAGCAAAGCCATCACCAATTTCTACACC
This sequence comes from uncultured Methylococcaceae bacterium, assembly GCA_903944165.1. Taxonomy (GTDB): domain Bacteria; phylum Pseudomonadota; class Gammaproteobacteria; order Methylococcales; family Methylomonadaceae; genus Methylovulum. The sequence goes on along the minus strand of CAJAQT010000043.1, from coordinate 15,597 downwards.
TTTGACAGCATTGATGCTCATTAAGGCATAGGCAAGTTCAGCATCCAATCGATCAAATATTGGCTCACCTAAGCCGGGGGGGACGCAGGTTGCCACAACTTCAATGCAAGCACCAATTGATTCGCCTTCTTTACGCAGGGCATCCATGTAACTTTCCATTGCTGCAATTTTTGAATGATCTGGGCAGAAAAAAGGATTGTCATTAATTATTGTTCTATCGATATGCTCAATTTTAATGGGGCCTAGTTGCGTTAGATAGCCATGGATGTCTATGCCTGCCTGTTCTTTTAGGTATTTTTTGGCGATACTTCCCGCCGCAACGCGCATGGCTGTTTCGCGTGCAGAGGAGCGTCCACCGCCACGGTAATCTCGGTAACCGTATTTTTGTTGATAGGTGTAATCAGCATGACCAGGTCTAAATAACTCAGCAATTTTTGAGTAATCTTTGGAGCGTTGATCGGTATTTTCAATCAGTAATCCAATGGGGGTGCCCGTGGTTTTGCCTTCAAATACACCTGATAAGATTTTTACTTCATCGGCTTCGCGACGTTGTGTAGTGTGCCTTGATGTACCGGGTTTACGTCGGTCTAAATCATGCTGAATATCGGCCTCTGTTAAACTCATTCCAGGAGGGCAGCCATCAATGATGGCTCCCAACGCTGCGCCATGACTTTCACCAAAGGTGGTTACGGTAAATAATTTTCCTAAGGTATTGCCTGACATTATGAAAGTGCCGCTAAAAATAGTTGATGATAAAGGTTAACTTGTTCTGCAGTGAGTAGCATGACACCATGGCCACCGCGTTCAAATTCTAACCACACAAAGGGAACTTCAGGAAATCTATTTTGTAAGGCATAGGCACTATTGCCCACTTCTATAATCAGTATGCCATTTTCTGTTAAGTAATGATCAGCATCGGCAAGAATGCGGATGACAACATCGAGTCCTGTTTCACCACCGTTAAAACCAATAGCGGGTTCGGCATGAAATTCAGCAGGTAATTTCGTCCATTCTTCGGTGCCAACATAAGGCGGATTGCTGATGATAATGTCGTAGTGTGTTTCTGGTAATTCTTCATATAAATCTGATTTATATACGGTGATTTCATTTTCAAGCAGATGTTTTTTAACATTGATATCAGTCACGGCTAACGCGGCATCAGAAATATCTACGGCATCGATCACCGCTTCTGGGAAGGCATAAGCACAAGCGATAGCTATACAGCCACTGCCTGTACATAAATCAAGAATACCGTGAACCTCATGCTCTTCAATCCATGGGGCGAAGCGTTGTTCAATTAATTCAGCAATAGGTGAGCGTGGCACCAACACGCGTTCATCTACATAAAAGGCTAAGCCTGCAAAAATAGCTTCATGGGTGAGGTATGCGGCGGGTATACGCAGCTGGATGCGTTTTTCAATTATCTCAATTACGTCATGACGTTCGGCTGTGGTGAGTAGCGCGTCAAAATAGGTTGCTGGTAAATCATAAGGTTGATGAATAGTAAATAAAACAAGGGCAGCAGCTTCATCTAATGCAGTGTTAGTGCCGTGTCCAAAGCTAAGGTCGGCTTTAGAAAATTGGCTGGAGGCCCAGCGAATATAGTCACGGATTGTCAGTAAGGTGGTTGATACATCAGAAGCTTTTGGTTGCATAAGGGTAATTATTGGTTAAGGGTGAATAATTATTAATGAAATAATTGTAAGGTGTTGCGTAGTGTAAATATTAAAAGTAATTAAGTTAATAGCGTTGTTAAAAAATGAGCAAGCGATTAAAAATCATTTGCTTTAGCTTTTGCTGCTTTGGCACCTTCAAGGTTGTTTTGTAATTCTCTGGCACGGGCAATTAATAGCCAACTGTGTTTTTTTAAGCGCGTGTCGTTGGACGCAAGTATGGCAGATTTTTTTGCTAAATCTTCAGCTAATCGTGGCCGTGCTTCTTGTAAGCGCAATAAAGCTAGTTTGTAATACAGTGTTGCATTTCTTGGTTCAATACGAATCGCACGTTCTATGGTAGCGGTAGCGTTTTGCAGATTGCCATGTTCGGTATTTTGATTAGCAGCAAGCACTAAAGCATTGACTGCAGCCGATAATGGCGCAAATGAACTGAGCGGTTCAAAGTCAGGTTGTGGGGGAGTAATGGCTAGTGCAGATGGAGGGACAATTGCCATGGGCGGTGTTGGAGTAACTTGAGGCGGTGAGGGAGCAGAATTATCAGTAGTTTCTGGCAAGGGGGCAGAAGTTTGCGGTGCTGTATTAGTGTCTTGCACTGGTTCGGCACTTGACGGCAGTGCGTTTTGTTCAGGCGTTAAGGGTTCTGAAGGAAGTTCAATGGGGGTGGCTAAGTTGGTTTCTGGTAAAGCAGTGATTTCAATTGTAGTAGTGCTTGACTCAACAGTTTTAGGGGGAGTGGGTGCAGCGGGCTGTGGATTTATTGGCGCACGATAAACAGTAGGGCGACTTTGGTAAACAGGTGCCGGTTCTTTTGTGTTAAATACCGTACAGCCTGTAATCAATACAGGCAAAGCGCAAAAAAAGAGAAGTCGTTGCGTAGGCATAAGGTATAAATTCACTAAGACAAAAAATTTAAAATAAAACGGTGCGTGGATTATAAAGACCTTCACTCATTTGTTCCAGTTTACCCCGCATCTGTTTTCTGTTTTGTATCATCAATGTTTAAATAAGCTGTTGATTTATATGGCTACTATTTTCATTTTAACGCATAGAAAACGGTTTATGTTCTGCTAAGTAAAGGTTTTATTGTTTATTCAAGAACACCTTAATCACTACATGTTGACTAAATTGTGCCGCTAACGTGTAGCCTAAAGATGATACAAAAAAAGACAATTTTGGGGTTATGCAATGGAAATTAAAACCAACCAAGCTATTAATCATTTACCGTTAACGATAATACCAGCAAAAAATAAAAAAGTTGCTACTGAGTCATGGCAATCAACTTTAGCGGTCAATAAAATTGAATTAAACAAAAATATTTTACAGATGACATTAGCATTAAGCTTATTGTCATGTGACAAATTAATGATATTTTTGCTAGAAAATACACACATTAGTATTAATGATGTAGGTGATAGTGCGATTCAAAACGTTGTTGATGCAGGCGTTGATGAGTCACCAGAAGCAACTGCGCATCGCCTTATTAGCTTAATGACGGTATTTTTTTCAAAGTACCAAGAAATTCATTCTCTAATAAATACGGAGGATCAACTTAGTTTATTTGTGAGTCCACAGCGTAATAACAGTGTGTTTTTGTCAAACGACGATACAAAAATAACAACAATTTTGGGGAGTTATGTCATGGAAATTAAAACCGATCAAGCCATTAATCATTTACCGTTAACAATGATACCTGCTAAAACTGAGAAAGTTTCCGCTGAACCATTGCAATCAATTTTAGCGGTCAATAAAATTGAATTAAATAAAAATATTTTACAAACATCATTAGAATTAAGCTTAACGGCAGGCGATAAGCCGATGACCTTATTGTTAAAAACAGCTCTCGATGGCATTAATAAGGCGTTGAAAAATGATTTTGGCGATAACGCTATTCAGAATGCTTATGATGCAGGAATTGATGTGTCACCCGAAGCAACAGCACATCGTATTGTTAGTTTAACGACTGCGTTTTTTCCAAAATACCAAGCCACTCATCCTGAACTGAGTGCCGAGGAAGCACTTAAATCGTTCGTAAATGTTATTGGTAAAGGCATTGACCAAGGCTTTAATGAAGCTAAATCAATATTAAAAGGTTTAAATGTTTTAGATAGCACAATGACCAACACTATTGATCTTACTTATGAATGGGTACAAAAAGGGTTGCAGAATTTTATCGCGCAGTATAATTCAGAGGAAAATACGGCTGAGGTGGTGCCGCGCAGTGAACACGAACGTGAGCAGATTGCTGAGTTAGCTAATGAATACAATGCTGATCAACCTGAAATGGATAAAAAAAAAGTATGAAAAAACGCAGTAAAAAAACGCAAGCTAAAGGAGGTCATTACAATGCCAATCAACGCCTTCAACGGTAAATTTCCACGCTTTGATGAGTCTGTTTATATTGATGAAACAGCGGTAATTATTGGTGATGTTACGTTAGGAGCAGATGTGTCTATTTGGCCAACTGCTGTGGTCAGGGGAGATGTGGAAAAGATCACAATTGGTAAAGCGAGTAATATTCAAGATGGGTGTATCTTGCATGTTTCCCATGCGGGTCAATATTCGCAACAAGGTCATCCACTCATCATGGGAGAAGGCGTAACCTTAGGGCATCGTGCTGTTGTTCATGCCAGTACCATTGGCAATTATTGCCTTATTGGTATTGGCGCTATTGTTTTAGATGATGCTATTTTAGAAGACTATGTAATGTTAGGCGCGGGCAGTTTAGTTCCTCCTGCTAAAAAGCTTTACAGCGGAAACTTGTATGTTGGTGCACCAGCAAAACTTTCTCGCGCTTTAACTCCGCAAGAAAAGGCGTTTTTAGAATATTCTGCGCAACATTATGTTTCATTAAAAAATAGATATTTAGTCGCTCGTCACAAAAATTGTGGTCATCAATAGTAGGTACTTTAGATGAAGTTACCACCACTGCGTATTGATAACACTAATTATGGGGAATGAGCGTTTATCTAGGCCTACAAGCACTACTTATTAAGTTAAGCATTTTTTCGTTCGCCCTGAGTTTGTCGAAGGGTGAATGGAAAAATCTGAAGCCTTGAGTTAAGCCGTTCATGGTTCAACAAGCTCACCACGAACAGCTTAATTTAATCGCAGTGAGGCCTACAGGGTGATGTGTACGATTAAATAACGAGATCTTTTTTCATCATCATACGAATGCCGCGTATTGCTTGACGAGTGCGGTGTTCGTTTTCAATTAAGCCAAAGCGAACATGGTCATCACCGTATTGGCCAAAGCCAATGCCAGGAGCAACAGCTACTTTAGCGTCTAATAATAATTTTTTGCTAAATTCTAAAGAGCCTAAGTGCTGGTAAGCGTCTGGAATTTTCGCCCACACAAACATGGTGGCTTTAGGTTTTTCAACGGGCCAACCTGCTGCGGTCAAGCCTTCGCATAAGACATCACGGCGTTTACGGTACATTTCGGCAATTTCGTGAACACAATCTTGTGAGCCTTCAAGAGCAGCAATGGCAGCTATTTGAATGGGGGTAAACGTGCCATAGTCTAAATAAGATTTAATGCGGGCTAAGGCGGAGACTAATTCTTTGTTACCGCACATAAAACCCACTCTCCAACCGGGCATGTTGTAACTTTTAGACATGGAGAAAAACTCTACAGCAATGTCTTTAGCCCCTTCTATTTGTAAAATTGAAGGTGCAACATAGCCATCAAATACAATATCAACATAAGCAATATCGTGTACTACCCAAATGGAATGTTCCTTTGCTAAGGCGATTATCTTCTCAAAAAAATCCAGTTCTACGCATTGAGCAGTAGGATTGCCTGGGAAATTAATAATCAGCATTTTGGGTTTAGGCCAGCAATCGATGATTGCTCGGTGTAATTCATCAAAGAAATCAACCCCAGGAATTAATGGCACATGGCGTAAATCTGCCCCCGCTATCACTACGCCATAAGGGTGAATGGGGTAGGCAGGATTAGGCACTAAGACAATATCACCAGGGCCTAAGGTGGCTAAAGCTAAATGTGCCAGTCCTTCTTTAGAACCAATAGTAACAATGGCTTCGGTCTCAGGATCAATGTCAACATTGAAACGTGTTTTATACCAAGTAGAGATGGCCTTTCGTAAGCGTGGAATTCCTTTTGACATCGAGTAACGATGCGTATCGTCCCGTTGCGCAGCTTCAATCATTTTATCAACAATATGTTTTGGCGTGGCTTGATCTGGGTTGCCCATGCCAAAATCAATAATATCTTCACCAGCAGCGCGTGCTTTGGCTTTGAGTTCATTGACAATGTTGAATACATAAGGAGGTAAACGGCTTATTCTTTGAAATTGTTCCATTACAAATTTAAATGACCAATACGTGAGAAAAGTTAAATGATGTGGTGTAAATTACTGGTATAAAAAAAATATGTCAAATGTTGGTGCAGACAAATCACGACTACACGCTTTTATGTGCGCTCAGTTTATCGTTGATCTCGTATAGTAACATCACGTTGCGGTAGCGGTATTTCAATATTATGCTCTCGTAAGGTAGTGAGTAAGCGTTGATGTAAATCATGAGTGACTTGTAAGCGGTGCCCTAATTCACTGACATAAACATAAATCGTAAAATTTAATGAATTATCGCCAAAATTCATAAAAAGTACGCAGGGTTCAGGATTATCAAGCACTAATGGCGTTGAACGGACAGTGTTTAGCATGATTTTATGTGCTAGTTCAATGTCGGATTGGTAAGCGATACCCACATTAATGCTAACGCGCGTAGTGGCATCGCTTAACGTCCAGTTGACTAATTGGTGGGTAATAAATGTTTTATTGGGCACAATAAGTTCTTTTTGATCCCAATCCATTAATGTGGTGGCGCGCATTTGAATACGACTAACTTTGCCAGTAATATCGCCCACCGTAACCGTATCGCCCACGCGAATGGGGCGCTCAAATAACAAAATTATACCTGATACCATATTGGCAAAGATTTCTTGTAAGCCAAATCCTAACCCCACACTTAGCGCAGCAACCAACCATTGCACTTGTGACCAACTCCCACCCAATTCATTGGCGACCGCAATAAAACCAATGGAAAATAAGACATATTTTGATAATTGATTGATTGCATAACGACTGCCTGTTTCAATGGTAAAACGTCTGAAGACAAACAATTCCATAATGCCAGAAAAGTTACGCATGGCGACGACGGTAATAAATACATACAAGCCTGCCAACATAAGATTGGTCAGCGTGATGGGCTCATAGGTATTTTGATTATTAAGCGACACTTGATGCTGCCAAAGCATAATGTCTTCAAGAAATGCAAAGGCAGGCAAAATGTTTTTCCAAATCATTGAAAAACCAATGATTAAACCAAAGCCAATGAGTGCATTTAACAAGTTAAGGGTTTGCGTATTCAACGTGGAAATATCGATAAGTTGCTCATTATGGGGTAAAACAGGATCTTCACCACTTATTACGGCGCGGTGTTTCTCAGCAGAACCTTGTGTTGACAGTTTGCGGGAAGTTTCTGCATTATCAATGGCAAGTTGTTGATTAACTAGAATTAACCAGCGTAAGACTAGGGCATGTAAAATTATCATTAAAAAAATTAAACGCCACGTAATAATCAATTTTTGTTGTAATTCTAAGGCACTTAAATAATAGCCTGTGGCAGCAAAGCCTATAATAATTAAGGGCATAATGACCGCTGCTGGCATCCAAAAAAAGCGTAGGCGCGCCAACCAACTGTGTGGATGCGCTTTGATAAGTGTCGTTAATAAGCCCTGTTCAGGATTTAATATACGGTATAAAAACAATGCCATGGCTAACATGCTTAAAATCAGTGCCAAGCGTCCTAAGCCATCACTGTGTGCCGACACTTTTGAGACACTCGTGCTGGCCATAATGAATGCACAAGGGATAGCGATAAAACGCAGCCATGCCAGTTGTTTGCGTAGTAACTTTGTGGCGCGTAACGGCCATTGAAAATGTTGTCTGATAATGCCGTTAGCTGCAAACAGTACATAAAAAAATTGCATAAAAAATAACGGGATAGCCATTGTTTCTAAGCCAGTACCTATGGCTTTACTGTAATTATCAAGTGGGTGGTTATGCAGCAATAACCCGCCACAAGAAGCGCTAAGCAAGGGAAAAGGGAGGATGATTAACGAGGTATAGGTAAGTGCTTTGAGGGTATAAAAAAAATGGTCAGTAACCATCATGTTAACTTTTTCTGCATTACTAGCGAGTTGTTTGTGTAGCCGCGAGCTTAGTGTGAATAAGCCTAGCACGCTGGCAAACGCTAAAAAACTAACAAAAGGTGCGTTTAATAGACTATTAAAAAAATCTTTAAGTAAAACAATGCCATTGATAGGCGACAATAACCAGATCAGTGCAAAATAAATGTCTGCTATAAATTGTTTATCGATAGGTGGGGAACTGCGTACCCATAATAAGCGTTCATCAAGATACGCGGCAAATTTATTGGCTTGGGTATTTAGTTGTTGGCGAGAAAAATCAAAATCGCCCAGGGTGCGAAGGTAATTGGTGTCTGTAAAATACAGCTTAGTGAGTAATTCTTTTTGATTGTCCATCAACATACGTAATTCTGCTTGAATCATCATCCGTTGCTCTTCAGGAAGTTGATTATCAACCTGCATTTTCATGCGTTCACGTAGTTCTGAATCAATATTCGCCAAATGTTTAAGCAGTTCTTCTTGCTTAAATTCATTAAGGCTAATATGCGCTATTTCATTTTTTATCGTATCTGACTGTAAGGTTTCTTGAATTTGCGTGAGCAAACTGCGGCGTTGTTCGCGTAATAATTTACCCAGTTCTGGACTGAGATTGGCTAAAGCAATTTTTTTGTCGACATTTTTAAAATCTGACTCTAAATCAGCCGCTTGTTTATCGATACTGGCTTTTTGTTCGATAAAATTATTTATTTTTTCGTTAACAATCTGTAGCTCGCGGCTGTATTGAATATTTTCGCGCGTGATGCTTTGTAATACAGGATGTTTATTGGCAATATCTTGCTCTGCTTGGGTTAAGGCATTTTGCGCTGCGAGTGCTTCTTGTTGTCGTCGTTCGGTTAAAATACTTTCAATGTAGGCAATTAAAGGCGTAAAGGTATTTTTTTTAAGATCAAATAATTGATAATGAGTTTTAAGGTATTCAACGCGTGCTGGATTACTAATCGCTTCAATTTCAAGCATTTTTAATTCTGCACTGCGGGCTTCTAGCAAAGATTTTAGAAAATACTGTGCAGCTTCATTTTCTAGTTTAGTGCGCGTATTATCTGGCGTTTCTAGCTTTTTTTGGGTGACATCAAAATCTTGTTGCGCAGTGACAGTTTCCTGACGAATCATTTGCGGACGAGATTGCTGAACAGCTAATTCCGTTTCCAATTTATTAAGTTGCTCATTGATACTACTGAGTTTTTCTTTTTCGATAATTAAGCGTTGTTCTAATTCTTGCGTGCTAATCTTATTAAAATTTTCTAATTTTAGTTTAGTGGGTTTAGCTTGAGCTTCAGCTAATTCTTGCTGGAGTTTTTTAGTTTTTTCAGGGTCTTCTTTAATGGCATTTTTATACGCCAAGTTATGCGCCTTAAATAGGTCGATATTCGTTAAATTATCTTGCGCAGATTGGTAAAACTTTAACAGCGTGGCTTTACTTTGCTCATCGAAACCTTGTCGGTTATTGATTGCGTCGATTTTTGTTTGCAATACTGAAGCCGTGATTTCAAAACTTGAGCTTTGAAAGTTTTTAGTAGGCGAGGGGCGAGCAGCGTGAGCACTGGTCATCAGGCTAACGAATATCAACAGCACGGCGACACCGAAAAATGTGGGTAAGGTGACGCTAAAAGGAGTCATTAATTTCATGCAATGCTTAACGTTTGAAGGGCTAGTGAAGTATAAAACAGCGTTATGTTGGGCAATGAGCCTAATCAGCACAGAACCAATTTTCAACCTAATATTACCAGTGGGTAGTGTAGAATAGTTTTATTTATTTACTGTGATTACTTAGTCTAGTAGGTCGAAAATAGCAATGGTTTACGCGCACAGTGGTAAGCAATAATAACTTTATTTCTTTGCTGGTTTGACCTTATTCAGCCCCCCTCTCTTGCTTGGTTGAGACGGATTGCGCGGGATTTGTTCAATGTTGACAACGTTGCTTTAGCATCGTTATCCTTTTTATTAAGCCTCTCGTTTATGGGTAGGCAATCTATCGACCTCAACCTGTCGATGACCTTATTATTCGACAGATGATGTTGAATGTGGATTGAAACTAACTATCATAACCAATGAAACAAGAAAAAATACTTACGATGACCGTGTTAATGACGCCTGATATGGCTAATTTTTCGGGTAATGTGCATGGCGGGGCGTTACTGAAATTATTAGATCAGGTGGCGTATGCTTGTGCCGCAAAATATTGTAAAAATTATGTCGTCACGGCTGCCTTAGATCAGGTATTTTTTAAACAACAGGTCAATGTCGGCGAATTAGTCACGTTTCATGCTCAAGTCAATTATGTTGGCCGATCTTCAATGGAGATTGGTGTGAATGTCTTTGCAGAACACTTACGTACCTATGAAAAGCGCTTTACCACCTCGTGTTTTTTTACCATGGTTGCCATCGATGAACAAGGTAAATCAGTGGAAGTGCCACGTTTGCAGTTAGTGACACCCGAGGATCATAATCGCTTTGCTGCGGCTGAATTAAGAAAACAGTTACGACAGGAAAGTTTAGAAAAAAGTCGAATTTTACACACTGAAATTGAGGATGATTGCTAAGTGAGGGGTATAGATAATTTTGAACAACTGCCATTAAAGGATTTTGCAGAAAAGGCCTATTTAGATTATTCAATGTACGTGATTCTTGATCGTGCCTTACCACATCTAGCCGATGGCTTAAAACCAGTGCAGCGACGCATTGTTTATGCTATGTCAGAATTGGGTTTGACCGCCTTAGCAAAATTTAAAAAATCAGCGCGTACTGTGGGGGATGTGTTGGGTAAATATCATCCGCATGGCGATTCAGCTTGTTATGAAGCGATGGTGTTAATGGCGCAAGTGTTTTCCTACCGATACCCCTTGATTGATGGACAGGGCAATTGGGGGTCGCCAGATGATCCTAAATCATTTGCTGCCATGCGTTACACCGAATCACGGCTAACCCTTTATGCGCAATCGTTATTAAACGAATTAGGACAAGGCACGGTGGAATGGACGGATAACTTTGATGGTACTTTACAAGAGCCAGAACTGTTGCCTGCGCGTTTGCCTAATATTTTATTGAATGGCACGATGGGTATTGCTGTGGGTATGGCAACCGACATTCCCCCGCATAATTTGCGTGAAGTGGTGCAAGCCTGTCTCGCCTTATTAGATGATCCAGAATGTTCCTTAGGCACCTTATTAACGCATATCAACGGTCCAGACTATCCCACCGATGCTGAAATCATCACTTCTGAAGAAGATATTCGCGCGGTGTATGTGTCGGGCGGAGGCTCAATAAAAATGCGTGCCACGTATGAACTTGAAGACGGTATCATTGTCGTTACTGCCTTACCTCATCAAGTGTCAGGGGCTAAGTTAATGGAGCAGATAGCGGCGCAGATGTTGGCCAAAAAACTTCCCATGATTGATGATTTACGCGATGAATCTGATCATGAAAATCCTACGCGGTTACTGATTATTCCTAAAACTAAACGGTTGGAAGTTGAGTCAGTCATGTCACATTTATTTGCCACCACTGATTTGGAAAAAAGTTATCGCGTTAATTTAAACATGATTGGCTTAGATGGACGTCCTAAAGTCAAAGATTTACGTACTATCTTAACTGAATGGCTAAGCTTTAGAATTGCAACAGTGCGCAGACGCTTGCAATACCGATTAGATAAGGTTCAAACCCGGCTGCATCTGTTAGAAGGCTTATTAATCGCTTTTTTAAATATAGATGAAGTGATTGCCATTGTGCGTGCAGAAGATTATCCCAAGCCTGTATTAATAGAACGTTTTGGCATCAGTGAATTACAAGCAGAAGCCATTTTAGAATTAAAATTACGTCAGTTAGCAAAGTTAGAAGAAATTAAAATTCGTGGTGAGCAAGCTGAATTAGCCGCAGAACGTATGGAATTAGAGCAATATTTAAGTTCAGAGGTGTTATTAAAGGGCTTAGTTCGTAAAGAATTATTGGCCGATGCAGAAAAATACGGTGACGCTAGGCGTTCGCCTATAGTATCCCGCGCGGCTGCACAAGCGTTGGCAACGACTGCTTTAATAAGCAACGAACCTATTACCGTGATTTTGTCGGAAAAAGGTTGGATAAGAGCCGCTAAAGGTCATGATTTTGAGGTAAGTACACTTAATTATCGTACTGGTGATAGTTTTGCCGATGCCTTACGTTGCCGATCTACACAAGCCATTATAGTGTTTGATTCGACTGGACGAAGCTATATTATTTCAGCCCATGATTTACCTTCAGCGCGTACTCATGGCGAACCCTTAACTGCGCGTTTAAATCCGCCAGTGGGTGCCGTTTTTAGCTATCTTCTGGCTGCTCAAGTAGAAGCACAGGTGGTGTTAATCAGCACTCATGGTTATGGCTTTCTTACCCCCATACAAGAATTGCACACTAAAAACAAGGCGGGTAAAAGTATCGTAGCTTTAACGAATGGTGCACGTTTATGTCAACCTATGTGTCTTAATTCAGCTACCGATTTACTCGTCATGATTACCGCGCAAGGCAGAGTACTCATTATGCCAAGCACCGAATTACCCGAACTTTCGCGGGGACGTGGCAATAAATTAATTAAGCTCAGTAGTGAAGACCTTGCTACAGGAAAAGATTATGTATTGATAAATCTGATCTTGCCTGAGTCTGCCAGTTTAAAAATATGTTCTGGCAAACAATTTTTATTATTGAAGCCATACGAATTAAGTGCCTATCAAGGCACACGTGGTCAACGTGGACAACTCTTACCAAGAGGTTTTCAACGCGTGGACAGTGTATCTGTGGAGTGAAGTAGGTAACCCTCTTTATTAATGTCGTCTTTAAATTTTGTAGACTGCAATTTTTTTGATATTTTTTTTACTACATTTTGGTTATGACTTTAAAAAAATCGGTGTTGAATGTAATGACTCGTTGTGGAAATTGGAGTCTTAGCCATCCTGTTGGGATGATTGTTATTATCGTTATAATTATGTGGGGAGCGTGGGATTACACAGCTCAACACCTAAGTATTAATACGGATACCACCGAGTTAGTTGCACCTGAGGCGGATTTTCAGAAAAATAGCCGACAATTTGAGAAAGCATTTCCACAAGATATGCGCACCTTATTATTGGTATTAGAATCAACCACACCTGAATTAACCAAAACAGCCAGTAAGCGCTTAGGGCAGTTATTGGCAAATGATAAAGCCCATTTTGATTTTGTCTATTTACCTACGGACAACGCCTATTTACGAAAAAATGGACTGCTTTATTTAGAGACTAACCGCTTAAACCAGTTGTCGACTAGCCTAGTTAAAGCACAGCCCTTTCTTGGGCGTATTGCTGAACAGCCTAATTTAACAGGTTTTTTATCGATTATTGATGATGCCTTGCAAGCCAGCGCAACACCCGATGATGGCGTTGTCGATTTGTTTAGCATCATAGATAAAGTATCGTCGACATTACGAGCAACGATCAATAATGAACCCACCATGCTGTCTTGGGAAAGCATGATTGTTGATAAGACCCTATCATCCAACACACAGTTTATTATTGTTCGACCAAAATTAGATTACACACAGATTCGACCCGCTGAACAAGCCATCACCACTGTAAAAAAAGCCCTTAGTACCATTCAGGAACCTAACTTACCACAGATAAAAATGTGGATTACCGGAGAGTTAGGCTTAGAAGATGATGAATTATCAGGCATGAGTACCGGCACCTTTACGGCAAGTTTATTTTCAATCGTACTCGTGTTAGTAATATTGATGTTAGCGTATCGCTCTTTATACCTCACTATTGTCACCTTAGTTACGCTAGCTTTAGGAATGATTTTATGCGGCGCGTTTGCCGCTTTTGCAGTGCAAGAATTAAATTTAATTTCAGTGGCGTTTGCGGTATCAAACATTGGTTTAGGCGTGGAGTATGCGATTCATTTTTGTTTACGGTATCGTGATAATTTAGCGCATCATATTAGTCGCGAACGTGCGATAAGTGGCACCTTAACGTCAACAAGTCCATCCTTATTATTATGTGCAGGCACTACTGCCATAGGGTTGTATGCTTTTATTCCCACCGACTATCAAGGCGTGTCCGAATTAGGCTTATTGGCAGGCACCAGTTTATTTATCTGTTTATTAGTAACGTTAACCGTGTTGCCCGTGTTATTAACGTTAATTCCCGTGCATATCACTCATTTGCCTGAAACAAATCATAAGCGTTTCTTTCACTTCCCTGAAAAGCTCGCTAATTTTACTTTACATTTCGCGCAACCAATTGTCATTATCGTAGGAATTCTTGCCGTACTTGCGTTAGGCATGGTAACGCAGGTGCAAACTGATTTTAATCCCATTAATTTGCGCGACCCCACAACAGATTCAGTGATTGCCTTTAAAAATCTAATTAAAGATAAAGACACCACACCCATGACGTTAACCGTGTTGGTTAACGATGTAGCTAAAGTAAAAGCCTTGCAAACGCAATTAAGTGCCTTACCTAGCGTTGAAAAAACTATAAGTTTATTTGATTTTATTCCCAGTGAGCAGTCAGAAAAACTGGCAATTATTGACGACATGGCGGAAACCCTGGGGTTAAATTTAACCCGTTTCCCAGAATTGCAGATAAGCACAGATCCTGTTCCTGGCATTGAGCACTTAATAACCACTATCAATCAGACACTGTTTAAAAAAACACAGCCTAGTGAAATTGCGTCTCTACTCTCGTTAAAAAATGAATTACAGGGTTTGCTTGATGAATTAAATAATCGGCAAATTAGTAGTCGTCGCCTGTTTCTTGAGCGCGTCCATTCAAGCGTGTTAGGAACTTTGCCAACAGTAATGAATGATTTATTGACAGGGTTGAATGCAGAACATATTCGCTTGGAAGCGTTACCTGCAGAAATGCGGGATCGTTGGGTAAGTAAAGAGCAGTTGTATCGTATTCAGATTTTCCCTAAGCAGGACGTCAATGATTTAGCCCATTTGGAAGACTTCATTACCGACGTGCAAACCTTAGTGCCTAACGCCACAGATTTACCAATTTTGTATTGGGAATCCATGAAAGCTGTGGTGGGTGCATTTAAACAAGCCATTACCATTGCGCTGCTGACCATCGCTATTGTGTTATTAATCATTCGTCGCAATATAACGGATACCTTACTTATTATGACGCCTTTAGTCTTGGCGGGCTTATTTACCATGGCAAGTACAGTAATCACTCACACCCCCATTAATTTCGCTAATATTATTGCATTACCCTTGTTATTAGGCTTTGGCGTTGATAATGGTATTCACATGGTAGAAAAACTGCGTCATTCACTGTCAGAAGAGCAAAATATTTATAAATCGAGTACTGCAAGAGCCATGTTTTTTGGTGCTTTAACCACTAGTTCGAGTTTTGCGGGTTTAGCCTTCTCACCCCATGCGGGCATTGCCAGCATGGGCTTAGTGATAACCATTGGAATATTTTGGATAATGACCAGCACCTTTATTATCTTGCCTGCCCTGGCTAAGTTAATCTTAAAGCCGCAGGTGAAAATGGAGAAATAGTAGTCTGAGCACGATTACTAAACTCAGAGCCCTACAAAAACCGCCCTTAGTTTCCAGTAATCTATGAGCGGTTTTTTTATGACTAAATGCTAGAATTACAGCTTTAAATTTAAGCGCTTAACTCTTGGAAAGCCTCATGATCAGCAAATACTTCAACCCTTACACGGATTTTGGCT